>JBQCIY010000022.1:0-8337 GCA_051953275.1 Devosia sp. | reverse complement strand
CAATCCGGGCCTGCTCGGGCGAACGCGACTGCGGAGGTTCGTAGAGGGGGCCCTTCTTGAGCAGGACCGTCGTGTAGGCGCGCACCGTCGCGAGCCGCTTCCGCATGTCCTCATCGGTAATCTCGACCATGATCCCTCAACTTGTCGGCAATCGCGAAATGCGCGGTTAACGGCGCGACTTAAGCCTTCCTCATCGCCTCCGGGTGCACAAGCAGTTCGTCAAGAAACATCGGAGCTGTGCCATGGGCAGGTTCTGGGTCTTCAGTCTCGCTATCATTCTGGCCGCCATCTCAACAGCAGCGCTGGCCGACGATTGGGTGGCCGACAAGCTGCGCGGGCCCGTCGTGCAGTGGGTCGACAAGCAGTGGCAACCCCTCGAGCGGGGCATGGTGGTGTCCGACAGCCGGGTGATCCGGACGCTTGCGACGGGCCACGTGACCTTCACGCGGGGCGGCGAAACGGTCGAGCTCGGCCCCAACACGCAAATCCAGATCTTCGACAAGGGCGGCGCCAAGCCGTTCACGACCGTCAAGGAAGCCATGGGCACCGTGTCGGTCGAGGCCCAGGTTCGCAACGTCCAGCACTTCGCCGTAGAGACGCCCTATCTCGCGGCGGTGGTGAAGGGTACGCGATTCACGGTGGCTTCGGGCAAGACCGGAAGCCGCGTGGAGGTTCGCCGAGGGCACGTCGAAGTCGACAACACGGGCGACAAGAGCAGCGTGCTGCTGGCCGTGGGTCAGTCGGCAGTGGTCGACACCGTCAAGACGGGCGGGGCGACCGTGGTCAGCGGCGAAGGCAATTTGCCGGCCGTGGTCAATTCGAAGGGCGAGCCGATGAAGACGTCGACGGGTTCGAGCGCGTCGGCGGGCTCCAATGCCTCGGACGCTTCGGCCGGGGGCGCCTCACGTGGCATCTCGGCCAGCGCCAGTGTCGGCAGCCTGTCGGTGAGCGCAAATGCGGGGGGCGGCGGCATCTCCGCAGGTGTGATCGCCGGGCCCGCGTCTGTCGGCGTGAGTGCCGGCACCGGAGGAATCGGCGTCAACCTTGGCCGACTCCACCTCGGCCTCTAGCCCGAGCGGCGGCCCTGCAGCTCAAAAGCTAGTCGCCCGAAGTGACCCCGGCCACTGCAGATCTACCGCGCCAGCAACAGCATCTACAAGGTCGAGCCAGCGACGGACACAGCAGTGGCACAGCAAGTAACTTGCACACAGAAACTCTGTTTAGCTTGTCGGCCTACCTGATTGAAATCTCAGGGGGAGTTTTGGTGCCGGCAACAGGATTTGAACCCGTGACCCCCTGATTACAAATCAGGTGCTCTACCAACTGAGCTATACCGGCGACTGCGGTCTGCTATCACCGCGAAGGTTGGTCGGGCAAGCCTCATGCCGACATCGCGAGGCTCTTCGGACCCGCGAGACGCTCGGCAAAATCGGCGGCGCTCATCGGCCGGCCGAAATGATAACCCTGGCCGAGCCGGCAGCCCATCATCTGCAGCATCCAGGCCTGGTCTGCCGTTTCGATCCCCTCGGCGATGATCCGCTTGCCCAGCGACTCGCCCAGTCCGATGACGGCGCGGATGATGGCTGCGGCTTCGGTGTCGGCCGGCAGGCGCCGCACGAAGCTCTGGTCGATCTTGATCTTGTCGACCGGCAGTTGCCCCAGATAGCTCAAGGAGGAGTAACCGGTGCCGAAATCGTCTATCGCGATCCCCACGCCGAGCTGGCGGATTGCCCGCAGCTTGGCGGTGGTTGCCTCGAAATCTTTGACGAAGATGCCTTCGGTGATCTCGATCTCGAGCCGCCATGGATCAAGACCCGTCCGCGCCAGCGCATCCTTGATGTCGGTGACGAGATTGGAGAGCTCGAACTGCACCGGCGAGACATTGACGGCGATCTTGAGTTCGGCCGGCCAATTGGCGGCTTCCGTGCAGGCGGCATTGAGCGCCCAGCGGCCGAGCTCGACAATGAGACCGGTCTCCTCCGCCGCTGGAATGAACTGCGCCGGCGAGATCGGACCGAGCGTCGGATGCGTCCAGCGCGCCAGCGCTTCGGCGCCCGCCAACTCGCCGGCCGCCAGCTCGACCTGGGGCTGGTAGAACAGGTGGAACTCGCGTTGCACCAGCGCCAGCCGCAACGCAGCGTCCATCTCCTGCCGGCTCTTCAGTCGCGCGTCCATGTCAGGTGTGAACAGCGCGACGCCCTTGCCCGAGCCCAGCTTGGCGACGGACAGCGCCATGTCTGCGTGGCTGAGCAGCAGTTCGGCATCGCGCCCCGAAACCGCCGACGTCGTAGCGCCCGCGCTCGCCGCGATGATCGCCTGGTGCCGGTCGGCGAGCTGATAGGGAAAGGCCAGCCACTGCGCCACGGTTTCGCAGAAGCCGCGCAGCTTGTCGTCGGGCATGTCCGGAACCAGCAGGGCGAAGCTGTCGCCGCCGAGACGCGCGACCGCGTCCGGCCCCATGCTCCTGAGCCTGCTGACCACCTGCTTGAGCAGCATGTCGCCCTGGCGATGACCGAGCGTATCGTTGATGATGCGGAAGCGCCGGAGGTCGACCAGCACAAGGCCGACATCCCGTCCGCCCGTAAACGCGCTTTCGATCAGCTCGACCAGCCGGAGACGCGAAAGTGCGCCGGTCATCGGATCGTGTGTGCCGAGGTAGCGCAGTTTGTCCTCGGCCTTGCGCCGGTCGGTGATGTCACGGAAGGTGAGACACGCGACCGGGCTTTGCCCGCTGCCCAGCTCGACGCTCGAATGGGTAACGACGTATTCGAGTACGCGGTCGCTCTCGCCGAGCTGCAGGGTCAGCTCGCCGTGCTCGCCGCGCCCTTCGAGGGCTGCGCGCAGCAGCATGGCGAACTTGTCGGGCAGGACATCTAGCGACATCCCGTCGAGTGACCGTTCGAGCAGCGTTCCAGCGAACTGGCTGGCCGCGACGATCCGGTCCTCCGCATTGGCGATGACCACGCCATCGAAATTGTCGGTGACGACGCGGTCGAGGATGCGGCGCACGGCATCGCGTTCGCGCGTGGCATTGAGGCGCTGCTCTCCACGTCGGATCAGCTCCGTGGCGAACACCGACAGGACCAGCCCGATGGAGGCGATGTGGACGGCCGCGGTGTCGACGAGGAGCGCCCGGTCAAGCTGGAGCCACAGCGCCGCCGTCTCGGCGGCCGCGGAGATGATGAGGGCGGCGAACAGCGCCGACGCGACAGGTAAGCGCCGACGTCCGAACAAGGCCAACAGGCCCATGAGTCCGACCATGATCGCGACCGGCAAGGAGCTGGCCGGCTGCAGGGCGCGGCCCTGCTTCAGGGTCTCGCTGGCAACCGCCTGCAGCAACGCGCCAGGAATGGCGCCGAAGCGCGGCACGATGAAGAAATCGCGCAACTCCACGGCCGAGGCCCCGATGATGACCTTCTTGCCCGCGACGCGCTTTGGGTCGACCTTGCCGGCAAGGACATCGGCGGCGGAGATGCGGTCGATGGTTCTGGGGTCGATCGAATAGTCGATGTTGAAGCCGCCTCCGACCGGTCCCTTCGCATCCGCGAACAGCGACGCGACCGAGGCGATCGCTTCACCGCCGATGGCCAGGGCGAATGGATAGGTCCGCACCAGTCCGTCGGCATCAAGCTGCACGTTGACCGCGACCGGATCGGCAAAGGCGCGGAAACTCGGCAGCGGCAGGTTGTAGCCGTTGGCGCCTCGCCCGCTTTGCTGCTGGAAGGCCGCCAGATGTGCATACCCTCCGGCATTCTGCAGCGCCGTGGCGAACGCCGCATCTTCGCCCGGCGTGGATGGCACGCTGAAGTCGACGTCGAACACGACGTCGCCGGCATCGAGCGCCATCAGCGCATTGAGAAGGTCGGCGTGGATGTGCCGGGGCCATGGCCAGACTCCGACGCTGCCCAGGCTCTTGGAATCGATGTCGACGAAGATGATGTCGCCGCTGGCGGCTCGCGGCTGCGCCGAAAAGCGAAGATCGCGTAAGGCATTGTCGACCGGAGTGAGGACGCCGCCCAGAAAGAGGCCGATGATCACCGCATAAGCCAGCAACACGGCCAGGTGGCCGATGACCTGCTTGGTTCTACTGCCGATGCCCCCGACCATCCGTCCTCAAAGTCCGATATGCAGCATCCCGAGGTTGACGTTCAGCAAGCCGCCGCCGTGATGGTCACCTTGGCTGTCCCCGTCTTCGCCGTGATCATTGCCGTCCTGGCCTTGATCATCCGAGCCGCCGGGCCCAACCACGCTCAGGTGCACAAGCCCGCCGTCACCGCCGAGCCCAACCGACGCAACGTCGTTGTTCGGGCCGATGCCGACTGTAACGCCGTGTCCGTTACCGATGTCTGCATTGACGAGACCATGGGAGATATTTTCCGGACCGATAGTGCTGGTCGTGTCGATCACCGGTTTGCCCTTGGCGTCGGTTACAGGCGGAAGATCTCCGGTGCCGCCGACCACGATCTGTCCGTCAGTCTTGACCACGTCGACGGTGGCGGTCTGTCCGACCGAGAGCAGGGTGTGCGAGTGGCCATGGAAGTCCTCGACCGCCACATGGCCACGTTGCACGCTGACCGATGAGCCAGTCTTGCCGGAGGTCACGGTGAAGCGGGTGCCCTTCACCACCGCCGCAAGAAACGGCGTGTCCACCGCGAAGTGCTGCACGTTCTCGACCTGGGCTTCGACCGAAATGGAGCCGAAATACTGCTTGACGGTGGTGAAGGGCTTGGCGTGCCCTTTGTCCAAAATCTGGAGTTGGGTGTTCGGCTCGACCTCGACCGTTTCCTGACCGCGCGTGAAGGTCGCATGGCCGCTGGCCATGGTCCGGATCATCTCGGTATCGGGGACGATGCCGCCGCGCTTGAGCGGCTGCCATTGGTTGTCGACATAGACGAACACGTCCCCGCGCAACTGCGCCGCGAGCCAGTCGTCGGCAAAGGCGAAAGAGGGAACGAGCAGCATTGCTGCAACGGCGAGACCGGCAAGAGGGCGAAGCATGGGGCCTTGCGGCGGAACGGCCGCTCCCGATTGGTTGAGCCGGGCTCATTCTGGGTCGGAAAGCCATAGGGAAGGCTTAAGCCACAGTGTTAAGATCGCGCTTTCGAGGGAGCAGGATTTGACTGAAATTACAGAAGAATACATGCGAGCCCAAATGGCCGCGTCGCGTCCGTACATACTGGTCTTCCTCAAAAAGGGGCCTGTTTACGAACTGCCCGATGCGCGCTCGCCGGAACAGAAGGCCATCGTTTGGGAACATGTGCGCCGCAACATGCGGCTGAAGGCGGAGGGCAAGAAGGCACTGGTCGGGCCACTGGCGGGCGGCGGCGAGATCGTCGGAATCTCCGTTTTCACCGTCCCGGAGAGCGAAGTGACGCTCTTGATGGAGGAGGATCCCGGCGTGCGCGCTGGGGTTTTCATCTATCAGATCGCCACATGGCAGGAAGTCCCCGGCAGCGGACTGCCGGCGGCCTAGGGTCAATCCGCCGCTGGGCCGGTGACCGAGAAGAACTTCGTCGTCCCGTCAGGTTTCACGCGCACGGCCGACAGCCGGCCGGTGTGAAAGCAGTGTGTGTCGATATCGATCCGGTGCGGCGTCGTGACGATATCGCGCCCGGGCGTATGTCCGTGCACGACCCGGAGGCCACCGGTGAGCTGTGATGTCAGGAACGGCGCCCGAATCCACACCAGATCGTCGTCGGTCTGCATCCCGAGCGGAATACCGGGCCGGATGCCGGCGTGAACGAACAGCCAGCCGGGCAAGGACAGATAGACCGGTAGCTCCGCAATGAACCCGGCATGGTCGCGTGGGAAGGCAGCGGCCAGCTGCGCGGCCGGTTCGCTCGCGGAGCGGAATGGGGGGTAGTCGAGCGCAATGTCGTAAGAGCGGAGTGTCGTGAGGCCGCCTTCCTCGAGATAGTATGAATGAGCAACCGGATTGCTGAGGAAATCCAGCAGCATCACCTCGTGGTTGCCCAACAGGCTGAAGCGGCGGAAGCCGGCTGGTGCGGAACCCATCACATGCTCGATGACACCGTGGGAGTCCGGTCCGCGATCGATGTGATCGCCGATCGTGACCAGCCACTTTTCGCCGTCGATCTCCTCCCCGTCAGCGGCGATCAGCGCCTCCAGCGCGACCAGTTGCTCAAGGCAGCCGTGCACGTCACCGATCGCGTAAACGGCGGCCGGCCAGGTGTGAAAGGCGAGGCGAGGGTGCGGCATGTCTCTCCTTAGCCCATCCGGTCGTTCTGGCAACATTTTCTCTTGCCGCGCCAGCGGCTAAGCTCCGCAGAACGGGGGAGGGCAGGGTGGAGCGCTTCAACTGGTCGCGGCATCGCAACTTCTACATTGCGGTGCTGCTGGGGCTGATCGCCGGCGGCATCGCCGCGGCGCTTGCGGGCAATATCGCCGTTGCAAGCGGAGCCAACGTGTTTTTCCTGGTCTATCTGGTGACGACGCTCGCCGCCGCCCGGAAGATGGACGTCGAATTCCTCAAGACCCGCGCGGCCGAGGAAGACGAGCCGGCGCCCTTCATCCTGCTGGTGATGCTGGGCGCGGTGATCGTGGCGATGGTGTCGCTGTTCGTTGTGGTCAGCGAAGGTCAGCACCGCGCGCCGCTGCAGCTCGCCGCCAGCGTTGCCTCGGTGGTGCTCGGCTGGCTGGCCGTGCACACCATGTGGGCGATGCACTATGCCTCACAATACTACCAGGCGCCGCGGGAGGAGCGCGGCCGCAAGAAATCGGGCAGGGTGGTCGCAGGTCTCGATTTTCCGGGCGGCGAGAGCCCTGATGGGACCGCGTTCCTCTACTTCGCCTACGTTATCGGCATGACCGCGCAGACCTCCGACACTGCGATCACCACCAATGCGATGCGCCGCCTGGTCGTGGTCCACGGCATTTTTGCGTTCTTCTTCAATACGGTAATCGTCGCCGCGGCGGTCAACATCGCCGTCACCCTGGCCCAATGATCGGATCGAATTCTTGAGTTGCGCGTAGAGCTACGCAAAATACCGTGACTTGCCATAAAGCGGTCACGGCAAGTCTGCGCTCGATGGTGTAACACTTTCCGCGTAGGGCCTCGCCGAGGGCTCGGTGAATAAGAACGACCGAAGAGGAACCCCCACATGCAGATCAAACTGATCGCCGGACTCCCTGTGGTTCTGGCAGCCACCCTGCTGCTCAGCGCCTGCGGAAACAACAATAACAACAATGCCAGCTCATCGAGCAGCCTGGAGGCGTCGGCATCGTCCGATCTGGCGGCTGCATCGTCCTCGGCTGAGGCGCAGCAGAGTTCGGAGGCTGCCGCAGCCTCGTCCGCTTCGGTTTCGGCGTCGTCCAATTCCTCCAGCGCATCGGAGACCTCTTCGTCGCCATCGTCGGAATCGTCGTCTGCTCCCGCTTCGTCATCGGAAGCCGCGTCGACGTCATCGGTGGCCTCGGAAAGCTCGTCCGCGGTGTCGTCGCAATCGAGCGAGGCCGCCGAGATCTCCTCGTCTGCCTCGATCGTGCAGACCCCCATGATGGCGACGGTGTCGTCGTCCTCGGAGGCGCCGTCGGCCGCCCCGGTTGCGTCGTCCTCGGAAGCCACCCCGTCGGCAGCGGTCGTATCCTCGTCCGAAGCACCGCCGTCATCCTCGTCGGCTGCACCGACGTCTTCGGTCGAAATGCAAACCATGGCGGCCGTGTCATCCTCAGCCGCACCGTCGTCCGAGGCGGCAGCGGCCTCATCGGCGGAGGTATCCTCGGCTCCGGCGGTTGCCTCGTCCTCCGAGACGCCGACGGTCGTGGCATCGTCCTCGTCGGAAGCTCCGGCGGTGGTGTCGTCTTCGTCAGAAGCACCGGCTGTCCTAGCCACGTCGTCGTCGGAAGCACCCGCGAGCGTCTCGTCGTCGGAAGCACCGGCAGTGGTGTCGTCATCGGAGGCCCCCTCGGCATCGTCTGAACTGGCAAGCAGTTCCTCGGAAGCGGCATCGAGTGCGCCGAACCCGGTCGAGGCGGCGACCTCGTCGGCAGTGTCTTCGGCCGAAGCCGTGGTCTCATCCGTCGCCTCCTCGGAAGCGGCGGCGGTGTCGTCCGCCGTCGCTTCGGCCGTGTCGTCTGTCGAAGCCGCAAGCTCGTCGTCCTCCGAGATGGCGCCGATGAGCATGGAGTCATCGTCCAGCGAGGCTGCGGTAGTGTCCTCGTCGGAGGCCCCGGCGGTCGCCTCGTCGTCGTCGGAGATGGCGCCGATGAGCATGGAGTCATCGTCCAGCGAGGCGGCGGTAGTGTCCTCGTCGGAGGCCCCGGCGGTCGCCTCGTCGACCTCTGAGATGGCGCCCAAGAGCATGGAGTCATCGTCCA
>JBQCIY010000021.1:0-14928 GCA_051953275.1 Devosia sp. | reverse complement strand
GAAAAGCCTTCGGTCGGTTCGCCGTCGTCGTCGGTGTTGATCTTCACGGCGAGCAGACCGATGTCGCCGATGTAGTGCTGGGCGCAGGAGTGGTGGCAGCCGGTCAGGTGGATATTGACTGGACTGTCCAGGTCGAGCCGGGACTCGACATGTTCGGCGATCGCCTCGGCCGTTCCCTTGGTGTTTGAGGCGGCGAACTTGCATCCGGTGTTGCCGGTGCACGAGACGAGTCCTGCACGCAGCGGCGTCGCTTTGGTGCTCAGTCCCAGCGCGTCGATCGCTGCTACTGCAGCATCGACGTTGTCGTCCCGCACGCCGGATAGAATGAGGTTCTGCCAAACCGTCAGGCGGATATCGCCGTCGCCGAGCTCGCGGGCGATGCGGCTCAGGCCCTCCATCTGCGCAGCGCTCAGGCGGCCACTCTTCAGCACCACGCCGATCCAGTTCATGCCGGCCTGCTTCTGCCGGTGGACCCCGATATGCGCCAGTCGGTCGGGCCGCGGCCGGGCCTTGATGCAGTCATCCGGAATGCGCAGCAGCGGCCGCCCGAGCCGCGTCTCGATCTCGCTGAGGAACTTGTCGATGCCCCAGGTGTCGAGCAGGTATTTGAGCCGCGCCTTGTTGCGGTCGGTGCGGTCGCCATGGTCGATGAAGATGCGGACGATCGTGTCGGCCACTTCGGTCGACTCTTCGGGCTTGAGGTACAGGCCCGCCGGGCGTGCAAAATCCTTGTGACCGGTGATGCCGCCGAGCAGCAGGCGGAACCAGATGCCGGGCTCGACGCCGGCGCCGTCCACCACCTCCACCGCCTGGAAGCCGATATCGTTGGTGTCCTCGAGCGCGGCAATGCGACCGCCGCCGTCGAAGGCGACGTTGAACTTGCGCGGCAGGCCGTAGAGCGCGCGCGCATTGAGGATGTGGACGTGCCAGGCGCGGGCGTAGGGCCGCGTGTCGATGAGCTCCTGCGGGTCGATGCCGGCGGTCGGGGTGCCGGTGACGTTGCGGATATTGTCGGCCCCCGAGCCGCGGGTGACGATCCCGAGGTCCTGGATGGCCTCGAGCAGGCTCGGGGCGCGCTCGGCGGTGATCTCGCGAATCTGCAGGTTGGCGCGCGTCGTCACATGTGCATAGCCGCCGCCGTGCGAGGTCGCGAGCAGCGCGAGGCCCGCCATCTGCCAGTGGTTGAGCATGCCGTTGGGGAGTCGCAGCCGGCACATGAAGCTCTGCTGGTTCGGCGCCACATAGAACAGCCCGTGCCAGCGCCAGCGGTAGTTGTCGGGCGGCTTGGGCCAGGCGCCGGCAGCGGCTTCGGCCTTCAGCCGGCCGTAGGCGTCGAGCGGGTGCTCGTCGCGCTTGAACTTTTCCTGGTCGGTCAGCTTGCCGCCGGCCGCCTCGATGCGCGCCTGCGCGATGAGCTGCGGCGCGTCGGGTCCGGTCGGCGTGGTTGCCGGCGGAGCCGCCACCACCGCGCGCGCGGCGTTCATGCCGGCGACGAGGCCTTCGAGATAGCGCCGCTGCTCCGGCGTGAAGTCGGCGGTGGCGGCGTCGGTCATTCGGCGGGCACCGCCACGGTATCAGCGGGGAGGGCGGCCGTTTTGGCGCGGCCCGATGACAGGGCATAGCCGAAGCCGACGAACACGACCCCGGCGATGACATTGCCGAGTGTCACCCAGCCCAGGTTGTAGAACGCGCCGCCGATGGTGACGGTGTCGGGGTGATTGCCGAGCAGCGCGATGGCGAACACGGTCATGTTGGCGACCGAGTGCTCGAAGCCCGAGGCGATGAAGGCGAACAGGCACCAGAAGAGGATGACCAGCTTGGCCATGTCGTTGCTGGTGCGCGCCGCCATCCAGATGGCGAGGCAGACCAGCCAGTTGCAGAGGATGCCCTTGGCCACCAGCGCCAGCGGCGCCGCATGCATCTTGGCGTCGGCGGTGGCATAGATCAGGTCGGCGCCCTGCTTGAGGATGGCGCCGCCGCCGCCGATCCAGAAGATTGTCGCCAGCACCATGGCGCCCAGCAGGTTGCCGACCCAGGTCATCACCCAGTCGGCCACGAGGCCGCCCGGCCCGACCTTGCCGCGCACGAGGCCGAAGGTCATCAGCATGGTGTGGCCGGTGAAGAGCTCGGCGCCGGCGAACACCACGAGCGTCAGCGCGAGGGCGAAGGTCAGGCCCATCACCAGCGGGCGGATCGACGGATCGAGCCCTTGCCCGACCGAGAGAATGGCGATGATGCCGAGCCCGATATAGGCCCCGGCCATCATCGAGCCGATGAGGAAGCCGAGTGGGCTGTCGCCGAGGGCCTTCACCTTTTTGGCCGCGGTCTCGGCGAACTGGTCGATGGTGTCGTTGTACATGCCGTTCCTCGTGTTGGCCCAGGCGCCTCGGCCGGGCGGGAAACGGCAAAGCTCCGGCGGTCAGGCTCCGGGGAGGCCGGAGACAGGCGGACGGTGGCTCTGCCATGGACGCACCCGGGAGCGGATGCGGGGTTCAGCGCCGAAAAGCGCTCGCGGATGAAAAATGCAGGAAGCGTGCCAGCCCGGCGGCCGTTCAGAATCAATGGTTTAGCAGAGGCGCGTAACGGCCGTTTCTCGGGCGTTTGCCCAAATTGTAGGCGGTATTCTAGTGATGATCATATTTTGCGCAGACGAGGCCGGGCGCTATAAAAGCGTACTAGGCAGAGGCTGTCCCCGCCGTTACCGTCCGACCCCACAAAGGGGGACCGTTTGCGTATTCTCGTTACCGGCGGCGCCGGGTTCATCGGCTCGAACCTGGTTGCCCATCTTCTGGCGCAGGGGACTGACCGCGTGGTGGTGCTCGACGCCCTGACCTATGCGGGCAATCTGCAGAACCTTGCGCCCGTGCAGGCCGATCCGCGCTACCGCTTCGTCAAAGGCTCGATCCTCGACCAGGCGCTGGTGACCGGGCTGCTCGAGGCCGAGGGCATCGACACGATTGCCAACCTTGCTGCCGAGAGCCACGTCGACCGTTCGATCCGCGGTCCCGAAGCGTTCGTCGAGACCAACGTGACGGGGACGCTCAGGATGCTCGAGGCCGTCCGCAGCTATGTCGAGGCACATCCGGCCCGGCGCGAGCGCTTCCGCTACCTGCAGGTCTCGACCGACGAGGTGTTCGGCACGCTGGGCGCGGCCGACCCGAAATTCTGCGAGACGACGCCCTATGCGCCCAACAGCCCCTACGCCGCCAGCAAGGCCGGCGCCGATCACCTCGTACGCGCCTGGCACGAGACGTTCGGGCTCAACACGCTGATCTCCAACTGCTCGAACAACTACGGGCCGTACCAGTTTCCGGAAAAGCTGATCCCGCTGGTCATCAACAATGCGCTGAACGGCAAGCCGCTGCCGATCTATGGCGATGGCCAACAGGTGCGCGACTGGCTGCACGTTGGCGACCATTGCGCGGCGCTGGCGGCGATCCTTTCGCAGGGCGTGCCGGGGCAGACTTATGCCATCGGCGGCAATGCCGAGCGCACCAATCTCGAGGTCATCGGCGCCATCTGCGATCTTCTCGATCGACACAGGCCGCGAAACGCCGGCTCCTATCGCGAGCAGATGAGCTTCGTGAAGGACCGGCCCGGGCACGACAGGCGCTACGCGATCGATGCGGGCAAGCTGCAGCGTGAACTTGGCTGGTCGCCGTCGCGCTCGTTCGCGGAGGGGATCGAGGATACGGTGCTGTGGTACCTCGACCATGGCGACTGGGTGCGCGACGTAACCTCGGGTGCCTATCGCGACTGGGTCGCCGAGCACTACGCGTGAAACTGCTGGTTCTGGGCAAGGACGGACAGGTCGGCCGTGCGTTGCAGTCGGCGCTGGCGCCACTCGGGCAGGTGCTGGCGCTGAGCCGCGCCGAAGCCGATCTCGAGTATCCGGAGCAGGTGACGGCGCGCATCGCCGCCGAGCGTCCGGAGGTCGTGGTCAATGCCGCAGCCTATACGGCGGTCGATGCAGCGGAGGACGATCGCACCCGCGCCTGGACCATCAATGCCGACGCCGTCGGCGCCATCGGCAAGGCGGCGCACGAGATCGGCGCGCTCGTCGTCCACTATTCCACCGACTATGTCTATGACGGACTGGCCCAGGGCTTCCAGACCGAGGAGCAGCCGACCAGCCCCGCCTCGGTCTATGGTGCGAGCAAGCTCGCCGGCGAAGCACTGCTGCGGCAGGCCGGCGCGCGGCACCTTATCTTCCGCACCAGCTGGGTCTACGCCGATCACGGCAGGAATTTTCCGCTCACCATCCTGCGGCTGGCCAAAGAGCGGGACCGGCTGACCGTGGTGGTCGACCAGTGGGGCGCGCCGACCTCGGCCGGCCTCATCGCGGCCGTTACCGCCGCGGCGATCCCGCAGGCGTTGGCCGATCCGGGCAAGCGCGGGCTCTATCATCTTGCCGCAGCGGGCGAGACCAATTGGCATGGTCTGGCACAATTCCTCGTGGCGGAAGCGCGCGCTGCGGGCGCAATGCTCAAGGCCGCGCCTGACGCGATCGTGCCGATCGGCGCCTCGGAGTATCCGGCCCGAGCCAGGCGGCCGGCCAATTCGCGGCTCGATACGACCAAGCTGCGCACCGCCTTCGGGGTCACACTCCCCCCTTGGCAAGACGGCATCCGGCAGTTGATAACGACGCTCCACAGCGAGGGCAGGGTGTGACGCGCAAGGGCATTATTCTGGCCGGCGGAGCAGGGACGCGGCTGATGCCGGCGACGGCGCCGATCAGCAAGCAGCTGCTGCCGGTCTACGACAAGCCGATGATCTACTATCCGCTGTCGACGCTGATGAGTGGCGGCATCCGCGATATCCTGATCATCTCGACGCCGCACGATCTGCCACTGTTCGAGCGGCTCTTCGCCGGCGCGTCGGCCTGGGGGCTCAATCTGAGCTTTGCGGCGCAACCCAGGCCCGAGGGGCTGGCGCAGGCCTTCCTCATCGGGGAGCGCTTCATCGATGGCGGGCCGTCGGCCCTGGTGCTGGGCGACAACCTGTTCTTCGGTCACGATTTGCCGGTGATGCTGCAGCGGGCCGATGCCCGATCCAGCGGCGCCACGGTGTTTGCGCATCACGTCGTCGACCCAGAGCGCTACGGTGTGGTCGGCTTCGATGCCGATGGCCGCGCCACCTCGCTTGAAGAAAAGCCGAAGGCGCCCAAGTCGAACTACGCTGTAACGGGACTCTACTTCTACGATGCGGACGTGGTTCGGTTGGCGAAGTCGCTGCGGCCGTCGCCGCGCGGCGAGCTCGAGATCACCGACCTCAACCGGCTTTACCTCGAGCGCGGCGCACTGACGGTTGAAACGCTGGGCCGCGGCTTTGCCTGGCTCGACACCGGCACCCACGATTCCCTGCTCGACGCCGGGCAGTTCGTATCGACGATCGAAAAGCGGCAGGGCTTCAAGATCGCCTGCCCCGAAGAGGTCGCGTGGCGAAACGGCTGGATCGATGACGGGGCGCTGCTCAGGCTCGCGGCGCCGCTCGCAAGCTCCGGCTATGGCCGCTACCTGCAGGGTCTCGTGGCCGAGGCCAGGCGATGAACGTTACGCCGCTGGCGCTGCCTGAGGTGCTGCTGTTCGAGCCCAGGGTGTTCGAGGATGCGCGCGGCGCCTTCTTCGAGGGCTTCAATCTCAAGCGCTTCGCCGCGGCGGCGGGACGCGAACCGGCGTTCGTGCAGGACAACCAGTCGGTGAGCCGGCGCGGCGTGGTGCGCGGGCTACATTACCAGGTCGAGCCGGCGCCGCAGGGCAAGCTGGTGCGAGTGCTGGCCGGCGCCATCTTCGACGTCGCCGTCGATATCCGCCGCTCTTCGCCCAATTTCGGCCGCTGGGTCGCCGAAGTCCTGAGCGCCGAAAATCGCAAACAGCTCTGGATACCCGAGGGCTTCGCGCATGGCTTCATGGCGCTGCGCGAGGGCAGTGAGGTGCTCTACAAGACCACCGACTACTATGCGCCCACCGCGGAGCGCTCGATCCGCTGGGACGATCCCGACCTCAGGATCGCCTGGCCGGCGGATGCAGCGCCGCTGCTCTCCGACAAGGATGCGGCCGCCCCCCTGTTGCGCGACGCCGTCACCTTCGCCTAGTCGCCACTAAACTCCCGTTCCGGCGCCACGACTCCGTCTTGGTGCTGCCCGCATCCGCATGCTAGCGTTTCCGTACGACAGGCTCGGTTCGTACGTTGAGGGTGACATGCAAAGTCTGAAACTTGCGGGGTTGGGTGCGCTGGCCGCATCCGCCCTTATCCTTGCTTTGGCCGGTGGCACGGCGGCGCAGGAACAGCATCGTGCGCTTGGCGGCGTGCCGACGCCGCCGGCGCTCAAGCAGTCGATCGCGCAGGCGCCGGTGTTCCGCGATTTCCTGCCGGCGGCGGTCGACCTGTCGCGCTACATGCCGCCGGTCGGCGACCAGGGCCAGCAGGGTTCATGCGTCGGCTGGGCCACGGCCTACGCTGCGCGCGCCTACTATGCCGAACAGATCGAGCATCGGGATACGACGCAGAAGCAGAACGTGCCGAGTCCGGCCTGGCTGTTCGATATCATCCACATCGGCGACGATTGCGAGCAGGGGGCCTACATCCCCGACGCGATGGACGTGCTGCTGGCGGGCGCCTATTCGCTGGCCGATTTCCCGTATGACGATACCAAGTGTCCGCGGCCGGCGGCCCGCTTGCGGACGCAGGCCAACGACTTCAAGATCGAGAGCTACGAGCAGGTCTGGGATCAGCAGAACGATCCCGACCTCGACAAGGTCAAGGGCGCCCTCGCGCAAGGCAATCCGGTCGTGATCCTCGCCTCGCTCGACGATGCATTCATGGATCTCACGCCGACCAACAGCATCTGGCATTCGGACAGTTCGCAGCCCGACGCCGGCGGCCATGCGATCACGCTGGTGGGCTACGACGACAAGACGCAGACCTTCAAGTTCATCAACCAGTGGTCGACGGATTGGGGCGACAAGGGCTACGGCCGCATGACCTACGACACGTTCAAGGACAGGGTGTATGAAGGCTTCGTCATGCACCTGCCGGGCGATCCGCAGGTGGCGCTGACGCAGGCCGACTTCACCGCCGATGCGATCGTCGATACGCCACCGACCAACAAGTTCGTGCCGCCGATCCTCAACGTGCGACCGGACGAAGCCAGCCGGGACATCGGCGCCGGCCTGCCGAAGGTCGATCTGGGCAGCCTGCAATGCGGCAAGGTCGACCTGGCGCTCGACAGCGACGGCAACGCGATCGCCACCGGCTTTGTCGGCACGCAGTCTGAGCTCGACCGCGTCACCGGTCTGCTCAAGGGCAAGGCCGACACTACCGGTATTGCGCTCGCGCCGTGGCCGGCCTGCGAGGTGAAGCTGACGCTGGCGAGCCAGCTTGCCGACAGCGACTTGCCGCAGGCCGTGATCGACCCGACTACACCCAAGGTCGGCGACAGCGTCAATATCGGCGTCGAATCCCCCGGCTTTGCCAGCTATGTCTATGCAAGCTATTTCTCGGCCGACGGCACGGTGACGACGTTGGCGCAGCCGAGTTCCGCCGCGCTCAAGGCCCGCGCGCCGCACACCCAGCTCAAGTTCGGGGCAACCCAACCCAACAGCGCTACCCTGCAGGTGCAGAAGCCGGTGGGCGACGAGATGCTGCTCGTCGTCGCGTCGGAGAAGCCGCTGTTCGACCAGGCGGTGCCGCAGAGCGAAAGCAACCGCGCCTTCCTCAGCGACCTGCGCGAGGCCGTGTTGGCTGGCGATGCCGGACGCATCACAGCCACGGTGCTGCCGGTGACGACGACGGAATAAAGCAGCGCCGACCCGCGACAAAGGGCCGGCTCACGCCGGCCCTTTGCATTCCGGCCCATGATTTCGCCCGCATTCTGCCTTTGGCTGCATTGCGCGGCGGCTCGAACGACCCCATGTTCGGGGGACGACCGCACCCATCCGCCGCGCCTGGAGCCTGAGTGATGCCGCATGATACGTCCCTGATCTCGACCATTGTCGCGGGTCTGGTGCTGGCATTCATCTTCGGCGCGCTCGCCAATCGCCTCAAGATGCCGCCGCTGGTCGGCTATCTCGTCGCCGGCGTCGTGGCGGGGCCGTTCACCCCGGGCTACGTCGCCAACACCGAGCTTGCCGGCGAGCTCAGCGAGATCGGCGTCATCCTGCTGATGTTCGGCGTCGGCCTCCACTTTTCGCTCAAGGATCTGCTGTCGGTACAGGCCGTGGCGGTGCCCGGCGCGCTGCTCAGGATCGCCGGTGGCACCGTGATGGGCCTTGGGCTCGGGCTTCTGATGGGCTGGTCGGTCGGCGGCGGGCTGGTGTTCGGCCTCGCGCTTTCGGTCGCCTCGACCGTGGTCCTGCTCAAGGCGCTGCAGGAGCGGCATCTCGTCGACTCCGACCGCGGCCGCATCGCGGTCGGCTGGGTCATCGTCGAAGACATCGCGATGGTGCTGGCGCTGGTCCTCATTCCGGCGTTCGCGGGGATGATGGGGGGAACGACGCAGGACGTGCACGATCCGTTCGTCGATCTCGTCGAGCGGCTGAGCGGGATTCACCTCAATATCTTCGGCGTGCTGGCCGTGACGCTGGTGAAGCTCGCCGCGTTCGTCGGCTTCATGCTGGTGGTCGGCCGCCGCGTCATTCCATGGATTCTGCATCTCACCGCACACACCGGCAGCCGCGAGCTATTCCGGCTCGCAGTGCTCGCCATCGCGCTCGGTGTCGCGGCCGGGGCGTCGTATCTGTTCGGCGTGTCGCTGGCGCTCGGGGCGTTCTTTGCCGGCATGATCCTTTCCGAAAGCGAGCTCTCCAACCGCGCCGCGCAGGAAAGCCTGCCCTTCCGCGATGCGTTCGCGGTGCTGTTCTTCGTCTCGGTCGGCATGCTGTTCAACCCCAGCATACTCATCACCCACCCGCTGCAGGTGCTGGGCACACTGTTCATCATCCTCGTTGGCAAGAGCGTCCTCGGCTTCTTCCTGGTTATGGCGCTCAAGCGTTCAGTCGGGGCGGCGCTGACCATCTCGGCATCGCTGGCGCAGATCGGCGAGTTTTCCTTCATCCTCGCCGGACTCGGGCTGTCGCTCGGCCTCTTCCCGCCGGAGGCACAGAGCTACATCCTCGCCGGCTCGATCATCTCGATCGTCGTCAATCCGCTGCTGATGTTTGCGGCCGAGCACGTGCGGCCGCGGCTCGAGGCGCGTATCGCGGTCGAGGCGCCGATCGTGGTGCCGACCCGCGTCGAACCCGAGCTCGGCGGCAAGCCGGCGGTCGCCGCTGCCCCCGCGGCCGAGCCGATCGACGAGCGGACCCCGACAACGCTCACCGGCCATGCGGTGCTCATCGGCTACGGCCGTGTCGGTACGGTGGTCGCCGATGGCCTCAGGCAACAGGGTGCGCCGTTCGTCCTCATCGAGGACTCGGAAAAGCGGATCGCGGCGGCCCACGCCGCGGGCATCGAGGTGGTCGTCGGCAATGCCGCCGGGGGCACGCCGCTGCAGCTTGCCAATGTTGCCGCGGCCAGAACCCTGTTTGTTGCCATCCCCAATGCCTTCGAGGCCGGGCAGGCGGTCGAGCAGGCGCGCAAGATCAACCCGTCGCTGATGATCATCGCGCGGGCCCATTCCGACGAGGAAGAGAGCTATCTGCGCGACCTCGGCGCCAACGATGTCATCATGGGCGAGCGCGAGATCGGGCTGGGCATGCTCGAGCAGGCGCCGCACGCTGTCCCGCCGGTCGAACCGCCGGGGACGATCGTCACGCCGGCCGTGGCGGCGGAGCGCGAGCCCGTACGCGCCGAACCGGTGTCTGCTGCCCCGGACATGCCGGCGGTCGCCCCTCCCGCGGTCGAGCCGCACACACCGCCGGTCGTGCCGGCCGCAGGTGCGCCTGCGGCAGTGGAACCGGTGCCGCCGGTCGACACTCCGGCCGAGGTGCTTGAAGCGGCCATCGAGGCAGCGCATCCCGAGCACGAGATCGAGGGGCCGGCCGAGCCGCTTGCCGCCGTTCCGGCGTTTGGCGAAATGCCGGAGGATGAGACCCCGGCCGAGCCCACGCCGGAGCCGGCCGAGCTTCAGGCCGGATCTCCCGTGCATGTCGCGCCACCGCTCGCACCGGCGGCCTATGCGCCAACGTTGCCGCCGGCGCCGATGTTGCCGCCTTCGGCAGAGCCGGTGCTCGAACCGGCCGGCGAAGTCGTGCTGGCCGAACCCGGTCCCGCTGCGGTCGAGCCAAAGGCCGGGGCGGAGGCTGCGACCCACCCAGAGCCAGAAGCGGCGCCCGAGCCCGAGCCCTCGCGGCAGCGGCCTGCCGGGCCGTCTTCGAGCGCCGGCAGAGCGTTCAATCCGGAAGTCGTTCCCGCGGATGATTGAAGCGGTCCCTCGCCTTGGCGGCGAATTGCGCTATATCTCCGCTTAACCGATCGGGTTTCAATGATCTCGCAAAAGGCAAAATACGCGCTGCGGGCGCTGGTGGCGCTGTGCAAGGTGCCGCCGGAGTCCTCGCTGATGATTTCGGAAATCTCGAAGTCGCAAGCGATTCCGAAGAAGTTCCTCGAGCAGATCCTGCTCGAACTCAAGCGCGCCGGCATCGTCATGAGCAAGCGCGGCCGGCTCGGCGGCTACGTGCTGCTCAGGCCGGCCGACAAGCTGACCTTCGGCGAGGTGCTGCGCCTGATCGACGGACCGATCGCGCCGCTGCCGTGCCTCAGCAAGATCGCCTATCGCCGCTGCGCCGATTGCCAGGACGAGGGAACGTGCGAAATCCGCCACGTCTTTGCCGGCGTGGTGACGGCGCAGCGTGAGGTGCTCGATCACACCACCTTCGCCGAGGCGGTCAGGAAGAACCGCGTTTCCGAGCTGGCCCTCTAAGCCGCCGCCGGAGCAAACAGTTTCTCCGCATTGACGTTCCGAGGAACAGCTTGGATAAATCTTCGCGGAGAACCAAGCTGCACGGCAACTCTTTTCCCCGCCGGGCAAGTTCACGGCATTGCGCGAGGCTTGAGATAGCCGACTGATCCGATAGAGTTTCGACAGTTTCTTCACCACGGAGGTTCTGATGAAGATGACTGCCAGACTGCTGGCCTACGGGGCGCTGTTCGCCTCGATCGGCCTGGCGGGAATAGTAACCGCCCGCGCCGCCGACTATCACCTGCTGAACGTCAGCTACGATCCGACCCGCGAGCTCTACCAGGCGTATGACGAGGCCTTCGCCAGGCATTGGGCCGAGCTGCATCCGGGCGACACGGTCACCGTCGACGTCTCGAACGGCGGCTCCGGCGCGCAGGCGACGGCGGTGATCAATGGCCTCGACGCCGACGTCGTAACCCTTGCGGTCAAGAGCGATGTCGATGCGATCGCCAACAAGGGGCTGCTCGACAAGGATTGGGAAGCCAAGTTCCCGCAGAAGTCGCTGCCCTATACCTCGACCATCGTGTTCCTGGTGCGCCACGGCAATCCCAAAGGCATCAAGGACTGGCCGGATCTGATCAAGGACGGCGTCCAGGTCGTCGCGCCCAATCCGAAGACCTCGGGCGGAGCCCGGTGGGCGTACCTCGCGGCCTGGGCCTATGCCAGCAAAGCGTTCAGCGGCGACGAGAGCAAGGCCAAGGACTACATCAAGGCGCTGTACCAGCACGTGCCGGTGCTCGACAGCGGGGCGCGCGGTTCGACCGTGACCTTCACCCAGAAACAGATCGGCGACGTCGAGCTCGCCTGGGAGAACGATGCGATCCTGGCCCAGCAGCAGTTCGGCGCCGACCAGTACGATATCGTCTATCCACCCGGTTCGATCCTCGCGGAGCCGCCGGTCGCCGTGGTCGATAAGAACGTCGATGCACACGGCACGCGCGAGGTGGCCGCGGAATACATCAACTACCTCTATTCGGCCGATGGGCAGACGATCGCCGCGCAGAACCACTACCGCCCGATCAACCCAGACCTCGTGACCGACAAGTCCTTGCTCGATGCTTTCCCGAAAATCGATCTGGTCACGATCGATGATCCGATGTTCGGCGGCTGGGCCAAGGCGCAGCCCTATCACTTCGGAAATGGCGGCATCTTTGACCAGATCTACGCCCCTGGCCAGTAACATGCCGAGGCGCGCTGCCTCGGGGCGGCGCGCCTGGTCGCTGCTCAAGCCCAGTGTGCTCCCGGGTTTCGGGGTCACGCTGGGCCTGTCGCTGACCTATCTGACCCTCATCGTCCTGATCCCGCTCGCCGGTCTCGCGATCCGTGCGGCCGCGCTCGGGCCGGCCCAGTTCTGGGCGCTCGCCACGGACCAACGCACCGTCAATGCCCTCTGGGTGAGCTTCGGCTCGTCGCTGATCGCGGCGCTGGTCAACGTCGTGTTCGGGCTCGTCGTCGCCTGGGTGCTGGTGCGCTACAACTTCCGCGGCCGGCGCCTGCTCGATGCCATCGTCGATCTACCGTTCGCGCTGCCGACGGCGGTTGCCGGCATCGCGCTCTCGACGCTCTATGGCCCCAACGGCTGGATCGGCGCTCCACTGTTGCAGCTGGGCATCCGAGTGGCTTACACGCCCGCTGGCATCGTCATCGCGCTGATCTTCATCGGCCTGCCGTTCATGGTGCGCACGGTGCAGCCGGTGCTCGAAGAGCTCGAGCAGGAGCTCGAGGAGGCGGCGGCGACGCTCGGCGCCAACCGCTACCAGACCATTACCCGGGTGATCCTGCCGCGGCTGCTGCCGGCGATCCTCACCGGCTTTGCACTGGCCTTCGCCCGCGCCGTCGGGGAGTATGGGTCGGTCATCTTCATCGCCTCCAATATCCCGTACAAGTCCGAGATCGCGCCGCTCCTCATCGTCATCCGGCTGCAGGAGTTCAACGAACCGGCGGCATCGGCGATCGGCATGGTGATGCTGATCATCGCCTTCGTCATGCTGCTCGTCATCAACCTCATCCAGGCCTGGGCCCGGAGGCGCTATGGCGCAGTATGAGCAGGACATCGCGGTCTATGACAGCCGCCGGCCGGACGAGCCGCCCGATGCGCATTCGCGCCCGACCAGCGAACCGGCCTGGGTCAAGTGGACGCTGATCGCAATCGCGGTGCTGTTCCTTGCCGCATTGCTGCTGCTGCCGTTGCTGACGGTGTTCACGCAGGCGCTGTCGAAGGGGCTCGGCGCCTTCTTTGCGGCCTTCACCGAACCGGCGGGCGCCGCGGCGATCCGGCTGACGCTGCTGGTGGCGGCGATTGCGGTGCCGCTCAACCTGGTGTTCGGCGTCTGCGCCGCCTGGGCGGTCGCCAAGTACGAGTTCTGGGGCAAGTCGTTCCTGACCACGCTGATCGACATCCCCTTCTCGGTGTCGCCGGTGATCTCGGGCATGATCTACGTCATCCTGTTTGGCGCCAACAGCGTGCTCTCGCCGTATCTGAAGGACGCGCATCTGCAGATCGTGTTCGCGGTGCCGGGCATCGTTCTGGCGACGATCTTCGTGACCTTCCCGTTCGTCGCGCGCGAGTTGATCCCGCTGATGCAGGACCAGGGTACGGCCGAGGAGGAGGCCGCGCTATCGCTGGGCGCCAATGGCTGGCAGACCTTCTGGCGGGTGACGCTGCCCAACATCCGCTGGGGTCTGCTCTATGGTGTCTTGCTCTGCAACGCCCGCGCCATGGGGGAGTTCGGCGCCGTGTCGGTGATTTCGGGACACATCCGCGGCAAGACCAACACGATGCCGCTCCATATCGAGCTGTTGTTCGACAGCTATAATTTCGCCGGCGCCTTCGCTATGGCTTCGCTGTTGGCCCTGCTGGCGCTCGTCACTCTCATCGCCAAGACGCTGCTCGAGCTGCGCTACGGCGACCACCTGGCGGCAACGCGGCGGCACTAGTTCGGGGGAACATTGCATTGGATATCCGCGTACAAAACCTTCGCAAGGAATTCTCGCGCTACCCCGCGTTGAACGATGTTTCACTTGCCGTCAAATCCGGCGAGCTGATCGCGCTGCTCGGCCCTTCCGGCTCGGGCAAGACGACCCTGTTGCGTCTCATCGCCGGACTGGAGCGGCCGACCGACGGCCGGATCTTCTTCGGCGACGAAGATGCGTCCGGCAAGAGCGTGCAGGAGCGCAATGTCGGCTTCGTGTTCCAGTCCTATGCGCTGTTCCGGCATATGAGTGTGCTGGAAAACGTGGCGTTCGGCCTCAAGGTGCGGCCGCGTGCCACGCGGCCACACCGCAGCGAAATCCGCCGCCGCGCGCTGGAGCTGCTCGACTTGGTGCAGCTTTCGGGCCTCGACAGGCGCTTCCCGCAGCAGCTGTCGGGCGGCCAGCGGCAGCGCGTGGCGCTGGCCCGGGCGCTCGCCATCGAGCCGCGCGTGCTGCTCCTCGACGAGCCGTTCGGCGCGCTCGATGCGCAGGTGCGCAAGGAGCTGCGCAAATGGCTGCGCGAAATCCACGATCGCACCGGTCATACCACAGTGTTCGTCACGCACGACCAGGAGGAGGCGCTCGAGCTCGCCGACCGGCTGGTGGTGATGAGCCAGGGCAAGATCGAGCAGGTCGGCTCGCCCGATGCTGTCTACGACACGCCGGACAATCCGTTCGTTTTCGGCTTCATCGGCGAATCGAGCGCGCTGCCGGTCGAGGTCGACAATGGCGAGCTCTGGGTCGGCGGCCGCGTCATCGGCCTTGCCGCCCCCGATACGCCCAAGGGGCACGCGCAGCTCTTCTTCCGGCCGCACGATGTCGAGCTGGTGCCGGAGGGGGCGGCGATCGCCGGTGTCGTTGCCGCCTCGCGCCGGGTCGGGGGCACGCGCCGCGTCGAGCTCGAAATCGGCGGCGCCGCGCAGCGCGTCGAGATCGACCTGCCGTTCGACCACCCGGCCGGCGAGCAAACCAGAATCGCGTTCAAGCCGAAGCGGTACAGACTGTATCCAGCGGGGTGAGAGCGTGCAGTCGGGATTCCTCTCCCGTTTACGGGG
>JBQCIY010000020.1:0-5704 GCA_051953275.1 Devosia sp. | reverse complement strand
TGTCGCCGAACATCTGGTTGACGTCGGCATAGGTGCGCGCCACCTCGTGCCAGCGGCTCTCGAGCCCGAGCGAGCGCGCCTGCTCCTTGAGATTGGTGAACTGCCCGCCCGGCATCTCGTGCAGGTAAACCTCCGACGCGCCGCCCTTGAGGTCGCTCTCGAACGCCCGGTACTGCGTGCGCACCGCCTCCCAGTAGAACGAGATTTCGCGGATCACCTTGGCATCGAAGCCGGGGTCGCGGTCGGTGTCGCGCAGCGCCGCCGCCAGCGAGCCGAAGGTCGGCTGGCTGGTGGTGCCCGAGAACGCGTCCATCGCCGCATCCACCGCATCGACCCCGGCCGCCACCGCCGCCATGATCGTCGCCGCCGCCGCGCCCGACGTGTCGTGCGTATGGAGGTGGATCGGCAGCCCGATCTCCTCTTTCAGCGTCGCCACCAGCTTGCTCGCCGCCGCCGGCTTCAGCAGGCCCGCCATGTCCTTGATGCCGAGCACGTGCGCGCCCGCCGCCTCGAGCTCCTTGGCGAGGTTGACGTAGTATTTGAGGTCGTACTTGGCGCGGTTCGGATCGAACAGGTCGCCGGTATAGCAGATAGCGCCCTCCGCCACCTTGCCCGCCTCGGCCACCGCATCGATCGAAACCCGCATGTTCTCGACCCAGTTGAGGCAGTCGAAGATGCGGAACACGTCGACCCCGCCCCGCGCCGCCTGGCGGACGAAGAATTTGACCACATTGTCGGGATAGTTGGTGTAGCCCACCCCGTTGCTGCCGCGCAGCAGCATCTGCGTCAGGATGTTCGGCGCGCCCTCTCGTACCGCCGCCAGCCGCTCCCACGGATCTTCGTTGAGGAAGCGCATCGCCACGTCGAACGTCGCGCCGCCCCAGCATTCGAGCGAGAACAGGTTCGGCAGCCCGCGTGAATAGGCCTCGGCGATGCGCGTGATGTCGTAGCTGCGCATGCGCGTGGCGAGCAGGCTCTGATGCGCGTCGCGCATCGTGGTGTCGGTGAAGAGCACGGCGGTCTGCGCCTTCATCCACTCCGCCAGCCCCTTCGGCCCGCGCCGGTCGAGCACCTGCCGCGACCCCTCGATGAGCGTCAGCGGCTCGTAGGCCGGCACGATCGGCTCGATCGCATCGGCCGGCGGCCGCGGCCGGTCGCGCACCTCCGGATGGCCGTTGACGGTCACGTCGGCGATGTAGGTCAGAAGCTTGGTCGCGCGGTCCTTGCGGCGCTCGAACTGGAACAGCTCCGGCGTCGTGTCGATGAACCGCGTGGTGTAGCGGTTGTTGACGAAATCGGGATGCGTGATGATGTTTTCGAGGAACGCCAGGTTGGTCGCGACGCCGCGGATGCGGAACTCGCGCAGCGCCCGGTGCATGCGGGCGATCGCCTCTTCCGGCGTCGGCGCCCAGCACGTCACCTTCTCGAGCAGCGGATCGTAGAACCGCGTGATGATCGCGCCGGCATAGGCGGTGCCGCCGTCGAGCCGTACGCCGAACCCCGTCGCCTCGCGATAGGCGGTGATCCGCCCGTAGTCTGGAATGAAGTTCTCTTCCGGGTCTTCCGTGGTCACGCGGCACTGGATCGCGTGGTCGCGCAGCTTGATGTCGTCCTGCTTCGGCACGCCCGACTCCGGCGTCCCGATCGCGGCGCCCTCCATGATCCGGATCTGCGCCTTCACGATATCGATATCGGTCACGATCTCGGTGACCGTGTGCTCCACCTGGATGCGCGGATTGACCTCGATGAAGTAGAACTTGTTGGTGTCGGCATCGAGCAGGAACTCGACCGTGCCGGCGCAGCGATAGTTCGCGCTGCGCCCGAGCCTGAGTGCTGCTTCGGTCAGGTCGCGCCGCACCGCCTCGCTGAGGTACGGCGCCGGCGCGCGCTCCACCACCTTCTGGTTGCGCCGCTGCACCGAGCAGTCGCGCTCGAACAGGTGCACCAGGTTGCCGTGGTCGTCGCCGATGAGCTGCACCTCGACGTGCCGCGCCCGCTCGATCAGCTTTTCGAGATACATCTCGTCCTTGCCGAACGCTGCCTTGGCCTCGCGCTTGCCCTCGCTCACCTCGGCGACGAGCGACGTCTCGTCCATGATCCGGCGCATCCCGCGCCCGCCGCCGCCCCAGCTCGCCTTCAGCATCAGCGGATAGCCGATCTCGGCCGCGAGCCGCTTCACCTCCTCCATGTCGTCGGGCAGCGCCTCGGTCGCCGGCACCACCGGCACCTTGGCGGCGATCGCCATGTTGCGCGCCGCCACCTTGTTGCCCAGGTCGCGCATCGTCTGCGGTTTCGGCCCGATGAAGATGATGCCCGCGTCCTCGCAGGCTTCGGCGAACTCCGGCGATTCCGACAGCAGCCCATAGCCCGGGTGGATCGCATCGGCACCCGCGGCGCGCGCCACCCGGATATATTCGTCGGTCTGCAGGTAGGCCTCGACCGGCCCCTTGCCCTTGCCGATCAGGTACGCCTCGTCCGCCTTGAAGCGGTGCAGCGCCAGCTTGTCCTCTTCGGCGTAGCAGGCGACGGTCTTGATGTTGAGCTCGTTGGCGGCACGGAACACGCGGATGGCGATTTCGCTGCGGTTCGCGACGAGGATTTTCTTGATCGGCATCGATTTCAGTCCGGTCTGAGGGGACACGGGGCGTTGCACCCGCGCGGGCTAAAAACCAAGGCTCCGGAGGTCCCGGAGCCCGCTTCTCTACTGTTTCTGGCTCAGATGTCCCAGCAGGTGGGACATGTCGTATCCTGCATGTGCCGCGGCTTCGACGATCTCGTTGGCGGGCAGCTTGCCCGCCTGGCTCAGCGCCCAGAGCGTCGTCGAGCGGGTGCCCGACCGGCAGTAGCAGAACACCGGCCCGTTGCTCCCCTCGAGCACCGACCGGGTTTCCTCGACCATTTGCGGGGAGACCCCGTCACGGCCGAGCGGAATGTAGTGGTAGGCAAGCCCCGCTGTCTCGGCGGCGGCCTGCATCGTCGCCGAGCTGGGCTGGTCCGGCGACTCGCCGTCCGGCCGGTTGTTGACGATCGCCACGAAACCGGCGGCCTTGATCGCGGGAATGTCGTCGGGGCTGATCTGCGGCGAAACGCTGACCTGGTCGTTGATCCGCTTGACGTCCAATCCGCTGCTCCACGCCGGCCCGGGGGCTTCCCGGCGAGGGTTATAGACGGCCGATGAACGCGGGCGCAACTGCGCCTATTGGCCAGTCCGTCCCACCCACTGCTGCCACACCGCGCCGCGCGCCGCGACGAACGCGTCGGCGACGCTCTGCACCGTCGCGCCCGGCTCGTTGAGGTTCTGCAGCAGCGTATTCATCTCCGAAAAGGGCATATGTGCACGCTGGAAATACGCCGCCACTTCCGGCGCCTCGAGATAGACCCACTGCGCCAGCGCCACGATCACCGGGTCCGCGGCGAACCCCGACGGCTGTGGATTGGGGCACGCCACTTTCCCCAGGCAGGCGAAATTGTCCTTGTTGAACGGCCCCAGATCCAGCGCCCTGAACCCGAACTGCGCCAGCACGGCGTTGGGCTGCCAGTAATAGAAAACAATGGGTTGCTTGCGGCTCTCGGCCTCCGAGATCAGCGTATCGAGCTCGAACCGGTTGGCCGGCTCGACGATGTCGAAATCGTCCGCGAGCCCGTTCGCCTTGAGCATGTTGCGGTTGATCACCGAGCACGCCCAGTCCGGCGGGCACGAGATGAACCGGCCCTTCTTGCCGCCCGGCGGGGCAAACTCCTTGGCGTATTTCTTGAGGTCGGCAGGCGTCTTCAAATCCGGATGCGCCGCCGCGACATAGTCCGGGATGAACCAGCCCTCGAACACCGGGTCGGTATAGGTCACCCCGGCCTGCCGCACCTCCTGGGTCTTGAGGGCGGCATTCCAGATGTCCGAAATCCGCGTGATCCAGAGCTCCGGCGCCACCGCCGGCTGGCCGTTGGCGCCCATCGACGAGCCGGTCGAGGCGAGGTCCCCCGGCACGATCTCGACGTCGCAGTCGAAATTCTGCTTGAGCAGCCGCGCATGGATTTCCGCCAGAAGCTGGGCCGAGGGCCACTGCATCTCGGCGATGGTGATGGTCTGCGTGCCGCAGGGCGGCGGCGGGCCGGCATCCGCCGCCGATGAGGTATCCCCGTCGTCCGCCTGCGAGGGCGAAGCCGGCGGCAGCGAGGTTATGGAATCCTGCGCCAGAACCGGAAAGGTAAGGACCAGGCCCAGCGCCAGCCCCAGGAGAATTCGGATCATGCTCGGCTCGCGCTCGCCTTGAACCACGCGACCCTAAGCGGTCCCACGGCCGTTAAGCAACGCCTCGACGACTTTGACCAGCCGATCAAATCCGGGTGACTCATACGGATCAATTGTGCAATATCCGCACCCAGCGGAGCGCCTTTTCGGGGCTCCCACAAGACGTTGCGCCGGTTGAACAAGGCCAGCAAGGCCGCCGGAACGGAGCAACCTTTGCAGAGGGACATCATGAAGAAATCCTACACACTGGCCGGTCTCGCCGCCGCGGGCCTGCTGTTTGCCGCGCCTGCCATGGCGCAGGACGTGAAGCTCGGCTTCCTGGCCGACGTCACCGGCCCGATCGCCGGTTTCGCGCCCACCATGGTCACCGCCGGCAACACCGCCATCCAGAACGTCAACGACCAGGGCGGCATTCTCAACGGCGGCAAGCTGTCGTCGGTCGTCGCCGACACCGCCTGCTCCGCCGACCAGGGCGGCCCGGCCGCCGACCGTCTCGTCAACACCGAGAAAGTCACGGCGATCTTCGGCGCCTTCTGCTCCGGCCCGACCATCGCCGCCGCCAACGGCGCCGCGATTCCGGGCAATGTCGTCATGGTCTCCCCGTCGGCCACCGCGCCGGCCGTCAGCGAGCTCAAGGACAACGACCTCGTCTTCCGCGACGTGGTTCCCGATTCCGAGCAGGGCACCCAGGGTGCCAAGCTGCTGCTCTCCAAGGGCATCAAGAGCGTCGCCCTCACCTATGTGAACGGCGACTACGGCAAGGGCCTCGCCGACGCTTTCACCGCGGCCTATACCGCCGCGGGCGGCAAGGTTGTGGCGAGCGTGCCGCATGAAGACGGCAAGTCGGACTATCGTCCGGAAATCGGCCAGCTCGAATCCTCGGGCGCCGACACGCTCGTGATCTACGGCTACGAGAACGCCGGCGGCGGTACCATCCTCGACCAGGCGGTCGAGTCGGGCACCTTCAAGCAGTATGTGGGCGGCGACGGCATGGCCGGCGACGCTCTCGTCAAGGACCACAAGAACATCGACGGCATGATCCTGACCAAGGCCGCTCCGGCCGCCGGCCCGGCCTACGATGCTTATGTGGCGCTGGCCAAGGCCGCCAACTTCGATCCGACCTCGACCTACGCGGCGCAGTCCTATGACGCCGTCTTCCTGCTGGCCCTCGCCGTCGAGAAGAACGGCAGCGCCGATCGCGCTGGCCTGTCGAAGGCGATCCGCGCCATCACAACTGGCAAGGGCGACATCATCATGCCGGGCGAATGGAAGAAGGCCGTAGCCGACATCAAGGCCGGCAAGGAGATCAGCTACAAGGGGGCCTCGACCGACATGCTGTTCGACAAGAACGGCGACGTCCCCGGTGCCATCGAATGGTTCACCATCGAAAAGGGCGCCGTGAAGGACCAGGGCCTGATCAAGTAATCGGGTTCTACCGAAACACACCGAGGCCCGGGA
>JBQCIY010000019.1:0-34687 GCA_051953275.1 Devosia sp. | reverse complement strand
TACACGAAACGGTCCCCGATGTCGTCGTCGCGCGCGCTGACGATATCGAATTGATCGACCTGCCGCCCGAAGAGCTCATCGCCCGGTTGCGCGACGGCAAGGTCTATCGCGCCGGGACGGTGGGGCGGGCGCTCGACAACTTCTTTACGCGGCCAAACCTCACTGCATTGCGCGAACTGGCGCTTAGGACCGCGGCGAGCCGCGTCGACCAGCAGATGCTAAGCCTCATGCGACAAGGCGCTGTGCAGGGACCGTGGCCGACCCAGGAGCGCATCCTCGTCTGCATCAATGAGAGCCCCCTGGCAAAGTCGCTGGTTCGCGCCGGCAAGCGCATGGCCGAGCGGGCGGACATCCCGTGGATCGTTGCGACTGTGGTGACGCTCAAACACGAAGCGTTGCCGGAAACGGCACGCCGCATGACCAGCGACGCTCTTCAGCTCGCCGAATCGCTCGGTGCCGAAACTGTCACGCTTCACGCCGACACCGGTGTCGCCGCTGAGCTGGTCGCGCTCGCCCGCGCGCGCAATCTCACCCGCCTCCTGATCGGCCGGCCAAGGCCGCGTGGCTGGTGGGTCTTTGGACGCGAGGCTGTCGCTGACCGACTGCTCGACGCAGCGTCGGACTTTGAGGTCACGCTGGTCGCTGGCGAAACCTCGCCATCGACTACTGTCTGGCGCTGGCCGAAAGTCGATCTTACACGGGAAGCTGTCGTCGCCGGTGTCGCAGGCGCGACCCTGGCCACACTTGTCGCTTGGCCAATTGACGCGTTCAACCTCGTGTCACCCCCATCCCTGGTCGTGATCTACATGGTGGCGGTTCTACTGATTGGCGCGCGCTATGGCCTCTGGCCGGCGATCGTCACCAGTGTGCTGTGCTTCCTGGCGCAAAACTGGTTCTACACCGCGCCTCGCTACAGCTTCACCATTCAGCGGCCTGAGGACGTCGCCGGCATCTTCCTGTTCCTGATCGGTGCGCTGGTCACCGGCACGCTCGCCGGACGCTTGCGCGCACAAGTCGCCACCATGCGCGCCAATCAGAAGCGCACCGAGATGCTCTTTGATTTCAGCAAGCGCATTGCCGCTAAATCTGATCTCGACGATGTTCTCTACGCGGGAGCCTTTCACATTGCCGCGACCCTCAATTGCCGATCGCTCATCTTGATGCCCGACGAGGCTGGAGTGCTCCAGCAGGTGCAAGGCTATCCCTCGATCGAGGAAGAACTCGACCCGCGCGCCACCGCAGCCGCCCGCTGGGCCTTCGACAAAAATGAGCCCGCAGGCGCCGGAACGCCGACGCTGCCGACATCGGAATGGATGTTCGCGCCGCTCGCCGCGGCATCTCCGCTCGGGGTTGTAGGGCTGCAGTTCTCCGATCCTCGCCAAGGCGCCGACCCTGAAGTGCGGCGGCTGCTGAAGGCGGTCGAAGACCAGGTCGCCGTCGCAGTGGAGCGGACCCGGCTCGCGACCGACCTCCAAAACCTGCGTGTCGAGGCCGAAGGCGAAAAACTCCGCACCGCGCTACTCAACTCGCTGAGCCACGACCTGCGCACGCCGCTGGTCTCCGTCATCGGCGCTTTCTCCGGCCTCGCTGAGGACCTGTCTCCGGCCGACCGCGCCGCATTGATCGACGCAGGTCTCGACGAGGCTAAGCGCCTCGACCGCTACGTACAGAACCTGCTCAACATGACGCGGCTCGAATACGGGGCCTTGTGGCCTAAACGCAGCGTTGTCGATTTGCGCGAGCTGATCGGCGCGGCCCGCGCCGACCTCAAGCGGCCACTTGAAGGACACGCGATCACGGTCGACATCCCGGTCGATTTGCCTCACGCCGACGTCGACCCTGTCCTTATTGGTCAGGCACTTGGCAACGTCCTCGAAAATGCGGCTAAATACGCACCGGCTGGCAGCGCCATCAACATTGCGGCGCGGTCGAACGGTCCGATGCTCACTCTGTCGATCAGCGACCAAGGCCCGGGTATCCCTGTTGCCGAACGCGATAGAGTCTTCGACATGTTCTACCGCGTCAACGAGGGCGACCGCCGGCCTACGGGCACCGGGCTCGGCCTGGCCATCGTGCGCGGTTTCGTTCAGGCGCATGGTGGCCGCGTTCGTGCCCTCGCAGGACGAGACGGACGCGGAACGACAATCGAGATGGACCTGCCGGCAGCAGCACCATGAGCGGCGTGCGCATATTGGTGATCGAGGACGAAGCGCCGATCCGTCGCTTCCTGCGCATCGCCATCGAAAGCGCCGGCTTCACAACGCTCGAGGCTGAGCGCGGCCGCGCCGGCATAGAGCGCGCCGCAATCGATGCGCCCGATATCGTGGTCCTCGATCTCGGCCTGCCCGATATCGACGGTAAAGCTGCAATCGCGGCCATCCGCGAATGGAGCCAGGTGCCAATCCTGGTGCTCTCGGTGCGCGATGGCGAAACCGAGAAGATCGCCGCCCTGGACGCCGGCGCCGACGACTACGTGACCAAACCCTTCGCCACTGGCGAGCTGCTAGCACGCCTCCGAGCCCTTTTGCGCAGTCGTAAGCCGGCCAATCACGAGAAGTCCGCACTGACCTTCGGCGACTTGACTATCGATCTTGCAGCGCACGTTGTGACACGCGGTGGCGTTGAGGTGAAGTTGACTCGCAAGGAGTTCGATGTCCTCGCAATGCTCGCCCAGCATGCGGGGCGGTTGGTTACGCACAAACAGCTTCTGGCTACAGTGTGGGGACCGGCACACTCCGAAGACTCCCACTATCTCCGCATCGCCATTGGCCACGTCCGCGAGAAGATTGGCGACGACGCAGCTGCGCCGCGATTTATCGCCACCGAGCCGGGGGTGGGATATAGGCTCCTTGACAGCAGCAAGACGGGCTCGTGAACCGGGGTTTCATTCTGGGTTTCAAGTTCATGCGCTTGAACGATTGGGCGCGGAATGATGTGCGACCATCTGCGAGCCATTCCTGAACGTCAGCAATATCTTGTGGTGAGGTTTGCCCCGGTTTGTTTCACTAGGAACTAGAACGAAGTCCTATTGAAAATCCGCGTGTCGGTGGTTCAATTCCGCCCCCGGGCACCAGTCCTTACCTTCATCCAAGATGTGTCCACCTGAAGCCGTCCGGCAGCTTTAGGCCATAGCCCATGGCGCGGTCGAGGCCGATAGGGGCGGTCCAGATCAGCGCCACGGCCAACAGCAGCGGCAAATGGCCAAAGTAGCCGGCCAGGCCGAGCGCTGCAGGCGCCACATAGGTGTGCGCGGCGTTGTACCAGGCGGCTCCGGTGCGTGGTCCGCGTAGATAGCCGAACATCGCAAGGTCGGGGGCAAGGATCAGCGCTGCGAACAGCCACCACGAGGCGCCGAACCAGGTGTAGGCGGCAATCGCGGCAATGCCGATCAGCAGGCCCTCGGCCCGGAGAACGGAGCCGACGGGGCGCGGGGTGCCCGCGGCTCCGGATGCGGGGTTCGAGGTCTCGACGAGGTTTGACATGTGCGCTCCATCGGGCAGGAGGTTGCGATGGGCTGAACATGGTCGGTCCCCGCCCGAGCGAAAATCCGCAGAATGTGTCGACCCGCCATTCACAACTGCATGGCGGCCTCCGCTGATCGCCAGGCCGCCATGGGACAAGTCTGGGGCGGTTCAATGCATGAATCTCCGTCCGTCCGCCGGTGGCCTGGCGTTGGGGATGAGCCAGATTGCCAGAACCGCCGCACCGATCGCGGCAGCGGCCAGAGCAGCGAAGCCCCAATTCGGCGATGCGGCGATCGCCGAGACCGACAGCAACCCGACGGCGGCGGCGCCGCCGAGCTCGTGCGCCATGCTCAGCAGCCCCGACCCGGAGCCGGCTTGTTCGGCTGGGATCGTCGAGAGAGCCGTGACACTGGCCGCGACGAAGCCGGCTCCGAGACCGGCGGCTGCAGCGGTGAGACCGACGATCAGGACGAGCGGCAGGCCGGAGAGCATGGCGGTGCCAAATCCCCCGGCAGCGAGGACGAAAGCCATCGCGACAACCGGACGTGACCCGAGGTGGCCAAGCAAGTGGCTAGCGAGATGCGCTCCTGCAAGCGTCGCCAGCGCGACGGGCAGAAAGGCGAGGCCGGTGGACAACGACGTCCAGCCAAGGCCGCTCTGCAGCGCGAAGGAGGCGAGGAAGAACGCGCCGACGATGAGGCCGGTGGCAATGAACATCGCGAACACCCCGCCCCGCACGCCGGGCCGTCGCAACAGCTGCGATGGAATGAGCGGAAGGGATCGACGATTCGAGGCCTCCGGCCGCGGCGGAGCGGGGATCAACGGCAGCAGAGCCGTGACCAGGGCGCCGACCGGCACGTTGATGAAGAAGATCCAGCGCCAGCCGATGCTCACGGTGATCAGGCCGCCGAGGATAACGCCAAGGGCCGAGCCGGCGCCTCCCAGAGCCGCCCAAACGGCCAGCGCTTTCCGGCGACTGTCGCCGTCAAAGCGCAGGGTGATGCTGGCAAGAGCTGCCGGTGACAGCAGCGCCGCGCCGATACCCTGCCCTGCCCGTGCGGCCAACAGGGCCGGCATCGAAGTGGAATATCCCGCGAGCAATGACCCGATGAGGAACAGCACAAGGCCCAGGATGAGAACCCGGCGGGCGCCCCACGCATCGGCGAGCCGGCCGCCCAGGAGCAGCAGGCCGCCGAACGGCACGCCATAGGCCACGACAGGCCAGCCGGATTCCGTAACAGGGGCGCTCAGGTCACGCACCATATCGGGCAACGCAACATTGACCACCGTGACATCGAGGATGAGCATGAGTTGCGCCGCAGCGAGCAAGATCAACTCGAGCCAGGCCACGGTCGGGGTTGCCGTGGAAGCGGAAGAGGTCGCGGTCATGACGCGTGCCTCCCGCGGACGAGGGCCATCACCGCTGCAATTCCAGCGGCGATCCCGACCGGGAACTGCAGCACGCCAGTGGCTTCGAAGAACCAGTCGGCCGGCACTTCGTAGGGCGGAGCCGGAAACATCTGGCGGTATTGGTCCGCGGCACCGGCAAAGTAGATCAGGTTCTTGAGCGCATGGTTGTAGCCGCCTTCGACGAGGCCGATGGCGAGCACGGGGACGATCAGGACCAGGATCATGTTCGCCCACAGCATCGCGGTGCCGGCAGTGCCGCGCCTTCGGTGCGCGCCGGCCGAAAGGACGACGATCAGCGCAGCGGCGATGACCGCATAGAGGGCAATCTGTGTGCGCCAAGGGGTGTCGTAGGCGTAGGCGCCGTAGACATGGTGCACGGAGGTCAGGGCCAGCTCCAACAGCCCGAACGTGGCGGCCCAGGCGGGCGCCGAGCGAAGCATCGACATCGAAATCCTCATTGCGATTGTGGCGTGCCAGAGCTACCAGGTAACCGAACACGGTGTTCGGTTTATCCGGGACGAGTACGGGTTTTTGTCCGCAATCGAACTTCGCAGCCACTTCGTTCGGAAACAGCAGGAGGCCCTCCTATGAGCATCGATCGCCGTGTCGCCCGTACGCGTGCCGCGCTCTACGACGCTCTCGTCGCGCTCATCTTACGGCAAGGCTACGATGCGATCCGCGTCCAGGACCTGCTCGAAGAGGCGAATATCGGGAGAGCGACGTTCTATGCGCATTTCAGCTCGAAGGAGGAGCTGCTGGCACGCAGCATGGAGCGCGTGCGCGCTATCCTGCTTGAGGCTGTTTCAGACGCCAACGATCCGGGTGGCTGGCGACTGGCGCTGCTCGTGCACATCGCCGAATTCCGGCCCGTTTATGTCGCCCTCAATGGCGTGGCGGCCGGAGATGTGCTGCGCGACGCGATCCGCAAGGTGGTGACCGGGTTCGTCGCCGAGCGGCTGAAACCGCTGCCGGACCTATCGGTGGAGTTGCAGGCCGAGCACGTCGCCGGCACGTTCATGACGCTGGTCCGCTGGTGGCTGGAGCGCAAGCCGAGCCTGAAGCCGCAGGCCGTCGACCAGTTGTTCGGACGACTTCTCGCCGGCGAGGCGCGGCCGGCCTGACCTCAGCGGACCGCGGTCAGAAACATCGCGGCCATCACCACGATCATCGCCGCGGCAATCACCGACGCGACGAACATTGTCTTGGCGCGGCTATGCTCCTGCGCGATCTCGTAGCGCACGATCGGCGCGGGCTTCATGTCGGCGTGGGCAAGGTCGAGATGGGCCATCGAACGCACTCCCTCCAACAACGGAGTGTGCCCGATCGGCGGCCGCGCGCCAGCAAAGCCTCGATTTGCCGTTAATTTACATCAAACGCGGCATCGCCGCCATTTTCCCGGCCAGGAGGCTTGGTTATGGTCCCACCGATTTTTTCAACCGGTCTCCCGCGACATGTCCCTGACCCGCCGTGCCTTCGTCGTCCTCAGTGCGGGCGCTTCGCTCAGCGCCTGTGCCTCGATTGGTATCTCGAGCAACGTGCCGGCCGGCAACACCACGCCGCAGGAGCTCACGCAGTCGGCCATTGTTGCGGCGATCAACGAAGCACGCCGGATCAACGGCAACCACAAGCCCCTCACCTATAACACGGCTCTCGAGGCCGCGGCGCGGACGCAGGCCAACCTCATGGCGCAGAAGGACACCCTGGCGCACGATGTGGGCCTGACGTTGCGGCAGCGCACCGATGCGGCCGGCTATCACGGCGCGGTGGGCGAGAACATTGCCGGTGGCCAGCAGACGCTGCAGCAGGCGATCGAGGGCTGGCTCAATTCGCCGGGCCATCGCGCAACGCTCCTCAGCGACAAGTTCGTCGAGTTCGGCCTCGCCGTGGCGCACGTCCCGGCCAGTACCAAATCGCGCTACGGCATCTATTGGTGCTTCATCGCCGGCGGACCGGTTGCGGCCTGGTTTCCGACCGGCACCATGCAGGACGTCGGCGGGTCGCCGGACGACGGCCAGAAGCACGATTCGCTGACCATCGGCGGCAGGGCCGGCCTCAGTGGCTGAGGGTGCGCCGTACCGCCTCGTTCCAGCCCTTGAGCTTGCGCTTGCGCAGCGCCGGGTCCATCGCCGGATTGAACTGCCGGTCGAGCGCCCAGCGCTTGGAGAAGCCCTTCATGTCGGGCCACACGCCGGCTTTCCATCCCGCGAGCCAGGCGGCGCCGAGTGCCGTGGTCTCGAGGATGGTGGGGCGGTCGACAGGCACATCGAGGATGTCGCTCAGGAACTGCATCGTCCAGTCGGAGGCGACCATGCCGCCGTCGACGCGGAGCACGGTGTCGCTGGCACCCTTCCAGTCTTTTCGCATGGCCATCAGCAGGTCCTGCGTCTGGTAGGCGACCGATTCGAGGGCAGCGCGTGCGAGGTCCGCGCCGCCGGTGCTGCGGGTCAGTCCATAAATGGCGCCGCGGGCATCGCTGTCCCACCACGGGGCGCCCAGCCCGACAAAGGCCGGCACGAGATAGACCGCCGCGTCCGGATCGGAGGCCTTGGCCATGGCGTCGATCTCCGCGGAATCCTTGAATAGGCGCAGCTTGTCGCGCAGCCATTGCACCGAGGCTCCGGCCATGAAGATGGCGCCTTCGAGCGCGTAAGTGGACTGGCCGTCGAGGCGATAGGCCAGCGTGGTCAGCAGGCGGTTGCGGCTGCGCACCATATCGGCGCCGGTGTTGAGCAGCGCAAAGCACCCGGTACCATAGGTGGATTTCATCATTCCGGGCCTGAAGCAGGCCTGCCCGATGGTCGCGGCCTGCTGGTCGCCGGCCGCGCCACGAATGGCAATCGCCGCGCCGAGCACCGACTTGTCCGATATGCCGAAATCGTCGGCGTTATCCTTGATCTCGGGCAGCAACGCGCGGGGCACGCGGAAGAGCTGCAGCAGGTCGTCGTCCCAATCGCCGGTCTCGAGGTTGTAGAGCAGCGTTCGACAGGCGTTGCTGGCGTCGGTGGCATGCACCTTGCCGGCGGTCAGCCGCCAGATGAGGTAGGTCTCGATGGTGCCGAAAGCGAGCTCGCCGCGCTCGGCGCGCTTGCGGGCACCCTCGACGTTGTCGAGCAGCCAGCCGATTTTGGTGGCGGAGAAATACGGGTCGAGCAGCAGGCCGGTCTTGCGCGTCACGAGCTTTTCGGCGCCGGCGCGCTTCAGCCTGTCGCACTGCTTGGCGGTGCGGCGATCCTGCCAGACGATGGCGTTGTGGAGCGGTTTGCCGGTGGCCCGGTCCCAGACAATGGTGGTCTCGCGCTGGTTGGTGATACCGATGGCGGCGATCTCGCCGGCGGCGACGCCGGCCTTCTTGAGCGCGGTCTTCATTGACCACAGGCAGGTCGCCCAGATTTCCTCGGGCACGTGCTCGACCCAGCCCTGCGCCGGAAAGTGCTGGGTGAATTCCATCTTGCCCATGCCGACGATCTGCTGCAGGTCGTTGAACACGATGGCGCGAGACGAGGTCGTGCCCTGGTCGATGGCAAGAACGTAGCCGCTCATTTCTTTCCCGTGCTGGAGCGCGAGGCGAGATAAGCCTCGAGCCGCGCCTTGTCGTTGAGGCCGATCCTCAGTCCCAGCTTGGTGCGTCGCCACAGGATGTCGTCGGCGGTGCGTGCCCACTCGTTGTCGACCAGATAGTCGACCTCGCGCCGGGTGAGATCGGCGCCGAACACGTCGCCCAGATCGTCCATGCGACGGGCGTCACCGAGCAGCGTTGCGGCGCGGGTACCGAACTGGCGGGCCAGCCGACGGAGCAGCCGGTCGGGCAGGCTCGGATAGAGCTCATTGAGCCGATCGACCTGCGTATCGAACTCGCGCGGCCCAAACTCGCCGCCGGGCAGCTTGCTGCCCTTGGTCCAGGGCTTGCCGCGGACGCCGAGCACTTTGCCGATATGGCCGAGGACTTCCTCGCTCAACCGCCGGTGGGTGGTGAGCTTGCCGCCGAAGACGTTGATCACCGCGCCGGACGCTGCGTCCCCCTCGGTCCGGATGACGTAGTCGCGGGTCGCCTCCTGGGCCTTGCTGGCATGGTCGTCGTAGAGCGGGCGCACGCCGGCGTAGCTCCAGACGACCTCTGCGGCCGTCACCGGCTTTTCGAAATACTCGCTGGCGGCGGCGAGCAGATACACCTGCTCCTCGTCGGAGATACGGATGCCGTGCGGATCGCCGGAAAAATCCTGGTCGGTGGTGCCGATCAGGGTGAAGTCACGCTCGTAGGGGATCGCGAAGATGATCCGACCGTCCTTGTTCTGGAAGAAATAGGCGCGGTCGTGGTCGTAGAGCTTGCGCACGACGATGTGGCTGCCCTTGACCAGTCGTACGTGATGCGCCTCGTTCTGTCCCATCGCCTGGCGGATCACGTCATCGACCCAGGGTCCAGCTGCATTGACGAGGAGCCGGGCCTTCACGCTGCCCTTGAGGTTGGTGTCGAGGTTCTGGAGCTTGATGGTCCAGATGCCGTTCTCGCGCGTCGCACCGATGACCTTGGTGCGCGTCTGGATGATAGCGCCCCGGTCGGCCGCGTCGCGGGCGGTGAGCGCCACCAGCCGCGCGTCGTCGACCCAGCAGTCCGAATACTCGAAGGCCTTGGTGTAGCCCGCCTTGAGCGGCTTGCCGATCGGATCGGTGCGCAGGTCGAGGGTGCGCGTCGGCGGCAGGAGCTTGCGGGCGCCGAGATGGTCATAGACAAAGAGCCCGAGGCGCAAGAACCACGCGGGCCGGAGGCCCTTGTGGTGCGGCAGCACGAAGCGCATCGGCCAGATGATGTGCGGCGCCATGGCCCACAGGACCTCACGCTCGGCCAGCGCTTCATGGACGAGGCGAAACTCATAGTATTCGAGATAGCGCAGGCCGCCATGGATCAGCTTGGTTGCCGCCGACGACGTGCCGGAGGCAAGGTCGCCCATCTCTGCCAGAAAGACCGAATAGCCACGCCCGATCGCATCGCGCGCAATGCCGCAGCCATTGACGCCACCGCCGATGACGAAGACGTCGGTGATATTGTCGCGTTTAGGCATATGGCCGGTCATTCCCCTGAACGTTCGTTATCGCCCGCAACGATGCCACGCAACTGGCAGGTGTCATATTTATGTGCCCCGGTGCTTGACCGGCCGATGAACGCGCGCCACCAAAGCCGGACCAGTTCCCGCCGCGCAGAGCGCCATGCTCGACCTCTTCAACGTCATCATACCTGTTTTCGCCATCATCGGCGTGGGGTATCTGGCTGTCCGGTTGCGGCTGTTCCCGGCCGAGGGCACCAAGGCGCTGGTTGCCTTCGTCAACAATTTTGCGACGCCCTGCTTGCTCTGCCAGGCGATGCTGACGTCGGACTTCAACCGCACCTTCGATCCCGCGGTGATCGTGCCGTTCTATGTCGGGGCGCTGTTCTCCCTGCTGTGCGGGGTTCTGATCGCGCGCAACATCTTCAGGCAGCGGCCCGGAGAGAGCGTGTCGTCGGGCTTTTCGGCGATGTTCACCAACACCGTGCTGGTGGGCATCCCCGTGATCCAGCGCGCCTATGGCGCGGCCGCACTGCCCACCGTCTTTTCGATCATCGCGTTCCACGCGCCGACGCTGATCACGCTGGGCATGCTGATCATGGAATTGATGCGGCGCGACGGCGCGCCGCTGGGCAAGACGCTGGTCGTGGCGCTGCAGCGTATCGTCCGCAATCCGCTCTTGTGGGGCGTGGTGATCGGCGCCGTCGGCAATCGGCTCAGCATCAAGGTGCCGGAGGCGGGAATGGCGTTCCTGTCGATGATGTCGGCCGCCGTGCTCCCCGCGTCGCTCTTCGGCCTGGGTGGCGCGCTCAACGAATATCGGATCAGCGACAGCTGGATGCAGGCCAGCATCAACAGCGTGTTCAAGCTGATCGTCCATCCGACGATCGTCTATGTGCTGGCAGCGCAGGTACTGCACGCGCCGATGGAGTTCGTCCGCTACGCGGTGCTGCTTGCGGCGATGCCCGCCGGCATCAACGTCTACGTCTTTGCGACCTACTACGACCGGGCGGTCAACGTCGCGGCCAACGTCGTCCTGATCTCGACGGTCGCGTCAATCGCGACCATCACCTTCTGGCTCTGGATGCTCGGGCACTGAGGCCGCGATCAGCCGGTGACGCGGGAAATCTCGGCGCCGCAGCGACTGAGCTTTTCCTCGAGCCGCTCGAAGCCGCGGTCGAGATGGTAGATGCGGTTGACCATGGTCTCGCCCTTGGCGGCGAGCCCGGCGATCACCAGCGACACCGAAGCGCGCAGATCGGTCGCCATCACCTGAGCGCCCTTGAGCGCCGGCACACCGGTCACCGTGGCGGTCTGGCCCTCCACCCGGATATCGGCGCCGAAGCGGGCAAGCTCCGCCACATGCATGAAGCGGTTCTCGAAGATCGTTTCGCGGATGTGCGAAACGCCGTTCGACATGGTCATCAGCGCCATGAACTGCGCCTGGAGGTCGGTGGCGAAGCCGGGGAACGGATCGGTCTCGACGTCGGCCGCCTGGATACCGTTGCCGTTGCGGCGAATACGCAGCCCGGCCGCCTCGCTGCCGATGTGGACGCCAGCCTGTTCGAGCACGTCGAGCGCCGATTGCAGGTGTTCCGCGCGAGCGCCGCGCAGCAGCACGTTGCCGCCAGCCATCGCGGCAGCCATGGCGAAGGTGCCCGTCTCGATGCGGTCGGGGATCACCTCCACGGTCGCGCCGTGGAGCGAGGTCACCCCCTCGATCGTCAGTGTCCGGGTGCCGATGCCCGAAATCTTTGCGCCCATCGCCACGAGGCAGTTGGCGACATTGTCGATCTCGGGCTCCATGGCGGCGTTCTCGATCACCGTGGTGCCGCGGGCGAGCGTCGCTGCCATCATGATGGTGTGGGTGGCGCCGACCGATACTTTCGGGAAGCGCACCGTGGCGCCGACGAGGCCGCCCTTGGGGGTCCGCGCCACGACATAGCCCTCGTCGATGTCGATCTCGGCCCCGAGCTCCTTGAGGCCGTAAAGGAAGAGGTCCACCGGTCGCGTCCCGATGGCGCAGCCGCCGGGCAGCGACACCCGTGCCTCGTGGGCACGGGCCAGCAGCGGGCCGATGACCCAAAAGCTCGCGCGCATCACCGAGACGAGTTCGTAGGGCGCGGTCGTATCGACGATCTGGCTCGCCTGCAGCGTCATTCGCTGGCCGTCGAAGCCGTCGGCGGCGCGGCGGCCGTGCACCGCGATGTCGACGCCATGGTTCTCGAGGATCTTTTCGAGTTGCTTGACGTCGGCGAGGCGCGGCACGTTCTCGAGCACCAGCGGCTCGCTGGTCAGGAGCGACGCGATCATCAGCGGCAGGGCGGCATTCTTGGCGCCGGAAATGGGGATTTCACCCCGCAACTCGTTGCCACCGATGATACGGATGCGATCCATGAAAATCCCCGAAAAGCGGGCAAAAGCCCGCGTTGTGCTAGCCCGACTCGTCATCGCGCTGCAAGGCAGGGTCGAAAGCGTAACCGAGGTCGATTAAGAACCCTTACCGCCGGCTGAAGGCGCTGGCGGCGCCTTTTCGGAGGCCCCGGAACGCGCCCGGGCCTGCCCCTTGCGCCGGAGCAGATTCTCGCGGAGCTTTGTGGCCAATCTCTGCTCGCGCGCCGCTTTCTCGTCGGCTTTTGACATGGCGGGAACCCCGGATTTTCGCGCTTGCGTCAACCCAAGGCCTATGGCATCAACCGCCTCGCCTTCAAGGGGCTTCGGCCCGGATTTGGCATCTGCTGCAGTAGCTCAGTGGTAGAGCACTCCCTTGGTAAGGGAGAGGTCGAGAGTTCAATCCTCTCTTGCAGCACCACTTTTCTCCTCTGATTGTACGAATCGCGTTCCCGTGTGGTCTCGCGTCGCCGCACACCCCTCCCCTGTGCAGGAAAGGCACCCTATGCGCATTTCGCTCCCGATCTTGACCGCCGCGTTCGCCCTCGCCGCCCTTCCGGCTGTTGCCGGACCGACCGAGACCGCGTTTCTGAGCAAGCTTCCCGGCACCTGGACCGGCTCAGGCGCCATCACCGGCGGCGAGAGCGGCAAAGTGGATTGCACGCTGACACTCACCGGCAGCGACAAGATCAACTTCCGCGGGACGTGCGATGCGGGCCAGTTCGGCCCGCAAACCTATTCGGGTGTTCTGACCTACGATAACGCGGCCCACCAGTATCAGGCTCGCTCGAACGGCCAGACGGTGGTCGGCGTCAAAAGCGGCGGCAGCGTAGTCTTCACCAGCAAGATGAAGACCGCCGCCGGCACCGGCAACTCGGTAATGCGGCTCGCCGCCAACAGCATCGTCATCGACGTCGATCTCGTCCGGACCGACACCGGCGACAAGCTCAAGACGCACATCGTCTTCAAGAAATAGGCCGGGCGGTTCCAAAGGGGCCGTAGCGGCGGCGATGTGCCATCACATCGCCGCATCGTGACCATCTATTGTGTCCGCGTTAACGCTGTCAGGGTTAGGGAACTCTAACGCCCGACGGCGAGTTTTCGCGTCGGGCAATCCAGTTACCGCAGAGTTCCATCCATATGACCGAAGCCGTTCTTGCTCCGTCGCGCCGCAGCTTTCTGGCTGGTGGCGCCAGCCTTGCCGCGCTGACCTTGGCCGGATGTGCCTCCCAGAGGTTCCAGCCGCAAACGCAGGCGCCACAATTTTCGCAGTATTACCTGTCGATGTACGGGCCGCTGCCGGACGAGAAGTTTCCTGTGCCGGCGATCGATCTCACCAAGCTCGATCCGAACATGTTCCGCACCGAGGTGCCCGATCCGACCGGCGAGCGGCCGGGTACAATCGTGGTCAACACCTCCGAGCGTCACCTTTACCTGGTGCAACAGGGCGGCCAGGCGATCCGGTATGGTGTCGGCATCGGGCGCGAAGGGTTTGCCTGGTCCGGCAAGGCGGTCGTCGGGCGCAAGGCCGAGTGGCCCACCTGGACTCCCCCCAAGGAGATGCAGCAGCGGCAGCCCGAAACGCAGCAATATGCCAACGGCATGCCTCCCGGCCTCACCAATCCGCTCGGCGCACGCGCCATGTACATCTACCAGAACGGCCGCGATACACTGTACCGTCTGCACGGAACGCTCGAAGTGTGGAGCATCGGTCAGGCGGTATCCTCGGGTTGTGTGCGCCTGCTGTTCCACGACATCATCGACCTGTATGGGCGCTGCCCGGTCGGCACGCCCATCGTCGTGAACACCTGACGGTTCAGCTCGAAACCAGCACCTGGTCGAAGGTGAAGACCAGGTATTCGCTCGGGTGGCTGTCAGCTTTGCCGCTGCTGCTCTTGCTGCCTTTCGACTTGGCGTCAGCCATGTTCCGCGTCGTGGTCACCACCACCGGACACGTCCGCTTGCCGTTCTTGTCGATGGTGCAGTGATCGAAGTCGATGCAGCGCTGGGTATGGTTGAACGGATCGAGCGTGCAGCCGCGGCCGATGGTGCCGTCGCCCGATTTGCTGTCGGCGAGGACGGGAGCCGTGCCGAGTGCGCCGGCGACGAGCAAACCGATAATGACAAGTCTGAGCATGGGAACCTCCTGCAGTTGACTGCAGCAGGCTGGGACCCGGCCGATGAATAGCGCCTGAAGCGTGCCGTCAGGATGACGGTTGCGCCGCCTCGGAACGCTGCAACCCGCGTCGCGTTTCTCCTTCTCGAACCAATGGAGAAACCGCCATGGCAACCGCTTCGCGGCACAGGCCGGACGATCCCGCCGACAACGAGCTGAGCGTTGAGACGGAAATCGCTCAGACGACCGGGCAAGTGTCGCCGGTCAATTGGTGGGGGCTGTCGCTGCTCGCGCTTTTCCTCGTTGCCGCAATCCTGCTCGCTATCCAGCTCCTTGGCGGCAATCGGCAAACCGCGGTGATCCCGGGAACGCCGATCACCGCACCGCAGATCAACCCGTCGATACCGGAGTCCTAGAACCAGTTTCCAGCGTGACAATAGGCCCCGGCCGCAGCCGAAGCCTTGCAGGCCGGAGCGTCACCCTTGCGAGATCGGCGAAATCTGGATTTCCACGCGGCGGTTCTGGGCACGGCCGGTTTCGGTTGAGTTCGAGGCGATGGGCGCGTCTTCACCCTTGCCCTCGATGTAAAAGCGGCGCTGGTCCAGGCCCTGATTGGCGAGGATCGTCGCCACCGAGACCGCGCGGCGCTGCGACAAGTCCTGGTTGTGCTGCACCGACCCGGTGTTATCGGTATAGCCGGTGACATCAACGATGGTCTTGTTGAACTTCTTGAGTACGAGGCCAACCGAAGTCAGCGTCTGGCTGAAGTCCGGCTTCACCGTCGCCGAGTCGGTATCGAAGGTGATGTTCGAGGGCATGTTGAGGATGATCTGGTTGCCGACGCGGGTCACCGAAACGCCGGTCGACTGCAACTGCTGGCGCAGCTCGGCTTCCTGCTGGTCCATGTAGTGGCCGACGGCAGCCCCGGTGAGACCGCCCAGCCCTGCGCCGATCAGTGCGGCGATGCGGGGATCATTGCCGGTGGCCGCGCCCGTCAGCGCGCCGACGACTGCGCCGGTGCCGGCGCCGATCATGGCTCCCCCGGCGGTGCTCGAGAGCTGCGTATCGCCAGTATAGGCGTTCATGGTGGTGCAGGCACTCAGGCTCATCACGGCCAGGGCAGCAACGACGGCCACAGTCGACTTCATAGGAATCCCCCGCGGAAATTTTGCCACTCCTGCAAACAGAATGCGGCAGCATGGTGATTGCAATACGCACGCTCCTCAGGGAGGATGGTGGCGGCTCAGGCGTCTTCGGTGTCGATAACGTCGCGGCCCGCCGGAGCGATGTCCATCGTCTCGAGGCGGTTGAGCATGGTCTCGATCTTGTCGACCATGGGCAGCAGCCTCTGCTCGACGGCGAAGTTGAGCGTGATGTAGTCGCGCCCGGGGCAGAAGGTGCAGATGTTCATACTGTTGTGCCAGGCGCCGCAATAGATCGGCTCGATCATGCCATTGGTCATGGGACCGTAGGTGCGGTGCGGCGGTACCAGCGTCAGGGTAATCTTGATGCCCGCCGAGAAGCGCCAGAAGCGGCGCCCCGGCAGCCAGGGCGCCATGCTGTTGAGGGCCCGCAGCGTCTTGAACACCGAGTTCATCATCACCTGGAATTTGGTGACATCCTTCTTCTCGATCTTGCCGACAGTATCGTCGATGGTCCGCGCAAACTGCACGAAATCGTCGGACCATTTGAAGCGGGCTTCCAGCGCCCGGACCCGGAAGAAGTCGTCGTCGGCACTGTTCCGGTTGCCGTCGAGCATGGTGTAAACCGCGCCGACCACCTTCTTGGAGAAGTACTTGTCGCGGCCCTCGCCGTTGAAAGCGTGCGTCACGAGCGCGAAGTAGAGAGAACGCTGGCGCACGCCGAGCTTGTTGGCCAACTGGCGAAGGCGATGCCGGCTCAGCGCCAGGGTGCGGAAGCCGAACGGCCGCTCCGCCGGAGCAAAGGTCAGGCCGACGCCGACATACAGAAGCGTCATGGCATAAGCCCTGATCGAGCTCCAGATGCGGGTGCCGAGGCTGATCTTGTTGTCCTTGTCGGACATGATGCCGTGGTTGGCCGATTGCGACCGGGTCAGCAGCGCCGAGTCCGAGCCCTCGAGCAGCGCGTGGGACGAGCGCACCTGAATGATCGAGGCGCGGCCCTCGGAATCCGGCCCGCCCTTGAGATTGGCGACCATGACGCGGAACAGCGGCAGGTCATCGCGCAGGAAGATGTCCTCGGACTTGCCCAGCCACTTGTCGGGGTAGCCTTCGAAACTGTCGATCTCGTCCACCGAGGTGATGGCGTCGAGCAGGTGCTTGGGGAATGGCTGGCCCGGGCGCGCCCCAAAAAAGCCGTGCGTCAGCTGCGGCGCCAGGGCCACCATTTCGGCAACGAGGTTGTCGACGGTGCCTTTGTCGAAGCGCTGGGTCGAAAATGCAGTGTAGAAGACGGTGTCGCGGCCCTCGTAGAGGAACCACTGGAAGTCCGTGAACAGAGCCTGCGGGTGCTGCCGGACAGCAGCCAGGGCCAGATCGAGCACACCCTGCTCGCTGGCGAAACTCGAGGACGAAAAGCTCTTCACGCGCGGCCCCCTCTTACGCTTGGTTAGCGGCTTCTTAACACTGATATTGGGGGCCGCAAGCCCCGGTCAACTCGGCGTCCGAGACGCCGTTAATGCGTGACCAAAAGGCAGCACTGCCCGTTCGTGGCCGGACTTAGGGCGGACAAGCTGAACCGAAGCTGAGCGGCAAGACCGATCCGTGCCTTTGCAGGCTGCCCGCAAAGACTCTAGGATCAGTCCAAACTGAAATCCGCGACTGGTTCGCTTTCAATAGCTTAGCCAGTGCCAACGCGCGGCGAATTGACCAATGGGAAGGATGGCGCGACCTCAATAGGGTCCCAGCCGGCCGGTCACAGGGCGAGCACATCATGGACTATCGCGGGATTTTCGAAGACGCCGTCGACACGCTGAGGCAGGAAAAGCGCTATCGCGTGTTCGCTGACATCGAGCGCGTGGCAGGAAAATTCCCCACGGCCGTGTTCCGCGACCAGGCCGACAATGCGCGCGAAATCACCATCTGGTGCTCCAACGACTACCTGGGCATGGGCCAGCACCCCAAGGTGATTACGGCGATGCAGGAAACCGCGGCGAAGCTCGGCGTCGGCGCCGGTGGAACGCGTAACATTTCGGGGACCAACCGGCCGCTGGTCGAGCTCGAGCGGTCGCTCGCCGACCTCCATCGCAAGGAAGCGGCACTGGTCTTCACCTCAGGCTTCGTTTCGAACGAGGCGGCGATCTCGACCATTGCACGGCTGATGCCCGACTGCATCATCCTCTCCGACCAGCTCAACCACGCCTCGATGATCCAGGGCGTGCGGCAGAGCGGCATGGAAAAGAAGATCTTCCGCCACAGCGACATCGCGCATCTGCGCGAGCTCCTGGCGGCGATCCCGCGGTCGCGGCCGAAGCTGATCTGCTTCGAGTCCGTCTATTCGATGGATGGCGACGTCGCTCCCATCAAGGAGATCTGCGATCTCGCCGAAGAATTCGGCGCCCTCACCTACATCGACGAGGTGCATGCGGTCGGCCTCTATGGTCCGCGCGGGGGCGGCATCGCCGACCGCGAGGGGCTGATGGATCGCATCGACATTATCGAGGGCACACTGGCCAAGGGCTTCGGTGTGATGGGCGGCTACATCGCTGCCAACAAATCGGTCGTCGACGCCGTGCGGTCCTATGCGCCGGAATTCATCTTCACCACCGCGCTTCCGCCGGCGCTGTGTGCGGCGGCCCGCGCGTCGATCGAGCACCTCAAGAATTCCGATGCCGAGCGGACCGCGCATCAGCGCCAGGCTCGGCTCGCCAAGAAGATCCTCAGCGAAGCCGGCCTGCCGGTGATGCAGACCGCGACGCACATTGTGCCGGTGATCGTCGGCGACGCGCGGCTCTGCAAGGCCGCGAGCGACCTGCTCCTCGACAAGCACAACATCTATATTCAGCCGATCAACTACCCGACGGTGCCCAAGGGCACGGAGCGGCTGCGCATCACGCCGACGCCGCTTCACACCGACGAGATGATCATGGCGCTCCGTCACGCGCTCGAAAGCGTGTGGGCCGAGCTCGAGCTGCCGCACGAACGGCCGGCGCCGAAGATCACCGCCGACAAGCTGGTGAGCGGCGACCTGACGCTGCCCACCATCGGCGGCTGATCTTCAACGCCCTCCCCGAAGTCGAGATTGGCCGGCGCCGTGGGTCCGTCGCCTCAGTTGCGTCCGGCATCGCTCTGAGGCGCACTCTGGCGTCCATGGCTACCCGCGGCCGGTAGCGGCAGACGGCCGAAGTGACAGGCACTCGCGGACGAGCCCGGTGGTGTAGCCGCGCGTGATATGGGCCTGTGCGGCGTAGTCCGAGCTGGCCATCAGGGCCGAATGGAGCTGCGGCAGGTTGTAGAACGGCACGCTGGGGTAGAGGTGGTGCTCGAGGTGATAGTTCACGCCGTGCGGACTGAAGACCAGGTTCTCCCAAAGGTACGGAAGCACGGTTCGAGTGCTCTGCAGCTCCTCTGCGTAGTTCATGGCGGCGAAGTGCTCGGCGACGCTGCGCACATAGAGCGCAAAGAAGAACACCGTCATGAAGGGCACGACCCAATACAGAAGGAACGGCACCCACGCGCCGGTGAGCGTGAAGACGATGGCGAAAGCGAGGTAGTACGCAAGACGCGTCAGCTTGTACGCGCGCGTCGACTGGTCGTGCGCCCGCAACCGCTGGATGGCCTGGATCATGTCGAAGGCCGAGCCGATGAACGCAAGATAACCGAGGAGGTTCAGGACGGCGTACTGCCACTCCTGCGGGAAGGTGAACTTGCGGGTGCCGAGCTTCACCACCCAGTCGGGATCCTGCTCGGTATTGGTGTACCGGTGGTGCGCGAGGTGGTTGCGGCGATAAGCGTCCACGCTGGCAAGGATCGGCCACGAGACAAAGAGATCGCAAATCCAGTCGCTCAAGCCCTTGTTGTCGATGAAGCGGTAGTGCGCAAACTCATGCATCAGTGCGGCGAAGGCGTGTTGCCGGCCACCGATCACGATGACCGCAATCAGATAGGCCAGCGGATTGCGCGCCCATTGGCTTAGCGCAATGGCCCCTGCGATGACCACCCAGTCGAGCCCGACTGCCAGCGCCGTACGCCACGGCGTGAGGCTGGAAAGCTGCTTTACTATCCCAGGCTCGATATAGCGGGCAGGCATCGAGACACCTCCACGATATGGGCACCTGGCACCAGCATAAACCCGACCGCCGAATGATGCGAGTGGAGACACACAACCAACATCGGCGGCTAAGCCCGCGGGCCCTGACCGAAGCCGGTAGGCCGGCGAGGCAAATTGCGCGTGTCCGTCGTGGCCGTGGTCCCGGGCACTGTGTCAAGCCGCAGATTGCGGGCCCAGAGCTGTCCCGAGCCCTTCAGCATCGGGCCGTAATGAATGGTGCCGGCTGCATCGGGGACCTCCAGAACGATGCTTCGTTCGGTCCAGCCAAAACGGCCGCTGATGGCGCCATCCGTCTCGCGCGACAGCATGTTGTCGAAGCGCAGTGACTTGCCGCCACCCAGCGGATCGACGCGCATCCACAGCGTGCCGTAGCCCGCGTCGTCGCCGCGCAGCTCGGCCGTGAGCCGCAGTGTCTGGCCGCGATAGTCCTCGGCCGAGATCGACTGCATCAGCGTTGCGAAGTTCTGGCCGACGACGTCGGGGCTGCTGATCGCGACGATAGTGACGCTGCCCTGCTCGTTGGGGTCGATGCCCGCTTCGAACAAGGGGTAGCCGGCGCCGTGATGAATGTGCCAGCCGTGCGGCAGCTTGCGCGGCCGCCCCGCTTCGATACGCGCTGCGAGCATGTTCCAGTCGTCGAACCCGAACTGGCGAGCGACCAGCTCGAGGCTTTCGGAGTGAGTAATGTCGATCTGCCGTTCGGCAAGCGCGGTGCGCAGCGCCTTGGCCATCGCTTTGGAGTCGAGGAAAGTATGCATGGTCTGATCCTCATCAGGGCAGGTCCGAGGTCAGTGCCCGCATTGCTGACGGCTGCCCGAGAGGTCAAACCGTTTCGGCGACAGGGTGCATTCACCATCCCCTTTGCGGGGCGCGGGCGGCAGGCTGCACCGGCCAGAGTGAAGCAGACACCCAGCCGCCTGCGCCTGTCAACTCGTGAGGACGATGCGCATCAGGTCAGCCGTGTTACGCGCGCCGAGTTTTTCCATCACCCGCGCGCGATGGACCTCGATGGTGCGAGGACTGATGCCGAGCTCCCGTCCGGCCTCCTTGTTGGACTGGCCGTTGGTGATCAGTTGCAACACTTCGCGCTCGCGCGGCGTAAGCTGGGCGAAGCCGCGAACTTCGATCGAGCGGCCGCCGGCCTGGACCGCGCCGACGTGGATGTCCTGGCGCAAGGCATCCCGAACGGCGCGCACCAGATGCTCGGTATCGATCGGCTTGGTAACGACATCAGTGGCTCCGAGCTTCATCGCCAGCACGGCCGCATCGACCATCGGGCGATCTTCCATCATGAAGACGACGGTCCCCATGCGCATCGCCTTGACGCGGCGCAGCACGTCGATCCCGCTGTCCTCGCCGAGTTCGAAATTGGCGACCACGACGTCTGGACGTCGGCGCTCGAGCGTCGCTAGAAAACCCGACAGGTTGATGGAAAAGGTCGTCTGGAAGCCTTCGAGGCGGAAGTGGACGCTGAGCAGCTCGCAGGCCTGCAGGTTCGTGTCGACGATGTGGACGAGTCGGTCGCGGTTGAGAAAGGAACGATAGAATATCTCTTCGGACATAGAACCTCCGCGCGATATTCGCGCCAAAGTGCCGGAGGCATCTGACCGGAGCCGAACGCCCCGGCGGAGGACACATCCCGCCGCAAGACGGGACAATACTGGCCCACCCAGCCCCAACGGCCATGGATGAATCACGCTCGGAGATTGCGATAGGCAGAAATTCCGTCCGAGCGGGACAATCCGTAGGCATCGCTACGAACTTGTAGGTAAATATTCCTAAATCAGGAATTTTGTCAAAGCATTTCGGTGCGTCGCAAGGATTTCGTCAGGCAAAAGAATAGGGCCAGCGTCCTCGTCGAACGCTGGCCCTGTTGTGTCAGTCCAATCCGGCCGATCGGCCGGGGTAGAACTTACTTCCGGCCGGCCTTTTTGGCGGCGGCCTTCTTGGCCGGGGCCTTCTTGGCAGCGGCCTTCTTGGCCGGAGCCTTCTTGGCGGCGGCCGGCCTGGCGGCGGCCTTCTTGGCCGGGGCCTTCTTGGCGGCGGCCTTCTTGGCCGGAGCCTTCTTCGCAGCGGCCTTCTTCACCGGAGCCTTGGCAGCAGAGGCGGGCTTCGCGGCGGTTTTCCTGGCGGCCGGTTTGGCGGACTTCGACGGAGCCTTGGCGGCAGCCATCGGCATCGACTTGGTGTCACGGAGATCGGTCAAGAGAACTTCTTCCTTTGTTAGTGCTGGTGGTTGAGCGGACGAAGCCGCAGCTTTCTGTTTATGCCTAACCGCATTGGTGCCCTTGGCGACGAGGTACAAGACAGGGGCCACAATGTGGAACCTTACAACAGCATTGATGAACAAACCGATAGTAAGCGCCGCGCTCCCGGCCGCCTGTCGGCAGCGAGGGAAGGAACTGCAACGCTGTTCGGATTGCCCGATCCGACAAACATCTCCGAGCGGTCGCGCCGGCCGGGGAAGAGATCGATCATCGGCGTGAGGACAGTATCGCCGAGGGAGGTGACGATGGTGCTCGATGCTGCCACGGTGGTCGCGCGGTCGGCGCAACGGGCGGCATTGCCGTTGATTACGATGTCTGTGAACTCCTCGTACAGCGACATGGGACCTCTCTGCGGTCTGTCCACTCACTCGCGTCGCCGACCCTCCCGGCGGCGCCCTGCAAATCAGGAGATTCGCAGTGGCCGGAGAATCACGCAGATCGCAGCGGAATGCAATGGCAAGACTTAGTGTCAACTTGCCCGCCGTCCCCCGTCGCGGGATAGTTGGCCCACCGGCGCTCTAGAATGCGGAGCGGCGATCCACTGGAACAGGATCATGGATACCCCCCCTGCCGCCGAGATCAGCATCCGCGACGCGGTCGATTTCATCCCCGAAGGACTGGCCGTCTATGACGCCGACCTGAGGCTTCTGGCCTGCAACCGTCGGTACCGCGAGCTGCTCGACCTGCCGGACCGGTTGTGTGCTGTTGGAACAGCACTCTATGAGCTGGCGCTGTATGTCGGTCGGCGCGGAGATTTGGGGTCCGGAGACCCTGTCCAGCTCGCAGCCGAGCGCGTGGAAGTCCTAACTAACGCTGCGGGCTCCGTTACGCAACGCATTGGCAAACAAGGGGAAATACTGGAGTTTCACTCATCGCGCCTGCCGGATGGCGGGCTCGTCATCAGCTTTGCGGACGTTAGCCTCAGGGTCGGTGCCGAGGAGGCATTGGAGCGGGCCAACCAGACCCTCGAGGGCCGGGTCGCAGAGCGCACTGCGACGCTCCTCAGGGTCAACTCCGAGCTTGAAAGTGCGCGCAAGAAAGCGGACGCAGCCAACCGCGACAAGACCCGCTTCCTGGCAGCGGCCAGCCACGACCTGCTGCAGCCGCTGAACGCCGCCAGGCTCTATACGGCTACCCTGAGCGAGCGGGCACAGGACGGGGAGATGCAGTCCCTGGCGCGCTCGATCGAAGCCTCGCTAAATGCTGTGGAAGAAATCATGTCGGCGCTGCTCGACATGTCGCGGATCGACTCGGGAGCGTTCAAGCCGGCTCCGGCGCCGTTCCAGATTCGCGATCTGATCCAGAAGGTGGCGGTCGAGTTCGCTCCCCTCGCCCACGAGAAGTCGATCGAGCTGCGGCTCGTCGACTCGAACGCTGTGGCCAATGCCGACCGTGCCTTGGTCGCCCGCATCGTCCAGAACCTGGTCTCCAATGCCATCAAGTACACCCGACCCGGCGGGCATGTCCTGGTCGGCTGCCGGCGCCGCGGCGCCCGCATCCGGCTCGATGTCGTCGACACCGGCATCGGGTTTTCCCGCGACCAGCACCGCCTTCTGTTCGCCGAATTTTCTCGCCTCGACCAGGGCGCACGGATGGCGCAGGGGCTCGGACTGGGACTGTCGATCGTCGAACGGCTGGTGGTGGCGATGAACCTGACACTCGAGCTGGACAGCGTGGAAGGCCGCGGGTCGCGCTTCTCGCTGTACCTGCCGAGGGGGAAGATCGAGCGTGTTGCGGCGGTCGAGAGCGAGCGGACGGTGGAAGCAATGAGCCTTGCCGGCCTCAAGATTCTCTGCGTGGACAACGAACGTGCTGTGCTCGATGCGATGGAGGGACTCCTGCGAGGATGGGGCTGCGACGTTCGCTCGGCGCGCTCGCTGCGCGACATCGACCGCGACCAGTTGCTCTCCGGCTGGCTGCCCGACCTGGTGCTGATGGACTATCACCTCGATCAGACATCGGGCCTCGATGCGGTCGAGTGGCTGAGGCACAATGTCGGGGGCCACCTGCCGGCCGCTCTCGTCACGGCGGACCGCACGCCGGCGGTGCGAGCCCTCGCGGAAGAGCGCGGCATCGCGGTGGTGACCAAGCCGGTGAAACCGGCGGCGCTGCGTGCCGTCATCGGTGGATTGGCGGCGCAGCGCGGACAAAAGGCCAGCCGAAAGAGCTAGGACAATTGTCCGCCAGCCGGTCCTAAATTCAGGATTTCTGGGGCTTCAGGCGGCGCCGGGTGGCAACAGGGCTTCGAACTGACCCTGTTCGATCCGCGAGGCTGCGATCACCGCCTGGGTGCGGCTATCGACGTCGAGCTTCTGCAGGATAGAGGAGACGTGCGCCTTTACAGTCGCTTCCGAAATCGACAGCTCGTAGGCGATCTGCTTGTTCATCAGGCCGTCGCTCAGCATCATCAGAACACGGATCTGCTGCGGGGTCAGAGTGGCGAGGCGGCGCGAAAAAGCGCTTTGTTCGTCGTCGGCGCCGAGGGTAATGCCGGGCGGGACGAACACCCCGCCCTGGAGCACGGTGTTGATGGCGGCGCGAATGTCCGCGGGACCGGCGGATTTCGGCAGATAACCGGCGGCGCCGAGCTCGTAGGTGCGGCGGATCACCTTGGGATCCTCCACGGCGGAGATGATCATCACCGGAATCTCGGGGTATTGCGCCCGGAGCAACAGCAGGCCCGAGAGGCCATGGGCGCCCGGCATGTTGAGATCGAGCAGCACCAGATCGCAGTCGCGGTCGGCTTCGAGCGCAGCGCTGAGGGCCGCGAGATCGCCGGCCTCCTGCACATCTGCCGCAATGGTGAGCGTCTGCCGGAGCGCGGCACGGAACAGCGGATGGTCGTCGACGATGATGATCCGGCTCATGAACATATGCCTTTAGCGGACAGATTTGCGCGCACCAATGCCACTTAGGGCGAAGCGGCGGAGTCGCAAAATGCATCAGCGGCTTAATCTCTTCTTTACCATGTCCGTTAACAGTACGGGGTGAACCCGACCGCTGATTTTCGGCCGGGCGCTCCATTTCAGGTGCTTGGGATAATCCATGGCCCGCGCGTATCAGCAATCCCAGCCGACCGACACCGACCATGATCCGCACGAGTGGTCCTCGCTCCGCCAGGAGCTGGTGGCGCTGCTGGACCAGGTGGACAATCAGGTGGCTCGTTCGCGAACCATCCCGCAGCTCAACGAGCGCGTGCAGGATATGCGGCACCAGGTGGTCGAGCAGGGCGAGGATCGTCACCGCGACGCCCTGCGCTCGGTCCAACGGGCGATCCACCGCTTCGAAGAACCGCTGCCGCCACAGGCACCGCCCAATCCGCGCGACAGCTTGCAGGCCGCGATCAACCAGATCCGGGCGCGGCAGGGGCAGCCTGCGAATACGCCTCGCATGCCCCCGCTGACATCGCCCGCGCCGCAGCCTGCCCCGCCGCCCAGGGGGGCGGCCGAACGGGCACTCGATGCCGCCTTGATCGACAAGCTCGCCGCCTCGGTCACCGGACTGGGCGGTCGTCTCGAACGGCTCGAGGGGGAGATCAAGGCGCAAATCAAGACCGGCGCCAATGTGAAGGACGTCGCCGACCAGGTGGCGCAGCTCGCCAATGTGGTCGAGCTCCTCGCCGGGGCGGTTGGCGAGACCGGACAGGTCAAGCGTCTCGAAGGGCAGATCGCCAGCCTGGGCAAGATCATCTCGCAGGGTCGCGAGATGGACATCCAGACTCTGACGCGCCGGCTCGACGACGTGGCGTCGACTGTGGGCAAGCTTGCCGAGCTGCAGGTGCACTACGCCGACCGGGTGCAGAACCCGGTCGAGAGCCAGGCATTCCAGGATGGCATGCGCTCGATCGAAGACAGCGTGCGCAGCGTCTATGACCGCATCGACGCGCTCGAGCGGCAGCGTTCGCTGCGCCCGGAAGACCTCGACCAGATCACCGCCGAAATGGCGCGCTTCACTGAAGCGCTGCGCGACGGGACGCAGGGACCGGCCAATCTCGTCGAGTTGATCGACGCCCTCAATACGCGCATCTCCGATATCGAAAGTGGCGATCGGCTGCTGCATGGATTGCGCAAGGATCTCAATGCACTGCGCGATGCCGTTATCGTGTCGCTGGCACCGCGTTTCGATGCGATCGAGCAGCACATGCAGACGCTCTCGACCCGCGAGGACATGGCCGAGATCGGCCGTCAGATCGGAGCACTCGGCGATCGTATTGGCGAGCGGCCGATCGATCCAGGGATCGGCCAGCTGGAAGCGCAGGTGCGCCAGCTTGTGGCCCGGATGGACCAGACCGGCGAACAGCTTTCCGGTCTTGCCAAACTGTACCACTCCGAACCGGTCCAGATGCCCGACGTCGAGGCAATGGCCGAGATCGTCGCGGCGCGGGCGACGGAGGCGATGCAGCGGACTCCGGTGGCGTCCGACCCGGCCATCGCGAACACGATCGAGGGGCTTGAGCAGCGCATCACCGCGATGCTGCAGACGATGCAGCGCGACCCCGAGGTCGACGCGTTCGACGGCATGCAAGCCAGCATCAGCGAAGTGAACGAACGGCTACGGCGGCTCGAGGCCTCGTTGCTCGAACGCAGCGTCCAGCCAGACCCCGACCTCGTACGGAAGTCGGACCTCGCGTCCATCATCGCCGACGTCGAGCGCTCGGTGCCGCTCCCTGCCCCAGCACCTCGCCGTTCGGCAGACACGATGCTGAACCACCCATCGGACGACGCGCCGCTCACTGCGGCGCCCTTCCCCGAACCAAGCGGGCCCATCGCCAGCGCACTCGAGGCCCGGGGCGGCCATCACATGCGCCATCCGGGTCTCGATGAAGACATCCCGTTGGCGGCGCGTTACGATACGCCCGCACCGCCCACTCCGCCGGCGGGCTTCGAGCCCGACAGGATCACCGTCCCGGCTGCGCCGCAGCCAAGCCTCGGCTTCACCTCGGCGCCCGTTGCGGCCCCGGCGCCCGACGTGATCCCGGTCACCTCGGCGCGGACCAATACCTTCATCGAAGCCGCCCGGCGCGCCGCACAGCGGCAGCAACCGGCCAAGACTGAGGTGAACTCGAATTCGCTGATCGGCCGCGCCTTGTCGCGCTTCCATGTGAGCGAAGCAGAAGCGGCTTCGGCTTCGGCCCCGGCGCCGGCGCCTGCGCCGACCGTGGTCAAGACCAAGGTGGCAGCGCGCAAGGCCGCCAGGACCGAGCCCATCGCCGCACCGGAGCCGGCACCGACGCCCGCAGTCGAAACGACGGAGGAGGCCGCCCTGGGGGCTTCCGTCGAAGCCCGGGAAAGCTTCCTCAGCCGCCATCGGAAGGCCATTCTGTTGGCGGCCGCCGTAGTGGCCCTCGGGTTCCTCACGGCCAACCTCGTGGCGCAACGGATGAGCGCAGACGAAGCTGCCCCCGCCACGGCAACGCCGACCACGACAGGCGATATCACCGGCGACGTGCAGGACGCACCGACCGTCGATGACAGTTCAACCGCGATGCCACCCCGGGTGATCCAGCCGCCGGATACGGCCCCGACCGGATCGATCAACAGCTCGGCCGCGCAGGGCTTCAGCACCTCGCCGCTGCAGCCGATGCCGAACAGCTTCGCGCCCGTCGCGGGCCCGGCCGCCGCGAGCCCGGAGGTCACGTCCCCGGCACTTGCGAGCCCCTTGGCGATGACGACGCCCGATGCGGGTGCGGCCATGCCAAGCACACCGGCAGCCGACGCAAATGCGAGCGCGCCGGTTGAAAAAACGGCCGATGCCGCGGCGCCGGCAACCACTCCGGCGATCGCGCCGCTGATTGCGACACCCGACGCCGCCAGCCCGGTTAAGGTCGATCCTCCGCCGGACAATGTCGGCCCCGCGGACCTGCGGCAGGCCGCTGCCGATGGCGATCCAAGGGCGCAGTTCGAGGTCGCAGCAATCTATACCGAAGGCCGTGCCGTGCCGCAGGACTACAAGGCCGCGGCCACCTGGTACGAACGCGCCGCGGCGCAGGGGTTCGTGCCGGCCGAGTATCGGCTGGGCAGCCTCTATGAGAGCGGCAGCGGCGTGAGCAAGGACCTCAACGCTGCAAAGCTCTGGTACGAGCGGGCTGCCGAAGCCGGCAACCGCATGTCGATGCACAACCTGGCGGCGCTCTATGCGGGCGGTCAGCTGGGCAAGCAGCAGTTCGACTCCGCTGCAAAGTGGTTCGAATCCGCGGCCAAGCTCGGCCTCACCGACAGCCAGTTCAACCTGGGCATGCTCTATGCCCGCGGCCTGGGCGTGCCGCAGAACCTCAACGACTCCTACAAGTGGTTCGCGATCGCGGCACTCAGCGGCGACAAGGATGCCGCCAAAGCTCGCGACGACATCGCCCGCTCGCTCGATGCCGACACGGTCAGCAAGCTGACTGCAGAGGTCACTGCATTCAAGCCGGATCCGATCGACCTCAAGGCCAACTTCGCGCCGATCGGCACCTGGAGCAAATCCTTCGATGCCGGCCAGGCGATCACCAGCAAGGATATCGTCACCAACGTGCAGAAGGCGCTCGGCAGGCTCGGCTATGACGTCGGCAGCGCCGACGGGGTCGCCGGCAAGAAGACGGCTGACGCCATCAAGGCCTTCGAAGCCGGCACCGGCATGAACCAGACCGGACAGATCAATCCGCGCCTGCTCGCGGTGCTGGGCAGCCAGCCGGTCTGACGATGGATCGTCTCATTGTCGTCGCAAGCGCCGACGATGGTGGGGACCTGAACGGCAGGGGACGCGAGGCAGACCTCGCGGCCCCTGACTCTATGTAGAGCACCAACGCGGACGCCGCCGCCCGCGCGCAATAGAGCCCGCCTTGCAGATCTATCTGCCAATCGCCGAGCTTTCGATGAACCTCTTCTTCCTGATCGGAATAGGAGGCGCGGTAGGATTTCTCTCAGGCCTGTTCGGCGTTGGCGGCGGCTTCCTGCTCACACCGCTGCTGATCTTCTCGGGCGTCCCCTCGCCCGTCGCCGTAGCCTCGGTGACCGGCCAGGTGGCCGCGGCATCGACCTCGGGTGCACTGAGCTACTACAGGCGAGGCGGCATCGACCTGCACCTGGCGCTGTATCTCATCCTGGCCAGCACTATCGGCGCCATGGCGGGGGTTGCGACCTTCTCGCTGCTGCGCGCCATCGGGCAACTCGACCTGTTCATTTCGGTCTCCTACCTGGTCCTGCTCGGGTTCGTCGGAACGCTGATGATGATCGAAGCCGTGCGCACGCTGATCCGCCGCCGCTCGGGCGTGGTGGTGCGCGACAAGCTGCCCAGCCAGCACAGCTGGATGCACGGGCTGCCGATGCGCATCAGGTTCAAGCGCTCCCGGCTCTATATCAGCGTCATCCCGGTGCTGGTGATCGGTGTCTTCATCGGCTGGGTCGGTGCACTGCTCGGCATCGGCGGCGGTTTCATCCTCGTTCCGGCATTGGTCTACCTGCTGCGCGTGCCGGCCAATGTGGTGGTTGGCACCTCACTGCTGCAGGTCGTGGCGATGATGTGCGTCACGACGATCCTGCAGGCCCTGACCAGCCAGAGCGTCGATATCCTGCTCGCCTTTTGCCTGATGATCGGGGGCACCGTGGGCGCCCAGTTCGGCGCTGCGGCCGGGAAGTACCTGCGGGGCGACCAGTTGCGCGCCCTCCTCGCGCTCCTCGTTCTCGGGGTCGCCGTCCGCTTCGGGGTGACGTTGGTGCTGGCCCCGGCCAATCCGTTCTCGATGGCGGTCCTCACTGCGGCGGGCGCACAATGAAGCGCCTGGTTGCAGGCCTCGCGGCGCTCGGCATGATGGCAACGCCGGCCGTGGCGGAAAAGCTTGCCTCGACCGTGTCGAGCGCGACGGTGCAGATCACGTCGAGCTTCGACGGCGCGGTGCTGAGCCTGTTCGGCTCGATCGAGTCGAGCAACCCAGATACGGTCGCCGCCGGCCCGTACAACGTCGTGGTGGTGGTGACGGGCCCGCTGCAGGACCGGGTCACCCGGCTCAAGACCAACACCTGGGGCATCTGGACCAACACCGACCAGGTAACGTTCAAGCAGTTCCCATCGTTCTACACGGTGCTCGCGAGTGGCAAGCTCGACAGTATCGCCGCCCCGGGCGTGATCGAGGCAGAAAAACTGATGCCAATCGAGCAGGCGGAAGCCGCCTCGACCGACCCGAACCCGTTCCGGGCCTTTGAATTCGGCACGGAGCTCGTGCGGCTGATGACGGCCCAAGGGCATTTCGCGGTGCAGGAAAATGCCGTGCGGTTCCTCACCGACACGGCCTATGTGGCGCAGGTGAACTTGCCGAGCGACGTGGCCAACGGTCCGTTCCTTGCGCACACTTACGTGTTCAAGGACAAGCAGGTGGTGGCCGAGCACAGCGACGGCTTCACAGTGCGCAAGACCGGGTTCGAGAACTTCGTGTTCGTCGCGAGCCGGCAGCAGCCGCTGCTTTACGGGCTGGTCTGCGTGGTGCTGGCGCTCGGCACCGGCTGGCTCGCCGGCGTGGTGTTCCGGCGCTGATCAATCCGGCACGTAGCCCGTGCACACGCCCTGATTGTTGCACGCGACCATGGTTCCCTTCTTGGTGTTGACGCAGCCGTAGCCGCCACCCTTGCTGCCCTGCACGGGGACGCCGTCGGCAACGGCATCGCACGCCTTCTGAATCTCATCCTTGCTGTGCGTGCCATGGATCTGAACGGATTTGGCGTAGCTGGCGCTGTTGGCGAAGGCGACCGCGAACAAGACCAGCGCTGCGACCTTGCTGAGACGGCGGAAAGTGATGGCAGTCATATCGTCCTCCATTGATGCAGGTGTGGGTTGGCATCGACGGAGGGAGGATGGCGAGGCGCAGATGAAGCGTCGCTGAACCGGACTTTCAGTTAAACCCCGCCAACGAGCCGTCGCGTGCTCACTGGATAGAGGCGGTTGCGGCCGACCATGGTGACTTCGAGCGACGCGTGATCGAAGAGGCCGGCAAAGCCCGGGCCGAGGATGTTCATGCTGCCGGTTCCTGCACCATAGGCGGGCAGCAGCAGCAACTTGCCATCGTGCACGAAGCAGGGACGGCGCGTGCCGCGGCCGTTGGCGACGACGGTCGCCGCTGGATGGAGGTGGCCCGCAATGGCGGCACGGCCGTTGCGCGGCGGCTCGTGCATCAGCGTGATGCCACGATGCTCCAGACGATCGGCGCAGGTGCCGCCCAGGCCGTGCGGCAGCGGATCGTGATTGCCGCTGAGCCAGGTCCAATGCGCCCGGCCGAGCAGCGCCATCAGCCGCAGGCGGTCGGCATCGAGCAGGGTCTCGGTGCCCTCGGTCCGATGGAAGCTGTCGCCCAGGGAAACCACGCGCTCGGCGCCGGTCGCTGCGAGGTCGCGCTCGAGCCGCTTGAGGGTCAGCCCGGTGTCGTAGGGCGGCAGCATCTGGCCGCGACGGGCGAAGGACGAGAATTTCTCGAGGTGGAGGTCGGCGACGAGGAGCATCTTTTCGGCGCGCCAGAACAGCGCGCCCGAGAGCAACGGCTCGAAGGTATGGCCGGCAAACTTGAGGAGCACCGTCGTCTCCTCACTTACCTCTGACGCGGCGGCTGCCGTGCTGCCCCAACTCACGTTTTCTCCACCCGCTCCTCATCGGCGGAGGCGGCTTGGGCGCGGCTGTCCTCGCCGTCACCTTGGGCGCTTCGCCCATCGCCTCGCGTATCAATTCGTCTGCGGCGTCGGCCATCGCGCCTTCGCGGGCCTCGCCGAAAATCGGCGTTTTGCCGATATCGAGCAGAATCGGTACCGCGAGCGGGGAGATTCGGTCGAGAGGCTTGTACGTGATGTTATTGCGGATGCGGCGCAGCAGCACACCCAGCCGCTCGATATCGAGCAGGCCGCGGGCGGCGTCGCGGCGGGTCGCCTGGATCAGGATGTGGTCGGGCTCGTGCTCGTAGAGGACGTCGTAGATCACGTCGGACGAGACAGTGACCTGCCGTCCGGTCTTCTCCCTGCCAGGGTGGCGGCGCTCGATCAGGCCGGAGATGATGGCGGCGTTGCGGAAGGTGCGGCGCATGAGCTGGCTTTCGTGCAGCCACTCCTCGAGGTCGTCACCCAGCATCTCCTCGGAGAACAGTTCGTCGAGCGATAGTCGGCCAGTGCGGATGAGGCCACCGAAATCGCCTAGACCCCAGACGGCGAGCGAGTAATCGGAAGCGACGAAGCCGAGCGGGCGGGCGCGCGAGCGTTCGAGCCGCCGGGTCAGCAGCATGCCCAAGGTCTGGTGCGCGAGGCGTCCCTCGAACGGATAGCAGACGAGATAATTGACGGTGCCGCGCGGGAACGTCTCGACCAGCATCGAATTCGGCGGCGGCAGCACCGAGGCATCGTGCTGCAGGCGCAGCCAGTCGGCGACCTGTTCGGGCAGCTTCCGCCAATTGTCGGGTTCACTCAGGATGCGGCGCACGCCGTCGGCAAGATAGGTCGAGAGCGGAAACTTGCCGCCCATGTAGGACGGGATCTTCGGGTCGGTGGCGTTCGAGCGCGAGACATAGGCTTCGGTCTCGAACATGCCTTCGTAGGCGACGATCTCGGACCCAAAGACGAAGGTGTCGCCGCGCACCAGTTGGTCGATGAAGTATTCCTCGAGCTCGCCGAGGACGCGGCCGTAGCGGCCGATCGGGCCGGTGGCCGAGCCCGTCTTCTGCCCGCCGCTACGCACGAGGCGAACCTTCACCATCGGGTCTTCGATGATGGTGCCGACATTGAGCCGGTACTGCTGCGCCACCTGCGGGTTGGCGATGCGAAACTTCCCCTCGGGGGTCTTGCGCAGCTTGGCGTAGCGCTCGTAGGCGCGCAGCGCGTAGCCGCCGGTCGCGACGAAATCGAGGACGCGCTCGAAGGTCTCCCAGCTGAGGTCGCGATAGGGCCAGGCGCGGCGAACTTCATCGTGGAAGGCGACGGGATCGAGCGGCGCGGCGCAGGCCATGCCGAGCGTATGCTGGGCGAGCACGTCGAGGCCGCCGAGCGATGGATCCTCCGAGTCCTGCGCGCCCTTCTCGACCGCCTCTAGCGCCGCTTCGCATTCCAGCACCTCGAAGCGGTTGGACGGCACGAAGATCGCCTTGCTCGGTTCATCCATGCGGTGATTGGAGCGCCCGATGCGCTGCAGCATGCGGCTGGCGCCCTTGGGCGCACCGACCTGCACGACGAGATCGACATCGCCCCAGTCGATGCCAAGATCGAGGGTCGAGGTGCAGACCACCGCCTGCAGCTTGCCGGCGACCATGGCGCTTTCGACCCGGCGCCGCTGCTCGACCGCAAGCGAGCCATGATGCAAAGCGATGGCGAGGCCGTCGTCGTTGATGGCCCAGAGGTTCTGGAACAGCATCTCGGCCTGCGAGCGCGTGTTCACGAACAACAGCGTGGTCTTGTGCTCTTTGATGATCTCGTAGAGCTCGGGCACAGCGTAGAGTGTCGAGTGTCCAGCCCACGGTACATGCGCGCCGGATGCGAGGATCGAGACATCCGGCCTGGCGCCGCCTTGGCCGAACAGCAACTCGGTGGTTGCATCCGGCACCGGCGCCGCGATCCAGTCGCGCAGCAGATCCGGTCGCGCCACGGTGGCCGAGAGCGCGGTGATGCGCAGGCCCGGTGCATACGTCGCGATGCGCGCGATATCGAGCGACAGCAGCTCGCCGCGCTTGTTGGTGACCATGGAATGGAGTTCGTCGAGGACGATACGCTTCAGCCCCGAAAAGAACCGCGCGCTGTCCTCATGGCTCAGCAGCAGCGCGAGCTGCTCGGGGGTCGTCAAAAGGATGTGCGGCGGATTGCGGCGCTGGCGCGTGCGGCGTGAGGCGGGCGTGTCGCCGGTGCGGGTCTCGACTTCGACCGGAAGCCGCATCTCGGCGATGGGCGCGTCAAGATTGCGCGCGACGTCAACCGCCAGCGCCTTGAGCGGCGATATATAAAGCGTGTGCAGGCCCTGCCGCGGCGTGTGCGTCAGGTCGTTGAGCGTCGGCAGGAAGCCGGCGAGCGTCTTGCCGGCGCCGGTCGGGGCGATCAGCAGCGCCGAGGCGTCGTGCTCCCACGCGCCCAGCACGTCGAGCTGATGCTGCCGCGGCGCCCAGCCCTTCGTGGCGAACCAGGTGGCGATGGTGGGGTGAAGGGACAAACGCGGCACTCGGGTGGAGTGCCGAAGATAATGCGTGAGGGCGAAGTTTCCAAACCACAGCCTTTCCAGTCCGTCATGGCCGGACTTGATCCGGCCACCCCGATGAGCGTCCAGCGGTCGCTGCGCGTTCGGCTGGGTCCGCGGGTCAAGCCCGCGGATGACGGAGCGTAGGGATTAGTGAATCCAGCAGTCCTTCGCCATCTCGCGCAGCAGCAGCGACTCGTCCCAGCGGTCGGTGAGATCGCGCCCGTCGGCGCCGGCGATGGCGTAGGGCTGCGGCCCGAGCTCACAGAGGAAAGTCAGCTCGGCATCGGGACCGGACCGCCGGCGCCAGCTGTCGAAGCCGTAGCGCCACCAGGTCTTGAACTGCTCGATCCACGGTGTGGCGTGCGGGAAGCTCAGGGGCAGCTGCACCTGCTCGGCGCTGGCGACGCGGCCGTGATACCCCTCGGTGTGATCGAGCACGCGACGGATCTGCACGTCGGTTTCGGCGCTCACCGGCAGCTCGATCTCGCGGCCGACGACGTAGTGCGAGAGGTCCGCGGTCAGGCGCAGATTTGGCACAGCGTCGAGGAGGTCGAGCGTCACCAGCAGATCGTTGGTCAGGCGGCC
>JBQCIY010000018.1:0-52782 GCA_051953275.1 Devosia sp. | reverse complement strand
ATCCGCTTCGAACCGCCGCCGCAGCGGCTCACTGAGAATCGGGCCGAGTTCGCATTTGAGCTGAAGCCGCGCGAGGCGCGCGACGTGTTCGTCGAAATCCGTTGCGGCAGCGCAGGCGCGAACGAGCCGGCGCGGCGCGCCTTCTTCTCTGCGCTGCGCGATGTGCGGCGCTCGGTGCGTAAGGCGCACGCCGGCGGATGCACGATCGCCACCTCGAACGACCTGTTCAACGAGGCAATCCGGCGCAGCGTCGCTGATCTTTATTTACTGACGACCGATCTACCGGAGGGCCCCTACCCCTACGCCGGCATTCCCTGGTTCAGCACGGCGTTCGGCCGCGATGCGCTGATCACGGCAATGGAGATGCTCTGGCTCGATCCGGCTTTGGCGCGCGGCGTGCTGTTGCACCTCGCCGCCCATCAGGCCACCAGCACAGACCCCGAGGCCGATGCCGAGCCGGGCAAGATCCTCCACGAGGCGCGTGTGGGGGAGATGGCCGAACTCGGCGAGGTGCCGTTCCGGCGCTACTACGGGAGCGTCGATTCGACGCCGCTCTTCGTTATGCTCGCCGGCGCCTATCTCGATCGCACGGGGGACCTCGCCACCCTGCAACGCCTCTGGGCAAGCATCGACGCGGCGCTCACCTGGATAGAGCGATATGGCGATCGCGACGGCGACGGTTTTGTCGAATATCACCGGGTGACCTCCCAGGGGCTCGTTAATCAGGGCTGGAAGGACAGCGCCGACTCCGTGTTTCACGCCGACGGCACCTTTGCCCGCGGCCCGATCGCGCTCGTCGAGGTGCAGGCGTATGTCTATGCCGCCTGGCGCGCCGGCGCCAAAATTGCGCTGCGGCTGGGACACGTCGGGCGCGAGGCGGATTGCGAGGCGCGTGCGAAAAAACTGCGCGAAGCCTTTGACGCGAGCTTCTTCGATGAAGCGCTCGGCACATACGGGCTGGCCCTCGATGGCGAGAAGCGCCTCTGCCGGGTGCGCACATCCAATGCCGGGCACGCGCTCTGGAGCGGCATTGCCCTCCCCGAGCGCGCCGGGCCGGTGGTGCGGAGCCTCATGGCCGGGTCGTCGTTCTGCGGCTGGGGCGTCCGGACGGTCGCATCGACGGAAGCGCGCTACAACCCGATCAGCTATCACAACGGGTCGGTCTGGCCCCACGACAACGCGCTCATCGCGGCGGGGTTGGCGCGCTACGGATTCCGTGAGGAGGCCGCGCGCATCTTCGAAGGCCTCTTCGCGGCGTCGAGCTACATCGACCTCAGGCGACTTCCCGAACTCTTTTGCGGGTTTCCGCGCCAGCGGACGCAAGGCCCGACCTTCTATCCCGTTGCCTGCACGCCGCAGGCCTGGGCGGCGGCGGCGCCTCTCTACATGCTCAAGGCCTGCCTCGGACTCGGTTTCGATCCGCAAGAGACGCGGATCACCTTCGATCACCCGATGATGCCGGCGTTCCTGGACGAGGTCCTCTTCCGCAACCTCTCGATCGGCGAGGGCTCGGCCGATGTCGCCGTGCGCCAATCCGGCCACCATGTCGTCGTCGATGTCCTCGAGCGCCGCGGCCGCGTCCAGGTGGTGACGACGAACTGACCGTCCGGACATCACGGTGGACGAAGGCTCCATTCCGGCAAGCTCGGGGGGCACCGACGATGCCCACCCAACGCTCGACGGCGCAGCCGGCTCACAATGTCGATGAAATCAACTTGGCTGGGGAACCTGGATTCGAACCAAGATTAGCGGAGTCAGAGTCCGCTGTTCTACCGTTGAACTATTCCCCAACGCGCCGGGCCCGGGAGGGCGCGGCGAAGCGCGCCTCACATAGCCAATGGGGCGCCCGAATGCAAGCACGCCGGGCAGCCCGAAGGGTTTTGGGTTACCACCCCGCTCACCCCCTCCCCTGGTCGCCCGCCTCGGTCGCCGCGATCGCCGCCATGTTCACGATGCCGCGGCTCGTCGTCGAAGGCGCGAGGATATGCGCTGGCGCCCGCGTGCCCATCAGGATCGGCCCGACCGCCAGCGCCCCGTTCATTTCCTTGAGCAAGGTCATGGAAAGGTTCGCCGAATCGAGGTTCGGGAAGATGAGCAGGTTCGCCTCGCCGCGCAGCACCGTGTCGGGGATGTAGCGCGTGCGCAATTCGTCGTTGAGCGCGAGGTCGCCCTGCATTTCGCCCTCGACGATCAGGTCCGGCGCCTGCTTCTTCAGCAGCCGGTAGGCTTCCCGCATCTTGAAGGCGGTGTCGCCGTCGCGTGAGCCGAAGTTGGAATAGCTCAGGAGCGCCGCCCGTGCCTCGATGTTGAACCGCTTGAGGTGGTCGCGGGCCTGGAGCGCGATCGAGACGATTTCCTCGGGCGACGGGTCGACGTTGACGTAGGTATCGGTGAGGAAGAACGCCCCGCGCGGCATGATGAGCATGGAGAGCGCCGAGACGTCGCGCACCCCGTCCTGGAGGCCGATGATCGAGCGGATGTCGCGCACGTGCTTGATGTAGCGCCCCTGGAGGCCGCAGATCAGCCCGTCCGCCTCGCCGCGCTTCACCGCCAAAGCGGCAATCGTCGTGGTGTTGGTACGCACGATCGTCCGGGCGGTCTCCGGCGTCACGCCCGACCGCCCGACCAGCGAATGGAAGAGCGCCACATAGTCGCGGTAGCGCGGATCGTCCTCGGGGTTGATGACCTCGAAATCCCGCCCCGGCACGAGGTTGAGGCCGAACCGCTTGATGCGGGTTTCGATGACCGCCGGACGGCCGATGAGAATGGGACGGGCGAGCCTGTCCTCGATCAGCACCTGCGTCGCGCGCAGCACGCGCTCCTCTTCGCCGTCGGCGAAGGCGATGCGCTTCCCCTGCCCGCGCGCCCGGTCGATGATCGGCTTCATCACGAGTCCGGAGCGGAACACGAAGCGGTTGAGGCTGTCGTGATAGGCGTCGAAATCCTTGATCGGCCGGCGGGCGACGCCGGTGTCCATCGCAGCCCGCGCCACCGCCGGCGCGATCCGGAGGATCAGCCGCTGGTCGAATGGATTGGGGATGATGTGCTCGGGTCCATAAACAGCCGGCAGCCCGGTCGGCGAAACCTCGAGCCCCGGCTCATGCGCGAGCTTGGCGATGGCACGCGAAGCGGCGAGCTTCATCTCCTCGTTGATCGCCGTGGCGCCGACATCGAGTGCGCCGCGGAAGATGAAGGGGAAGCATAGAACGTTGTTCACCTGGTTGGGGTAGTCGCTGCGGCCGGTGCAGACCATGGCGTCGGGCCGCACCGCCTTGGCGTCCTCGGGCATGATCTCGGGGTTCGGGTTGGCGAGCGCCAGCACCAGCGGGTCGCGGCCCATCTTCCTGAGCATCTCGGGCTTCAGCGCCCCGGCCGCCGAGAGGCCGAGGAAGATGTCGGCGCCGTCGAACACCTCCGCGAGCGTCGTCGCCTCGCTTTCGCGGCAGAAGCGGCCGCGCCACTTGTCCTTCACGTCATCCCGCTTGTGGGTGAGGAGCCCGTCCTTGTCGGCGACCCAGATGTTCTCGAGCCTGGCGCCCAGCGCCACGAGGATGTTGAGGCAGGCAATCGCCGCCGCCCCTGCCCCGCTGGTGCAGATCTTGACGTCCTCGATCTTCTTGTTGGCCAGTTCGAGCCCGTTGAGCACCGCAGCGCCCACGATGATCGCTGTGCCGTGCTGGTCGTCGTGGAACACCGGGATCTGCATGCGAGAGCGCAGCGCTTCCTCGATCTCGAAGCACTCGGGGGCCTTGATGTCCTCGAGGTTGATGCCGCCGAAGGTCGGCTCGAGCGGGCGTACCACCTCGATGAACTTCTTGGGGTCGGTCTCGTCGACCTCGATGTCGAACACGTCGATGCCGGCGAATTTCTTGAAGAGCACCGCCTTGCCCTCCATCACCGGCTTACTGGCGAGAGCGCCGATGGCGCCCAGGCCGAGCACCGCGGTGCCGTTCGAGATCACCGCCACGAGGTTCGCCTTGCCCGTATAGCGAAAGACGGCCTCCGGGTTCTCGGCGATGACTTCGCACGGCGCGGCGACCCCGGGCGAATAGGCCAAGGCCAGATCGCGTTGGTTGCCCAGCGCCTTGGTGGGCTGGATTTCGAGCTTGCCGGGCTTGGGGAATTCGTGGAAATGCAGCGCGGCCTCGCGGCGCGCCTTGAGCTGCTCGTTCATCTCGGCCATCGGCTAACCCCTCGTAGATGAAGGGTGTCGTGCCACCAAAACCGCCGCAAGGGAAGTGCGTAGCCCCTACGCGGCGGCCGGTTGCATCGTGGCAGCCTGCACTGCCCTGGAGCCGCCGTTCAAGGCTCGCGCCAGTTCCTTGAACGCGCCGACCTTCAGTGCCGGGGCGAAGAGGAAGCCCTGCGCCATCACCACGCCGCGGCCGCGCAGGTAGAGCGCCTGCGCCTCGGTTTCGACGCCCTCGGCGATGATCTCGGTACCGAGGTCGCGGCACATCGAGATCAGGCCGTCGAGCACCGGCACCTGCTGCGTGTCGGGCTTCACCATGTCGACGAAGACGCGATCGATCTTGATGACGTCGACGCCCAGCGTCTGCATGTAGGCGAGGTTCGAATGGCCGGTCCCCACGTCATCCATCGCCAGCCGGATGCCGAGGGCATGGAGCCCGGCAATCACCGCCTGCGCCGTGGTCGAATTGCCGATCGGGCTGCGCTCGGTGATTTCGAAGACCAGCTGGCGAAAGCCGATGTTGGAGCTGGCGAAAATCGCCTGCACGTCTTCGACGATACCGGTATCACGGAAATGTCCGGCGAACAGGTTGATCGAAATCTTGATGTCCGGCATCTCGAGGCAAAGATCGTTGAGGTCGTGCCGCACCTGCTGCATGAGGCTGAGCGTCATCGGGATGGCAAGGCCAGTGACCTCGGCGTAGTCGATGAAGGCGCCCGGCATGACCACCTCGCCGTTCCGTTTTTCCCAGCGGCAGAGGACTTCGCATCCCGCCAGCGCGCCGGTCTTGAGATTGATCACCGGCTGGTAATAGGGCTTCACCTCGCCGGCCGTGATGGCGCGTTCGAGATCGAAGGCCGGCAGCTTGCTTCGCCGCACATATTGCAGTGCGAGCACGAGGAAAGAGCCGCTCATGAAGCAAGCGATGACCGTGAGCACGGTGCCCAGGTCTGCGTAGTCGGCGCGCACGATGGCGAAGGGAACGGCTGCTTCGGCCCGGATCGGCAATTCGCCCGCAAACCCCCCGACGGCGACGAACTCCGTGTCGCCGCGGCTGTCGTATGCACCGGCGTTTCCTGCCGTCAGCACGGGCGTTCCGTTGGTCATGGAAATGCGGACCATGGCCGTCGGCTTGAAACGGCTGAGCAGTCCCTTGTCGTTACTGGAGACGATCGGCACGAAGGCGGACACCAGTTTTGCAGTCCCAAACGGCTCACTGATCTTGAGCACCGGCGTCGGCAAACCGTTGAGCGAGCCCACGGCAATTGTCTCGGACCGGCCGGGAACCGCAAGGCTGGTCGAGAGGGGGCTATACTGCACCGTCGCCCCAAATGCGTCGCAATATTGCTGGCCGTCGGTGCTCTCGACCAGGACTTGCTTCAGATACAGGCTCTGCTGCATGGCCGTACGGACATTGGCCATAAAGGTGGGCGTGCACAGCGACGGACTCCCCGACACGATCTTTTCGAGCCAGTCCATGCCGTCATAGGCGCCGGTCTGGATACGATCGGTGATCGCATCGATCGAGTCCTGCATTTGCGTGCGCTCGCGCACCCGCACGTAGCCATCCAGCAGGTAGTCCACGCCGACCACGGGCAGGAACGCGAGGATCGCCGCGATCAGCGTGAAGATGTTCGAGTACCTGGATTTCACGCCGCGGCCACGCCTCTCCCCCGAGGTGCGCCAGTCGTAGCAGGCTGCGCTTAAACGCCCGTTAAGCCGGATTAACCTTTGACGCGATAGGTGCCGGTGATCGACGCCTTTTCCAGCGTGTGGAAATGCAGGTTGAAGCCGTAGACCGCGCCGGAGTCCTGGTCGGTCACCTCGAGCTTGTCAGTGTCGACGGCAAACACGGTGATGATGTACCGATGCGCCGGTCCTGGAGGGGGCGCGGCGCCCGCGTAGCCAGGCTTGCCGAAGTCGGTGCGGCCCTGGACGGCGCTTTGCGGTAGCCCACCCTTGCCGGATCCAGCGCCCGACGGCAGCGATGTCACGTTCGCCGGGATGTTCGCCACGGTCCAGTGCCAGAAGCCCGAGCCGGTCGGTGCATCGGGGTCGTACATGGTGACGGCAAAGCTCTTGGTCCCGGCTGGCGCCCCGGACCAGGAGAGCTGCGGCGAGGTGTTGCCCTTGGCGTAGACCTGCGCGTCAGGCAGCGTGCCGCCGTCGATGACGTCGTGCGAGGTGAGTTTCATGGCCATGTGACGCTCCTTCCGTTCACGCGGAAAGCAACGCCGTCGGAAAGCGCGGGTTGCTCCGCGCCGTCGGGGCCTACTTCTCGGTGACGTTAAGTCTCAAATGTAGCTCCCGCAGTTGCTTGGCGGTCGCGGGGCTCGGCGCCCCCATCAGGAGGTCCTGCGCCTGCTGGTTCATCGGAAAGAGCGTGATCTCGCGCAAGTTCTCGGCGCCGCAGAGGAGCATAACGATGCGGTCGATCCCGAAGGCCGCACCGCCGTGCGGCGGCGCGCCGTACTGGAACGCCCGGTAGAGGCCGCCGAACTGCTCCTCGACCTCCGCCCGGCTCTTGCCGGTGAGCTCGAAGGCCTTGACCATCGTCTCCGGCTCCTGGTTGCGGATCGAGCCCGAGGCGATTTCGAAGCCATTACACACGGCGTCGTATTGGAACGCCTTGATGCTCAGGGGCTCCTGCGTCTTGAGCGCGTCCAGCCCGCCCTGCGGCATCGAGAAGGGATTGTGCGCAAAGTCGAGGCGCTTTTCCTCCTCGCTCCACTCGTAGAACGGAAAGTCCACGATCCAGCAGAGCTTGAACTGGTCCTTGTCGACAAGGCCGAGTTCCGTGCCGATCTTCGTCCGCGCTTCGCCCGCGAACCGATACATCTTGTCGGGACGCCCAAGCACGAAGAACACCGCGTCGCCCTCGCCGAGGCCGAGTTGTGTCCGGATCGCCTCGGTGCGCTCCGGTCCGATGTTCTTGGCGACGGGCCCGGCGCCCTCGAGTGCGTCGCCTTCTTTGCGCCAGAAGATGTAAGCGAGGCCGGGCTGGCCTTCGCTCTGGGCCCATCCATTCATGCGATCGCAAAAGGCGCGGCTGCCGCCGGTTTTGGCCGGAATCGCCCAGACTTCGGCCTTGTCGTCGGAGGCGAGCTGGTTGGCGAACACCTTGAAGCCGGACCCGGCGAAATGCGCGTTGACCTGCTGCATCTCGATGGGATTACGGAGGTCCGGCTTGTCCGAGCCGTACTTGCGGACCGCCGTGTCGTAAGGAATACGCGGCCAATCCTTCGTCACCGGCTTGCCCTCGGCGAACTCCTCGAACAGCGCCGAGATCACCGGCTGTGTCGTGTTCCACACGTCTTCCTGCGTGACGAAGCTCATCTCGAGGTCGAGCTGGTAGAATTCGCCGGGCAGCCGGTCGGCACGCGGATCCTCGTCACGGAAGCATGGCGCGATCTGGAAGTAGCGGTCGAAGCCCGCCACCATCAGCAATTGTTTGTACTGCTGCGGCGCCTGCGGCAGCGCGAAAAAGGTGCCGGGATGGATGCGGCTCGGGACCAGGAAATCCCGCGCGCCCTCCGGCGACGACGCGGTCAGGATCGGCGTCGAGTATTCGGCGAAACCGGCATCGCCCATCCGGTGGCGGATCGACGAGATGATTTTCGTCCGCTTGACGATGTTGGCATGGAGCGTCTCACGGCGCAGGTCGAGGAAGCGGTAGCGCAGCCGGATGTCTTCCGGATAGTCGGGCTCGCCGAACACCGGCAGCGGCAGTTCCTTGGCCTCCCCGAGCACTTCCAGCTCGCGGATGAAGACCTCGACCTGGCCGGTCGGCTGTTTTGCGTTGATGGTCTCGGGCGTACGGGCCTTCACCTCGCCGTCGACGCGGATTACCCACTCGGCGCGCACCGTTTCCGCGAGTTTGAAGGCAGCAGAATCCGGGTCCACCACGAGCTGCGTGATGCCGTAGTGGTCGCGCAGATCGATGAACAGCAAGCCGCCATGGTCGCGGACCCGGTGCACCCAGCCCGACAGGCGCACATTATTGCCCACGTCGCCCAATCTCAGGGCTGCGCAGGTATGTGTGCGGTAACGGTGCATCTTCAGTTCTCTTTGCGGGTTGGAGTCGCGCCCAAATGGCGCCGGACAAGCGCATGCAGGGCCCGGATTGTCAAGATTTCGGGGGCTTTGGCCGCCTAAGCGTCCCTGACGTCAGGCAAATCCGATCTGGAGCCAGCGCACCTGGCCTGCTAAGACCGACCGGTAAGCCCCGGTGCTCCGGGGCGCCTGATGTAAAGAACCGGACCAATGGAGCTGACCACCACCACTGACGCGCTTGCCGCTTTCTGCTCGCGCGCCACCAAGTTCGATTTCGTCACCGTCGATACCGAATTCCTCCGTGAGACGACTTACTGGCCGAAACTCTGCCTGTTGCAAGCCGCCACGCCCGAAGAGGCGATGCTGGTCGACCCGCTCGCCGACGGCCTCAGCCTCCAGCCCTTTTTCGACCTTCTGGCCAATCCCAAGGTCGTCAAGGTGTTCCATGCCGCTCGGCAGGACATCGAAATCTTCGTGAAGCTTTCCGGCAAGGTGCCGGCCAACATCTTCGATACGCAGATCGCCGCGTCCGTCTGCGGCTTCGGCGACAGTGTCTCCTACGACAATCTCGTCCGCTCGGTCACCGGTGTCGATCTCGACAAATCCTCTCGCTTTACCGACTGGTCCCACCGGCCGCTCACTGAAAAGCAGCGGCTCTATGCACTCGCGGACGTCACACATCTACGTGACATCTACATCAAGCTGCTCGAGCAGGTGACGGCCAGTCACCGCTGGGACTGGGTCGAGGACGAGCTCGAAATCCTGCGGTCGATCGACACCTATGTTGTTCAGCCCGAGAATGCCTGGGAGCGGTTGAAGTCGAAGCTCAGCAAGCCGCGCGACCTTGCAGCCTTGAGGGCGCTCGCTGCCTGGCGCGAGCGGCGGGCGCAGGACGGCGACCAGCCGCGCAGCCGCGTCCTCAAGGACGATGCGCTGATCGAGATAGCCCAACAGCGCCCGCTGTCCCCCGAAGCATTCGAAAAGCTCCGCGCCGTGCAGCGCGGCTATGGCCGGTCATCGGCCGCGGGCGAGATCATGGCTTTGCTCAAGACGGTCGAGGCGCTGCCCAAATCCGAGCTGCCGCCGGCCGCCGAGCGCTACCGAGGGCCATCGCCCAAAGGTGCGGTCGGCGACCTCATTCGAGTCCTGCTCAAGGCGGTCAGCGAGGAGCACGGAGTGGCCGCGCGCATCCTCGCCACCTCGGACGACATCGACGCCATCGTCCTCGACGACCACGCCGACGTGCCAGCGCTGCACGGCTGGCGCCGCAAGCTCTTCGGCGACAAGGCCCTGGCGATCAAGCACGGCAAGATCGGCCTCGCCGCGACACGCAAGGGCGTCGTCGAAATTGCAATCGACAGTTAGCCCTCGTCCTACCTGCACTCCCGGAGGAGAAATGCGCGCCTTCATCCCGATCCTTGCCGTCCTCGCCCTTGCCGCTCCCGCCGTCGCTGCGGCCAGCACGACGGCCACCGGCGTCGTCACCCTCGTCGATCTGCACGGCGAAACCGTCAAGCTCGGCAAGACCACCTATCGCTTCGCCAAGAACTTCGACCTCACCGCCATCACCATCGGCGAGAAGGTGACGATTACCTATCACGTGGCCAACGGCATTGAGGTCGGCACGGCGATCAAGAAGGCCGCCAACTGATCAGGACGCGACGATTTCGCTGGCCTTGATGCCGGCGACACCCGCGAGTTGCTCCAGCCGGCCTTCGAGATGTTCCCCCGCGAGGAACGCCAGATCCGCCGGCAGGTGCAGCCGGAGGCGGCCGTTCTCGAGCGAGAAATGCGCGCGTGGCAGCACGCCCGGCATCGCCGCCGACATCGGATAGGCAACACGGAAGATCGCGCCCAGCAGCCGCGCCTTCATGTTCGCTGCGGGCCCGGCCAGCGCCATCAGCGACTGGCTCATCGACTTGTGCTTGAGGCCCATGTAGCGCACCGCCAGCGTCTCGGCCAGAAACGCCCGTCCCGGGTGATCGACGCCGGCCAGCGAGCCGTAGGCGACGAGATCGACACTTTGCTCGCCGCGATAGTCCGGATGGCCGCGCCAGCCGATATCGCTGAGGTAACACGCGACGCGGCGCAGCCGCTCTTCAGGCGGGGTCTCGCTGACATGGATGGCGGCGAGGAAGTCGCCGGTGAATTCGATCAGATCGTTGGCGTGCGCCGGCGACCGGGAACGCAGGATCGAGATTTCCTCGGCCCCCTGCAGCAACGGATCGACGGCCTGTTCCTCGGACGGCAACTGGCCGTAGAGATACCCCTCGCGGACGCCGAGCGCAGAGAATAACACGCTATCGAATTTTCCGGCGCGCAGCACTTCAGCGAGCACGGCCGCGCCGTAGGGCATCAGATCCTTGCGCGACGAACTCACATGCTCGCCGCCAGGCATAGGCTTGCCGGCCGCGGTGGCATCGACGATCTCGTCGCACAGCTTCGCAATATCGCCGGCCTTGGCGATGTAGTGCTGCACCATATGCAGCGGATAGTCGCGCAGCACCTGGTGCATCTTGGCGAGCGACCGCCAGGTGCCACCGATGGCGCAGAAGCGGCCACCGGGTTTAGCGCGCAGCAGTTCGGATTTCGCGAGCCGGTCCCGCGCCACCTCTCGTGCCTTCGCGGGCGTCCGGCTGGAATCGTCCTGCAGCCGTATGACGCCGAGCGCATGCGTTTCGCCGCGCGCGTCGTGACCCCTGGCAATGGCGCTGAGCTCGAGGCTGCCGCCGCCCAGATCGCCCACCACCCCGGTAAAGTCCGGGATGCCGGCGACGACCCCGAGCGCGGCGTAGTGGGCCTCTTCCTCGCCGCTCAGCACCGACACATGCGCATTCATCGTCGCTTCGACGGCGTCGACGAAGGCCTTGGAATTGCTGGCGTCTCGCACGGCGGAGGTGGCGAGCACATAGACCTCGCCGGCCTTCATCAGCCGCGTCACAAGCGCGAAACGCTGGATCGCGGTCAGAGCACGGTCGATGTTTTCGTAGGCCAACCGGCCAGTCTGCGCGAGACCGCGACCCAGCGCACAGGCGGACTTTTCGTTGTAGAGCGGCGTCAGTGAGCGGGCGTGCCGCTCATAGACCACGAGGCGCACCGAATTCGAGCCGATGTCGAGCACGGCGACGGGCTTGGCGCCCTGGATGCGCCCCTGCGCCGTCGGGTCCGCGTCATGGCCCCAGAGTTGGTTCAATCATCGCTCTCTTCGGTTTCGCGCGTCTCGCGGGAGAGCGCGCTGCCCCGGCCCGACAGGCTCGCATTGGTCATGAAGTAGTTGTGCGCGCTGTAGGGCTCTTCGCCCTCCTCCAGCGGCCGGCGGTGCGAGCTGCCGTCCGGCAGCACCTCCCAGCTTTGCTGGTTGTCCTTGAGATAGGCCACCAGCATGCGGTCAAGAATCTGCTTGTGCACGGTCTTGTTGTGGATGGGAACCATCACCTCGACGCGCCAGTCGAGGTTGCGCTGCATGATGTCGGCCGAGGACATGTACACTTTGGCGCGGCGCGATGGCATCGGCTCGCCGGCACCGAAGCAGAAGATGCGCGAGTGCTCGAGAAAGCGGCCGACCACCGACTTCACTCTGATGTTCTCGGAAAATCCCGGAATTCCCGGCCTGAGGCAGCAGATGCCGCGGACGATCAGCTCGATCTTCACGCCTTTCTGGCTGGCGTTGTAGAGCGCGTCGATAATCTCCGGATCGACCAGCGCATTCATCTTCAGCCAGATGTTGGCGGGTTGCCCCCGCTCGGCAAATTCGACTTCCTTGCCGATGTTTTCCAGCAGCGTGGAGCGCAGATTGACCGGGGAAACGGCGATGCTCTCGAGCTCGGTCGGCCTCGCATATCCGGTTATGAAATTGAACACGCGAGCCACGTCGCGGGTGATGGTCGGGTCAGTCGTGAAGTAGCTGAGGTCGGTGTAAATCTTCGCCGTGATCGGGTGGTAGTTGCCCGTACCCAGGTGACAGTAGCTCACCAGCTTGCCGTTCTCGCGCCGCACCACCTGACTCATCTTGGCGTGGGTCTTGAGCTCGATGAAGCCGAAGACCACCTGCGCGCCGGCGCGCTCGAGGTCGCGGGCCCAACGGATATTGGCCTCCTCGTCGAACCGGGCCTTCAATTCCACCAGGGCGGTGACCGACTTGCCGGACTCCGCGGCGAGCACCAGCGCCTTGACGATCGGGCTGTCGCGCGAGGTGCGGTAGAGGGTTTGCTTGATCGCGACCACGTCCGGGTCGCGAGCGGCCTGCATGACGAACTGCGCCACCACGTCAAAGCTCTCGAATGGATGATGGACGAGCAGGTCCTTGGCGCGAATGGCGGCAAACAGGTCGCCGTTGAAATCCCGAACGCGTTCCGGATAACGCGGTATGTACGGCTGAAACTTTAAATCCGGCCGGTCTATCTCGCAGATCTTGGCAGCATCGGCGAGACCGAGGAACCCTTCGACCTCGAAGGTGTCGGCCGGGGTAGCGCCCAGCCGCTCGGAAATCTGCCGCCGCAGCGCGCGCGGCATCTTCTTTTCGATCTCGAGCCGGATCACCTGGCCACGGCGGCGCTGCCGCAGGGCTGTTTCGAATTCGACCACGAGGTCGGCCGCTTCGTCATCGATTTCGATTTCGCTGTCGCGGATAACGCGGAAGGAGCCGGAGCCGGCGACCTCGTAACCCGGAAACATCTTATGCAGGAACAGGTTGATCAGCGTGTCGATGGTCACGACCTCGATCCGTCCTTCGCTCACGAGGCCGCTCGGCAGCGTGATGAAGCGGTCGAGGTTTGACGGCACGCGCACCAGCGCGGTCAGGGTCTGCATCGAGCCCGGGCGTGTCAGCTCGAACGCCAGGGTGAAGCCGAGATTCGGGATGAACGGGAACGGATGCGCGGGGTCGACCGCGATCGGCGTCAGCACCGGGAAGATTTCTTCGCGGAACAGCCGCTGGAGGTATTTCACCTGATCGGCGGACAGGTCTCCGGCCTCGTGGATCACCACATCGCGGTCGTAGAGCTCCTCGCGCAACGTCTGCCAGGCGTCCTGCTGTTCGAGATGCAGGTGCTGCGCCAGGGTCGCGATTTCGTCGAGCTGCTCGGTCGGCGTCAGGCCGTCGGCGCTCTGGGTGGTGATCCCGGCCCGCACCTGCCCCTTGAGGCCGGCGACGCGAACCATGAAGAACTCGTCGAGATTGTTCGCCGAGATGGAAACGAACCGCATGCGCTCGAGCAGCGGGTGATTGACGTTCCCGGCCTCCTCGAGCACCCGCATGTTGAACTGCAGCCAGCTGACCTCGCGGTTGACGAAACGGGCCGGCGAGACGCGCAGGGCATCGATATCGGGCCCTGCCGTCTCCTCGGGAATGATTTCGCCGATCTCATTCATCGTCGTCGCCTTCCAGGTCGAGTTCGAGCTGCTGGACGCCCCGCTCCGCGAGCGCCATTGCCGCAATCTGGCGGGTGATCGCCGTGCCCCGGGCCAGCGCCAGCCGGTCGGCCGTGTCGGCCAGCGCGACGGCCTCCTCCGGAGACCGCTCCATACGCGCGACCAGATAGGCGATAACCTTGGGGTCCACCGCCACCTGCCGATCTCCGAACAACTTCACGAACATCTGTGACAACTGGATGTCATCGGTCAAAGCCAACGTGAAGCGCTGCGCGAGTCGCGCCCGTGACTTGAGATCATCGGTCCCGAACGGCCAGTTGGCAATTGCGGACCGTGTGGTCATCAGCACCGGACGGCCATCACGCATGGATTGGTTCAGCAGGTGGAACAACGCCGGCTCGCCATATCCGCTCCGCTCGATGTCCTCGATCAGGACCGGTTCCGTGCTGCCTTCGCTGGCCAACAGCTCCGCGCTTTGCGGCGTCGCCGGCAGGGCTCCGGAGCGCTGAATCCAGATGCGCGCGAGGTGCGATTTTCCCGATTTCGGCGGCCCCTCCAGCAAAGTCAGCGGATGCGGCCAGTTCGGAAAGGCGCGGACATGCGCCAGGGCGAGTTGGTTGCCGTCCCCCTCAATGAAATCGTCCTCGAGGTGTGAGGGTTCATGCCCATAGTCGAAGGGCAACTGTCCTGCCGAGGTCGTCGACATCACTCGCGGTCCGCCGGGCGCCGGCTCGATTTTCGCGGCGCCGGAGTGGGCGCAACCAGTGTCAGCTCCGGTTCGGTGGCCGATTTGGCCGGCCGTTCGCCTCGATACAGGGCGCTGTCCTGATAGCGGCGAACCGCGTAGCGCGTAAGCGTGGCCGTGATCGCCGCCAGCGGCACGGCGAGAAGCAGGCCGACAAAGCCGAACAGGAAGGCGAAGGCAAACAACGCGAACATCAGCCAGACGGGGTTGATGTTGATGCTCTGCCCGACGAACCGCGGATAGAGGATGTTGCCCTCGAGGAACTGGCCGATCATGTAGACGACGAAGACGATCACCACGAACCACCAGTCCGGGGCGAACTGCACCAGGGCAATGCCCATCGACAGGACGAAGCCGGTCAGAAACCCGAAGAACGGTATGAAGCTCAACAGGCCTGTCATCAGGCCGATGACGAGGCCGAAGTTCAGTCCGGTGAGCGTGAGGGCCGTTGCGTAGTAGATGCACAGGACGAGGATCACACCGCCCTGCCCGCGGATGACGCCCGCGATCGAACGGTCGATCTGGTCGAGCACCTGGCGGATTTCCCTGCGGTGCTCCCGTGGCAGCAGGTCGTCGATCCCTTTGACCATGCCCTGCCAGTCGAGCAGCAGGTAAAACGCCACCACCGGCGTCAGGATCAGCACGGCGACCGTGTTGAGCACCGTGAGGCCGCTTTGCGCCAGCTGCGCCGTAATGCTGCCGAGGAACTCGACGCCTGAGCCGAGGAACTGGGTGAGGCTCGTCTCGACCTGTGCCGCGCGTTCGGGCCCCAGCCACTCGTTGAGCTGCGGTGCGATCGAGCGCACGAGGCTGTTGAGATCACCGACGTAACCTGGCAGGCGACCGACAAGCCCGGCGACCTGCGCGACAATGAGCGGTGTGATGACAACGAAAATGCCGATAATCACGGCCAGCACGCCAAGAAGGACGACGGCTGTCGACCAGGCGCGGCTCACGATGTAGCGCTGCACGAAGTTTACGGCGGGGTTGAGAATGTAGGCGAGCGCGATGCCGATCACGAACGGCAGCAGGATCGGGCGGAACAGCCAGATCAGGAGGATGACGACCGCGGTGAAGGTCACCCAGACCAGGACCTGATATCTAAGTGTCATGCCTGGCGTTGCCCTTGCGTCACACCGGTTGAGCGGCTATCAGCGCGAACAGATTTCGCCCCTCCCCGAGCCGGATTCAGCGCCCATGTCCGACGCCCCGAACCTGCCATCAAACGGGCTGAGCTACAAGCACGCGGGCGTCGACATCGACGCGGGTAACGCCTTGGTGGATGCGATCAAACCGGCTGTCCGATCGACCCGCCGGCCCGGCGCCGATGCCGAGATCGGGGGCTTCGGCGGGCTGTTCGACCTCAAGGCCGCCGGCTTCATCGATCCGGTGCTGGTCGCGGCCAATGACGGGGTCGGCACCAAGCTCAAGATCGCCATCGATACCGGGAGCCATTCGACCATCGGCATCGATCTCGTCGCGATGTGTGTCAACGACATCGTGGTCCAGGGGGCGGAGCCGCTGTTCTTCCTCGACTATTTCGCGACGGGCAAACTCGATGTCGACACCGGCAAGGCGATCGTCGAGAGCATCGCGGAAGGCTGCCGTATCGCCGGCTGCGCCCTGATCGGCGGCGAGACCGCCGAGATGCCCGGCATGTATCACGACAAGGACTACGACCTTGCCGGCTTCGCCGTGGGCGCGGCCGAGCGCGGCACCCTGCTGCCGCGGCCCGACGTCGTTCCGGGTGACGCCCTGGTGGCCATTGCCTCCTCGGGCGTCCACTCCAACGGCTTCTCGCTGGTCCGCCGCATCGTCGAAATCTCGGGCATTGACTGGTACCTGCCCGCACCGTTCGACCCGCATCGCACGCTGTCCGGCGCCCTACTCACTCCGACCCGCATCTACGTGAAGCCGATCCTCAGCGCGCTCAAGGCCGGCATCGGCATCAAGGCGCTGGCGCACATCACCGGCGGCGGCTTCATCGACAACATTCCGCGGGTTTTGCCCGATGACGTCGCGGCCTACATCGAGCTCAACGCCGTTTCCGTGCCCAAAGTGTTCGGCTGGCTGGCGCGCGTTGGCGGCATCGCGGAGCGCGACATGCTGCGGACCTTCAACTGCGGCGTGGGCATGGTCTGCGCCATCGGGCAGGCAGAAGCCGGGCGGCTCGTGGAGCACCTCAACGCGCAGGGGGAGAAGGCAACGATCATCGGCAAGTTGATCGAACGCACCGGCGAGCCTGTCACCTTCGACGGCAAGCTCGCCCTGTGAGCGCACCGAGGAAGCGCGTCGCGATCCTCATTTCCGGGCGCGGCTCGAACATGACCGCGCTGGCCGAAGCCACCCGCGCCCCTGACTATCCGGCCGAGATCGTGGGGGTGTTCTCCAACCGGGCCGACGCACCGGGGCTGCAATACGCCTGGCTCGCCGGCATTCCCACCGCCGTCCGCGCGCACCAGGACTACCCGAGCAAGGCCGCGTTCGAGGCCGCGCTGAACGACGTGCTCGCCGGCTGGCACCCCGACATCATCTGCCTCGCCGGCTTCATGCGCATCCTGTCCCCCGAGTTCTGCACGCGGTGGGCGGGAAAGCTCATCAACATCCACCCGTCCTTGCTGCCCAGGCATAAGGGCCTCCACACGCACGAGCAGGCGCTGGCCGAGGGCGTGGCTGAACACGGCTGTACGGTCCATTTCGTGACGCCGGGCATGGACGAAGGCCCGACCATCGCGCAGGCGCGCGTCCCGGTGCTCCCGGGCGACACCGCGGAAAGCCTCGCGGCCCGGGTGCTGGTCGAGGAGCACAGGCTCTATCCGAAGGCGCTGGCGATGGTGGCGCGCGGCGACGCACGCATGCCTGTCGAAAATCGCTGAGGCCGTTCGACCAGATATCATGAGCAGCTTCCGCGACGACGACCTCACCCAGCTCGAGGCGCATGGCCTCCCGGCCCTGCCCGTGCCCGAGCGCAGCGGCTACGCCGAAAACCAGAACGCCCGCATCTGGTATGCGAGCTTTGGCGCCGGCCCGCCGGTGATCCTGCTGCATGGCGGGCTCGGCGATGCCGGCAATTTCGGGTACCAGGTGCCGGCGCTGGTCGATGCCGGCTATCGCGTGGTCGCCATCGACAGCCGCGGCCAGGGCCGCTCCAGCCGCGATGACCGTCCCTACAGCTACCAGCTGATGGCATCCGACGTCCGCGCCGTGATGGACGCGCTCGGCATCGCCCATGCCGCCTTCATCGGCTGGAGCGACGGGGCCGATACGGCGCTCGTTCTTGCGCACGACACGCCCGAGCGGGTGACCGGCCTCTTCTTTTTCGCCTGCAATGTCGACGCGGCCGGCACGCTGCCGTTCGTCTTCACCGACCGCATCGGCCGCATCTACAACCATCACGTCCGCGACTATGCGGCGCTCTCGCCCACGCCCGACGCATTCGAGGCCATGCGCGACGACCTCGGCGCCATGCAGAAAGCCGAGCCGAACTACAGTGCCGCCGATCTCGCGCTGATCCGCTGCCCGGTCTGGGCAGTGCTCGGCGCGCACGACGAGTTCATCCGCCGCGAGCACATCGAATACATTGCCCGGACCGTCCCCCGCGGCCGCTTCGTGCTGCTGCCCGAGGTGAGCCATTTCGCGCCCATCCAACGGCCGGCGGCGTTCAACGCCGCGGTGCTCGACTTCCTCCGCCAGGTGCAACCGAACTGACGGCCATCACGCGAATTCATCGCAGCTATCGTCAAAAACGGTTCGACCCGACTCCCGCGCGGCCCTAAAACCGCGCTGTCGTTGCGAGGTTGGTCATGCCGATACGGTACTGGGCGCTCATCATCATGCTGGGCGCCATCTGGGGATGTTCGTTCCTCTTCAACGCCGTGCTGATCCGCGAGATCTCGCCGCTGTGGGTCTCGGCCGGCCGCGTCACCATCGGGGCCATCATCTGCTGGGCCTTCTTCCTCGCCGCCCGCCGCAAAGCGCCGACCGACTGGCGGGTCTACGCCCAGCTGGTGGTGCTCGGCATCCTCAATTATGCGATCCCCTTCGCCCTTTTCCCGTGGTCCGAGGAACACTTGCCGAGCGGTATCGTCGGCGTCATCAACGGCATGACGCCGATGACCACGGTGATCGTCAGCCAGCTCTGGCCGGGCGGCGAGAAGGCGACCTGGAACAAGGTCGCGGGCGTCCTGATCGGCCTCGCCGGCGCCGTCATCCTCGCCTCGCCGTCGCTGGCGCAGGGCATCTCCGGACAGGCCCTTGCCTACCTCGCTGCCTTCGCCGCGACCCTCTGCTACGCGCTCACGCTCAACTATGCGCGGCGGTTCAAGGCGGTCGACTCCGCCGCTGTCGCCTCCACCTCACTCAGCGCCGCCGCCATCATCATGATCCCGGTTGCCTTCCTCTTCACCGGCGCCCCGGTCATCACGCGACCCGAAACCTGGGGGGCGCTGCTCGGCATCGGGGTGTTCTCGACGAGCTTCAGCTTCCTGCTCGTTTACTGGCTGCTGCCCAAGGTCGGCGCGACGAACCTGTCGCTCAACACCTTCATCACCCCAATCTCGGCGATCCTGCTCGGCGTGCTGGTGCTCAACGAGAGCCTGCTGCCGGCCCACTTCATCGGCATCGCCGTGATCTTTATCGGTCTGGTCTTCATCGACGGGCGGCTGGTGAAGCGGCGGCAACCGGCGGCGGCATGACATCGGAACGGGGCCACGCGCCAGCCGTTCTCCTTGCGCAGACGAGGAGAACCGACATGGTCCGCGAATCCGATCCGCATCCCGAACCGATCAACCCCAAGGACAATCCGGCGCCGAAATTCCCGCCCGGCACCGGCGGGGCGCGCAACGTCACGCCGCCGCGTCCCGGTGTGGTGACGCCGTCAACCGACAGTCCCGCGCCGGCCCGCCAGCCATTTCCGGATCACACGCCGGACCCCGGCGTCAGCCGGCACTAGCCGTAGTTTGCCTCGAGAATTGGTCCCCGCGCGGAGTCATCCGCGCGCAAGCCGGGGCGAACTACGCCGAGCTATTCGAGTCCGAGCTTCTTCTTTAGAATCTCGTTCAGCGCCTGCGGGTTGGCCTTGCCGCCCGAGGCCTTCATCGCCTGGCCGACGAACCAGCCGATCAGCGTCGGCTTGGCCTGCACCTTGGCCACCTGGTCCGGATTGGCGGCAATGATTTCGTCGACCACCTTCTCGATCGCTCCGAGGTCGGTCACCTGCTTCATGCCGCGCCGCTCGACGATCTCGGCGGGGTCGCCTTCCGGCTCCTCGGCGATGATCACCTGCAGCAGGTCCTTGGCGCCCTTGGACGAAATCGTCCCGGCAGCGACGAGATCGACGATGCCGGCGATCTGCGCCGGCTTGATGTGCGTCTCGAAGGCGCTTAGCCCCTGGCTGTTGGCATAGGCAGCAATGTCGCCGGTCACGAGGTTGGCCACCGCCTTGCCGTCGCGCTTGCCGGAGCCGTGCTTGACCGCCGCCTCGAAGTAATCGGCAGTTTCGCGCTCGAGCGTCAACACCATCGCATCGTAAGGCGTCACGCCGTAGTCCTTGATGAAGCGAGCCTGCTTCTCGTCCGGCAGTTCCGGCAGGTGCCTGGCAAGCTCGTCGATGAAGGCCTGATCGAATTCGAGCGGTAGCAGGTCGGGATCGGGGAAATAGCGGTAGTCGTGCGCTTCTTCCTTGGATCGCATCGAACGCGTCTCGCCGGTCTTGGGATCGAACAGGCGGGTTTCCTGGTCGATGCTGCCGCCGTCCTCCAGGATGTCGATCTGCCGGCGCGCCTCGAACTCGATCGCCTGCCCCGCAAAGCGGATTGAATTGACGTTCTTGATCTCGCAGCGCGTGCCGAATTCGCCGCCCGGGCGCCGCACCGAAACGTTGACGTCGGCGCGCATGGAACCCTGTTCCATGTTGCCGTCGCAGGTGCCGAGATAGCGCAGGATGGTCCGCAGTTTGCTGAGGTAGGCCTTCGCCTCGTCGGCCGAGCGCAGGTCGGGCTTCGACACGATCTCCATCAGCGCCACGCCCGACCGGTTGAGGTCGACGAAGCTCATGTTCGGATGCTGGTCGTGGATGGACTTGCCGGCGTCCTGCTCGAGGTGCAGCCGTTCGATGCCGATCTCGACGGGGGAGCCTTCGCCCATGTCGAGCAGCACCTTGCCCTCGCCCACGATCGGGTCCTTGTACTGGCTGTTCTGGTAGCCCTGCGGCAGGTCCGGATAGAAGTAGTTCTTGCGGTCGAAGATCGAGCGCTTGTTGATCGCCGCCTTGAGTCCGAGCCCGGTGCGCACTGCCTGCTTGACGCACTCCTCGTTGATCACCGGCAGCATGCCCGGCATCGCCGCATCGACGAAACTCACATTGGAGTTGGCCGGCCGGCCGAACTCAGTCGATGAGCCAGAGAACAGCTTGCTCTCGGACGTGACCTGGGCATGGACTTCCATGCCGATGATCACTTCCCAGTCGCCGGTCTGCCCCTTGATGAAGCCCTTGGGGTTGGGTGTACGGGTGTCGATGATGCTCAAATGACGAGGCTCATGTTCGTTCTGGGCTGTCTATGGCATACCGCGACGCCGGAGAAAACTCTCCTGCATCCGTCTATCTAAATGCCGACGCCACAATAGAAAATCGGAAGCGATCAGGCCGGCCGCGGTCAGCCTATGTCGTCGATCGGGCCGTGCCAGGGGCTGAGGCGCTTCTCCAGCCGGACGCTTGTCTGCGTGTCCCGTCCGGCCTTGCCCTCAGTCTTGAGTGCCAGGATCTGGTAGCCTTGGTGCTGGTAGAAGTTCACCGCGCGGACGTTGTCGGCGAGCGTGTCGAGCTGGATGCGCTCGTGGCCTTCGAGCTCGAGCAGCGACTCCATCCGGCGCAGCAGGGCTGACCCGACGCCCTGGTTTTGCAGCAGCGGCGTCACGAACAGGAAGGGGATGTAGGCGCGGCCGCGCATGCGTTGGCACCAGCCGACGCAGACACCGTTTACCTCGGCAACGATCACCCGGTCGAGCCCGTCGCGCACCGCTGTCTCGAGGCGGGCCTTCTCGGCGCTGCGCGATGCCATGGAGCCGTTGAGGAACGGCAGCAGGTCGCGCTCCCACGCGATGAACGCGATGTCCGCGAGGGTGTCGATCTCGGCCGGGATGGCCTTGCGGATGATGGTGTTGAGGGACATCAGGGTTTCTTGTTGCCGCGACGCGCTACGATAATGCCCTTTTCGTAGTTCACGTTCCAGTCGATCAAGGTCCTCCAGATCAGCTCTGCCTGGTCCTCGTCGAGGCCGAGCTCGTCGGCCCGCTTGCGCTGCTTTTGGAGGATCGCATTGATCCGTACCGGATCGTGCGCCTCGTGCGGGTCGGTCTTGATTTCCGCCATGCGTGTCACGTAGCGATGCCGCTCGGCAAACAGCGTCAGCAATGCCTGGTCGATGCGATCGAGCTCCCTGCGCACGTCTTCCTTGGTGGTGCAGTCGGCTGGCGATTTGGTCACGGAAGATGCTCGCAACGGCAGAGTTCGATCACTCTGGTTTGCACGTCCGCGCCACCGAATTCAACCGTGCTTTGTCTTGCAGCCGATCTCTCGTTGGGCGTACCGTTCGGCTCGTCGCTAAGCGCTTGAAACGAGGGGGCTATTCTCATGCTTAGATTTGCGGTGTTGCTCGCGGTGGCCGGATTGTCGACCGCGGCGGTCGCGGCCGAAACACCATCGGTCGAATTGGGCAAGCATATTTCCATCGTCGGCGGCTGCCACGACTGCCACACGGTCGGCTACGCCCAGAGCGGCCAGATCGATCCGGACAAGGCGCTCAAAGGCAACCCGGTTGGGTATGAGGGACCTTGGGGCACCAACTTCGCCAAGAACTTGCGCTTGGTGGTCGCCAATATGAGCGAAGATGACTGGGTTAATTTCGCCAAGACGTTCACTGCGCCCCCGCCGATGCCATGGTTCAACGTCCACGAGCTGACGGAGGTCGAGAGCCGTTCGCTCTACGAATATATCAAGTCCCTGCCCGGCGATAACGGTCAGGAAGCGCCGGCTGACATTCCGCCCAAGAAGTAGTTTGCAGTCCGCATCGGCGGGCGTTATTGGAATGGTATTCGGCGGCTGCACCTGTGCGGTCGCCTGGAGTTTGACCATGTCTAGCCTTGTGGAGACCTGCTAGGGCCTCATCCGTCTTCGGATGAGGCTATTGGAACCAGGCGCCGTCCAGCGCGATGCGGACGGCTGCCCGCTGGGTTTTCCAGGGTCACCACTCCAATGGACATTTCGAGAGACGAACAGCGGGTGCTGCACGCCCTCGCTCAGGGCGGCCATATCCTGCCCCTCAGGGACAGCCGCGGCCGTATCGAGGCCCTCGCGCTCTACAATCGGGAGGGATGGCGAATGCCGGCCCTGCCGCTCGCACTATTCCAGAAGCTGCGCCGCCGGTCGACAATCGCGTCAACGGGCGGCGGGCCTTACCGGATCACGCGACGAGGGCTGGAGTTGGTTCGCAGCCAGTTCGACAATCGCTAGAGACGGAAATCGGCACTCCAGCCGAGGTCCGTTTTGGCCCGGCTGGAGTCGACCTCCCCGTCGTCCTCGGCGATATTGTAAATGCCCTGCCCGGCGAGCAGGGCGCGACGGGCGGCGTCCGCGGCCGCATCAACATGGACCGGTGCCGGGCCGGACTGGGCAAAGCCTGTTCCCGGTCCATAAAGGCGGCCATAGCGCAGCACGACCCCCTGCATCGGGCCGGCGAGGACTTGCCGCTCCAGGCTGACGACACCCAGTTGCGCCGGGTCGAGCGGTGCGCTTTCCGTGAGCGGCTTGGGTCCCGGCGCGTAGGCAAAGGCGATCGACTGCGCGACGATTCGCTTGGCCCCGGCGGCCACCGCAGCGGCGATCAGGTTTCGGGTCCCCTCATCGCGGAGCCGGGCGTTGCGCGCCCGCGCCGCCGCCATCTGCGCGGGGTCGAGAGCCGGCGGCAAATCCGTCAGCTGGTGGATGACCGCCTCGGGAGCGGTATCGGCCATGGCGCGGCCCAACGATTCGCGGTCATAGACGTCCACCACCACGGGAGCGACGCCGATGTCCCCGAGGATGCCGACCTTGTCGACACGGCGGGTCGTGCCGAAGACGTTCCAGCCGTCGGCGACCAGCAGGCGGCACAGCGGGATGCCGATGGCCCCGGTTGCCCCTGCGACCAGGACGCGGCGAGCCATCAGTGCCTGGTGACGCCGCTCAGCGCCGCTGCGATCACGTCCCATTCGGCCTTGACGTTCGGGGCGGATCGCTTCTTGCCCGCGCGGCGGTACCAATAGTCGGCATTGCCCATGTCGGCCTCGATCCAGTGCAGCAGGGCATGCACCCAATCGAACTCCATGGTGCCCTCCATCGCCTGAACGATGATATGGGCCTCCTCCCATTCCGGGCCGACCCGGAACTCGCCCTTGCGGATCCACCACAGCGCCTGCAGCGGCTTCGACATGTCCTTGGGAACGTCACGCCAGTCGGCGGTGGTGAAGATATCGGGTTCGGGCATTGTCACCACCACTTGTCGGGGGCGAAGTCGACGCCGCGGGAGCGCTCGATCACCCGCCCGGCGGCGAACAGGGTCTCCTCGTCGAACGGCCGGCCGATGAGCTGCAGGCCCAGTGGCAGGCCGGCGGCGTCCTTGCCTGCGGGTACCGCGATGCCGGGCAGGCCGGCCATGTTCACGGTCACCGTGAAGATGTCGTTGAGATACATCTTGACCGGGTCGGCGCTCATGTCCTGGTCGCCTACTCCGAAGGCGGCCGACGGCGTCGCCGGCGTCAGGATGGCGTCCACCCCGTCGTTGAAGGCGAGCTCGAAGTCGCGCTTGATCAACGTCCGTACCTTCTGCGCCCGCACGTAATAGGCGTCATAGTAGCCGGCCGACAGCACGTATGTCCCGATCATCAGGCGGCGCCGCACTTCCGGGCCGAAGCCCTTGGCGCGGGTCAGCTCGTACATGTCGGTGATGTCCTTGCCGGTAACACGCAGCCCGTACTTCACGCCGTCGTAACGCGCCAGGTTCGACGAAGCCTCCGCCGGAGCCACAATATAGTAGGCCGGAAGGGCATATGTCGTGTGTGGCAATGATATCACTTTGACGCTCGCGCCCTCGGCTTCGAGCCACGAAATCCCCTGCTGCCAGAGCTTCTCGATCTCGTCGGGCATCCCGTCCATCCGATATTCCTTAGGAATACCAATGGTTAAGCCCTTGACTCCCCGCTCCACCGCCGCCGCGAAGTCCGGCACCGCCCGGTCCACGCTGGTGGAATCCTTCGGATCGAACCCGGCCATCGAGCCCAGCAGGATAGCCGCGTCCTCCACAGTTCGCGCAATCGGACCGGCCTGATCGAGGGACGAGGCAAAGGCCACAATTCCCCAGCGAGAGCAACGGCCATAGGTGGGTTTGATGCCGACGGTGCCCGTAAACGCCGCCGGCTGGCGGATCGAGCCGCCGGTGTCGGTGGCGGTCGCGGCGGCGCACAACCAGGCGCTCACGGCTGCGGCGGAACCGCCGGACGATCCTCCCGGCACGAGTTGCGCGTTCGAGCCTTTCGAGCGCCAGGGGTTGACGACCGGACCGTAGTACGAGGTCTCGTTGGACGAGCCCATGGCAAACTCATCCATGTTGAGCTTGCCCAGCATGACTGCGCCGTGCCCCCACAGATTTGCGGTCACGGTCGACTCGTACTCAGGCTTGAAGCCATCGAGGATATGGCTGGCCGCCTGCGTGTGGACGCCCCTGGTACCGAACAAGTCCTTGATGCCAAGCGGGATTCCCTCGAGCACGCGGCCCTGCCCGGCGGCCAGCCTCTCATCCGAGGCCTTGGCCATATGCCGGGCGGAGTCCGACGTCACCGCCACATAGGCGTTCAGCTTGGGATTGGCCGCTTCGATCGCCGCCAAGTAGGCGTCGGTCAATTCGACCGCTGAAAAATTCCTGTCGATCAGTTCCTTACGGGCCTGAGCAAGCGTCAGCTTGGTAAGATCGGTCAAAGGCTTGGGCTCACGGGAAAGCGTATTGGCCGTTCCTAGCGGGACGGCCGGATTATCGCAACATCACGCGACGGCCGGCGCCAGAGCGCTCGGGCCGGCCGATGATCGCGGCGCGAAGCGTCACTCGATGACCTTGGGCACCATGAAGAAATTGTCTTCGGTCAACGGCGCATTGGCGACGATCTTTTCCGGATAGCCGCCGTCCGTAACCTTGTCTTCGCGGCGGCGGAGTTGCATCGGCGTGACCGAGGTCATCGGTTCCACTCCTTCGACGTTCACCTCGCTCAGCTGCTCGACGAAACCGAGGATAGCGTTGATTTCGCCCTGATATTTCTCAACCTCATGGTCCTCCACCCGGATGCGGGCCAGACGACCGATGCGCTTGACGGTTGCGGCATCCACAGTCATGCGAAACTCCCGAATTTGGCCAGTTATTAGCTGCGCCTAGACCTCCAGAGCAAGGCCTGGCTCGAGCGATACCAGCCCGACGCCCTGCAGATGCCCACCCAATTCCCCGACGACCGTGTCGAGCGTCTGCTCATCCAAGGCAAGCACGATGAGCCGTGGCCTTGCGACGTCCAGCAGAACTGTTGCCTCCGCAACGAGGGATTCACGGGCAGACATGAGGATCATGACCGCTCCATCGGCCCATCGCCCAAAGCGGGGCGAATCTCCCTCTCCGAGCAGCACGAGCGGCGGCTCGCCGGCGGCTGATATGAGCAGCGTCGAATCCGCAATCCGTACGATTTCGGTCGATCGAGGACCGTCGATCAGCCTTGCGGCCGGCCTGGGCCGCCATTCTGCTGGGTCGATCCGTGGGATCGAGTCCTGTTTGGGATCGATCACCCGGTCCGCGGCGGACAGCAACTCGTTCCGATCTATGGTGGTCGGCGCACTATCCGGGTGGATGACGATAATTTCGCCGCCGGCATAGATGCGCAGTGTCCTGCCTCCGAACCACGTGAGCTTCATCGATTCCTTGCCTCTGCCAGATGCAACAGCTAGCGAATTCGCATGGAACGCGACAGTTCAGCCGGAACGCTTCCGGCCAGCGGCAAGCTGCTTGGGCTCGACCTCGGAACCAAGACCATCGGCGTCGCAGTCTCCGATGGCCTGCGCTATACCGCGACGCCGCTCGAGACCGTCGCGCGGACCAAGTTCACCGCAGATGCCGCCAGGCTCCTGGAACTGATCGTCGAAAATCAAGCGGTCGGGCTCGTTCTTGGGCTGCCGCTGAACATGGACGGCTCCGAGGGCCCGCGGGCGCAGTCGACGCGGGCTTTTGCGCGCAATCTCGCGCAAAAGACCCCGCTTCCGATCGTTTTTTGGGACGAGCGGCTATCGACTTCGGCCGTGACGCGTGTGCTGATCGAGGCCGACACGCGGCGCGACCGTCGGGCAGAGGTCGTAGATAAGCTCGCGGCCTCCTATATTTTGCAGGGATATTTGGACCGCCTAAGACTTGCCCCGTCGAGTGATGCGGGGTAGACCCCGCCCCGACCAGACGAGGAGCGGCATGACCAGCCCGGCGGGACACAGCAGGCGACCCTTCCCTCACCGCAATCTCCTCGCTATTTCCCAGCTCAATCAGTACGAAATCCTTGAGCTCATCGACCGAGCCGAGGCGATGATCCCGGTGTCTCGGCAGCAGCGGAAATCTCTGCCGACGCTGAGCGGCAAGACCCAGATCAACCTGTTCTTCGAGCCCTCCACCCGGACCCAGGCAAGCTTCGAGATCGCCGGCAAGCGGCTCGGCGCGCAGGTCACCAACATGTCGGTCAAGACCTCGTCAGTGAGCAAGGGCGAAACGCTGATCGACACTGCGGCGACGCTGAACGCGATGCAGCCTGACGTCATTATCGTCCGGCATCCCGCCTCGGGTGCCGTCGAGCTCCTGAGCCAAAAGGTGGGCTGCGCGGTCATCAATGCCGGTGATGGAGCGCACGAACACCCGACACAGGCTCTGCTCGATGCCTTGACGATCCGCCAACACAAGGGCCGACTTGCGGGGCTTACCGTGGCGATCTGCGGTGATATTGCCAATTCGCGCGTGGCCCGGTCCAATTTGCTGCTTCTTGGCGCGATGCAGGTTCGCACACGGGTGATTGCGCCGAAGACCCTGCTGCCGCGGGGCATCGAGACGCTCACCAGCGAGGTGTTCACTGACATGCGCGAAGGCCTTGTAGGGGCTGACGTTGTGATGATGCTGCGGCTGCAACATGAGCGCGCTGCCGGTCGCCTTATCCCATCGGTGCGGGAATACTACCGCTTCTATGGCCTCGATGCAGAGAAGCTGCAGTTGGCCAAGCCCGACGCCATTGTCATGCATCCTGGCCCGATGAACCGCGGCGTCGAGATCGACCCGGCGATCGCAGACGGGCCGCGCTCGGTGATCACACATCAGGTGGAAATGGGCGTCGCAGTCCGTATGGCGGTGCTTGATGCGCTGCTCGCCGACCCTACACAGGTGCAGGCTTGAGCGCGCCGCTGGTCGTCAGGAATGCCCGCATCGTCGATCCGGCATCGAACAGTGACCGGTATGGCGCCATTCTAGTCAGGGACGGCAGGATCGAGGAGCTGAAAGACGGCGCGCCACAAGGTGTACCTGAGGGCGCTACGATTATCGACGCCAAAGGCCTGCTCGTCGCCCCAGGCCTCATCGACATGCGCGTTTTCACGGGCGAGCCGGGACACGAGTACCGCGAGACCCTGGCCACCGCGGCGGAGGCGGCTGCCGCCGGGGGCGTGACCAGCTTTCTGCTGATGCCCGATTCGACGCCTGTGGTGGACGACGGCGCGATCGTCGATTTCATTGTCCGGCGCGCCGCCGCAACGGCCAAGGTCAACGTCCTCCCCAGCGCGGCGATCACCCGGGGGCTAGGCGGTAACGATATCACCGAGTTTGGCCTCCTCAAGGAAGCCGGTGCCGTGGCGCTGTCCGACGGTCGGCACTCGATCCAGTCGGCCGGGTTGATGCGCGCAGCGATGAGCTATGCGGCCAATTTCGATCTGCCGATTATCCACTCCACCGTCGATCGCACATTGGTTGGCGAGGGCGTGATGAACGAAGGTGCGCTCGCCACGATCTCCGGCCTGAAGGGGATTCCGGCCGAGGCGGAGACGATTCCGCTTGCTCGCGACCTCCAACTCGCGGCTCTGACGGGCGTGCGCTACCACGCCGCTCAGGTCTCATCGGCCGGGGCCGCGGAGCTCATCAGTGCTGCAAAGCGGCGCATGGGCCCAATTTCGGCGGGTATCTCGATCAACAATTTGGCGCTGAACGAAAATGACGTCGCGCCCTACCGCACGTTCTTCAAGCTCAGTCCGCCGCTACGGTCGGAAGACGACCGTCAGGCGATGATTGAGGCACTGAAGACCGGCATCATCGACGTAATCCATTCAGCGCATGACCCACAGGATAGCGAGGTTAAGCGGCAGCCGTTCGCTGATGCATCGGAAGGTGCAATCGGGCTCGAAACCCTCCTGGCAGCGGCCTTGCGGCTCGTCCATTCCGGCGACATACCCCTGACGACCATTCTGCGTGCGATGACCCAACGCCCTGCCGAAATACTGGGCCTGCCGTCGGGACGCCTCGCGACCGGCGCTCCAGCCGACATGATCATCATCGACATGGACTACCCATGGCTCGTAAAGGAAGCCGAGATCGTGTCGCGCTCACGCAACACCGCCTTCGAGGGCGCGCGGATGCAGGGCGCGGTGATGCAGACCTTCGTTGCGGGCCGTTCCGTCTTCCGTCATGCTAACTGGCAGGAGGGGGCGAAATGATGGGCTACGTGCTCGCTGCTATCGTTGGCTATTTGCTCGGATCCATTCCGTTCGGCCTACTGATAACGCGCGCCGCCGGCCTAGGCGATGTGCGCAAGATCGGTTCGGGAAATATTGGCGCCACCAATGTGCTGCGAACCGGCCGGCGAGAGCTGGCAGCCGCAACCCTGATCCTTGACGCATTGAAGGGGGCTGTTGCGGTCCTCATCGCCCGCTACTTCTGGCCGGGAGATGCCATCTACATCGCCGCGATCGCGGTGTTTCTTGGACACTGCTTCCCGGTCTGGCTGCGCTTCAAGGGGGGCAAAGGCGTCGCCACGATGATCGGTGTGCTGCTCGGTCTCGCCTGGCCGGTCGGTGTTGTCTTCTGCGCCGTCTGGCTGTTCATTGCCTTCACGCAGCGTTTCTCGTCGCTCTCGGCGCTGACCGCGGCCGTCACCTCCCCGATCTTCGCTTACGTCGCCTACCTGATGGGGTGGGCGGACGACGGCATCAAGCTCGCTGCGACAGCAGCGTTGCTGGCGGCCCTGCTGATCTACAATCACCGCGCCAATATCGGGCGGCTCCTCAACGGGACCGAGCCCAAGATCGGCTCCGAAAAGAAGACAATCGAGTCCACCTGATGCGAAAGGCGGCGGGAACAAAGCTTACACCGTCGCAGAAGCTCGCCTGGCTAAGGCTCATTCGGACCGAGAATGTCGGTCCGGTCACGTTCCGCCAACTGCTCAATCGCGCCGGGTCAGCAGAACAGGCCCTCGCCGACTTGCCTCGTTTAGCCTCGCGGGCGGGAGTGGGGACTCGTGTCCCAAGCCTAGCGGAAGCCGAGAACGAGATCGCCGCTCTCGAAAGGCTTGGCGGGCGATTCATTGCCATGGATGAGCCGGATTATCCGCCGCTCCTGCGTCACATCTCGGGCGCTCCGCCACTGCTTGCCGTGATCGGCGGTCTGCTGGATTTGACCCGTACAGTCGCCATCGTCGGCGCGCGAAACGCGTCAGCGGCGGGCCAGCGCATGACGCAGATTCTCGCCGGCGAACTCTCATCGGCCGGCTATGTCATAGTCTCCGGTCTCGCCCGCGGCATTGATGCTGCGGCGCACGGCGCATCGCTGCGGGGTGGCACGGTGGCCGTCTTGGCGGGAGGCCTGGACAAGATCTATCCTGAAGAGAATGTACCGCTTGCCCGCAACATCCTCGACAACGGCGGCGTGCTGCTCGGCGAAATGCCGATGGGTTGGGCACCCCGAGCGCAGGATTTTCCAAGGCGCAATCGGCTTGTATCTGGCCTGTCCCTCGGTGTCGTCGTGGTCGAAGCAGCCAAGCGATCGGGCTCGCTGATCACGGCACGGCTGGCCCTTGAGCAGAACCGCGAGGTGTTCGCGGTTCCCGGCTCTCCGCTCGATCCTAGAGCGGAGGGCGGCAATCATTTGATCCAGCAGGGGGCCAAGCTGGTGACGTCGGCTGCGGACGTCATCGAGTCGCTCGCCGGGGCCGATCCTTCGCGATCAGCGTTGCTGGAACCGGACTGGGAACCCCAGCCCGCCGTGCATTTTGTTGAGACCGAACCGAGCGGCGACGAGCGTGCCCGACTGCTGGAGGCGCTCAGTCCCACGCCGGTCGCGGTCGACCATCTCATCAATGTCGCGGGGCTCTCCGTCAGTGCCGTGCAAATGCTGCTGCTCGAACTCGATTTGGCTGGACGGATCGAATGGTCGAGCGGGCAATTGGTAGCGCTGAGGCCCTGACCTCACAATCTTCCCCCTAAAGGGGGAACCCCTCGGAGCCGATTTCGTGAGGTTGACAGTACCCCTTGCCTCCACCATTTTCCGCCGCGTTTTAGACCCCTCGAAAGCATCTGCGGCATGAAACTGGTCGTTGTCGAGAGCCCGGCCAAGGCGAAAACAATCAACAAATACCTGGGCAAGGACTACGAGGTCCTTGCCAGCTACGGCCACGTTCGCGACCTGCCGGCCAAGGATGGCTCAGTACTTCCCGACGAAGATTTCGCGATGAGCTGGGAAGTCGACAGCGCGTCGAAAAAACGATTGAGCGACATCACAAATGCCCTTCGGGACGCCGATGAATTGATATTGGCGACCGATCCGGACCGCGAAGGCGAGGCGATTTCGTGGCACGTGCTCGACGTGCTGAAGCAGAAGAAGGCGGTCAAGGACAAGCCCGTCAGCCGGGTGGTGTTCAACGCCATCACCAAGAGCGCCATCACCGAGGCAATGAAGCATCCGCGCGAGATCGACGTGCCGCTGGTGGATGCCTATCTCGCCCGCCGCGCGCTCGACTACCTCGTCGGCTTCACGCTGTCGCCGATCCTGTGGCGGAAGCTGCCCGGCTCGCGATCGGCGGGCCGCGTGCAGTCGGTGGCCCTCAGGCTGGTGTGCGAGCGTGAAGCCGAGATCGAGAAGTTCAAGCCGGTCGAATACTGGTCGGTCGCAGCGAAGCTGATCGAAAAGGGCAAAAGCTTCGAAGCCCGCCTTTATTCGGTCGACGGCAAGGTCACCGACAAACTGGACGTCAGGACGGGCGAGGAGGCAAATCGCCTAAAGGCCGCGATTGAAGCGGGTCGCTTCGAGGTTCGCTCGGTCGACAAGAAGCCGACCCGGCGCAACCCCTATGCGCCGTTCACGACCTCCAGCCTGCAGCAGGACGCGTCGTCGCGGCTGGGCTTCTCGCCGAGCCGCACGATGCAGCTCGCGCAACGGCTCTACGAGGACGGCGTCATCACCTATATGCGAACCGACGGCATCGACATGGCGCCGGAAGCCATTGCCGCCGCGCGCGGTGCGATCGAGAAGGAATTCGGCTCGGCCTATCTGCCGCCGACCCCGCGCATCTACCAGAACAAGGCCAAGAACGCCCAGGAGGCGCACGAGGCTATCCGGCCGACGGACATGTTCCGACACCCCGAGACCGTCGGCGATGCGGACCAGAGGAAACTCTACGGCCTGATCTGGCGGCGAACGCTGGCGAGCCAGATGCGGCCGGCGGAGATCGAGCGCACGACCGCCGATATTGCCGTGAATGCTCCTGGCCGCGACGTGATGCTGCGCGCCGTGGGATCGGTCGTGACCTTTGCGGGCTTCCTCGCCATCTACGGGGTTGCGGCCAAAGAGGATCGCGACGCCGATGATCAGGACGAGGACGATCGCGAGCTGCCGCCGCTCAACGTGGGCGACACACCCAAGCTCGACGAAGCCCTGATCGAGCAGCACTTCACGCAGCCGCCGTCACGCTACACGGAAGCGAGCCTGATCAAGAAGATGGAGGAGCTCGGGATCGGCCGGCCCTCGACCTATGCGGCGACGATCTCCGTGCTGCAGGACCGCAACTATGTCCGACTCGAAAAGCGCGCTCTCGTTCCCGAGGACCGCGGGCGGGTGGTTACGGCATTTCTCGAAAGCTTCTTCAAAAAGCTGGTCGAGTACGGTTTTACCGCCGACCTCGAGGAAAAACTGGACCAAATCTCGGCCGGGCAACTGCGCTGGAAGGACGTCCTGCGCGACTTCTGGCAGGACTTCACCAAGCAGACCGACGAGATCAAGGAGCTACGCGTCTCGGAGGTCCTGGACGCCCTCAACGAGCTTCTCGCCGACCACATCTTCCCCCCGAAGGCCGACGGCTCGGACCCGCGCCGCTGCCCGAACTGCGGCACTGGGCAGCTTTCACTGAAGCTGGGGAAATTCGGCGCCTTTATCGGCTGCTCGAACTACCCCGAGTGCCGCTACACGATGCAACTCAGCGATGCCGCGACCGGTGCCGCCGAGGGCGTACCGTCGGACGGAGTGATCGGCACAGACGAAGAGTCCGGCCAGCCGGTGTACTTGAAGTCGGGGCGTTTCGGCCCATATGTTCAGCTCGGCGACGGCGACACTCCCAAGCGATCCTCACTGCCCAAAGGCTGGTCTCCCGACAGCCTGACGCTCGAGCGAGCGCTTCAGTTGCTGGCGCTACCCCGCGCGGTCGGCCTTCACCCGGAAACGGGGAAGCCGATCAGCGCGGGCATCGGCCGCTACGGTCCGTTCATCCTGCATGAAGGCACCTACGCCAACCTCCCCGACGTCGAGGAGGTGTTCACGGTCGGTCTCAACCGCGCCGTTGACCTCCTGGCCCAGAAGGCGGCGGGCGGTGGGCGCTTCGGCCGGAACAAGACGCCGATCGCGGCGATCAAGACGTTCGAGCACGCCGATGGCGCGATCTCGGTGCGCGACGGCCGCTACGGCCCATACGTGAACCAGGGCAAGGTCAATGCGACGCTGCCGAAGTCGGTCAAGCCCGAAGACGTGACGCTCGAGCAAGCGCTCGAATTGATCGCCGAGCGCGCGGCCAAGAGCGGCGGCAGGAGACCGGCGCGCAAGGCCGCCGCGAAGGCACCGACGGGAAAGGCGGCAACGAAGAAGGCAGCTGCCAAGAAAGCCGCAACAAAAAAACCGGCAGCCAAGAAGACTGCTGAGAAGAAGAAAACCGTGGAGGCTTAGTCCACGCACCGGGTCATTTCCGCGAAAGCGGGAACCTATGCCTGCAAGAGCCTCCACCAGAAACGGAGGTCCCCGCTTTCGCGGGGATGACTCCGGGATTGAAAATGGCTCTGAAGACCACCCCTAAGACAAAACCACATTCAAAACACAAGCCGGCCCGCCAATTCCAGGTGGGCACGCTGCCGACGCGCGAGGCGATCATCGAGGCGATGACCGCCCGGCCCGATCTCGACGGAAAGCGCGATCTGGCGAAGTATTTCGGCATCCATGGCGACATGCGTACGCCCTTCAAGCTTCTTCTGAAGGAGATGGAGGGTGAAGGCTTCATCGCCCGAACCCGCAAGGCTATCCGCCGCACGGCCACCCTGCCCCAGGTCACCGCGCTCGACATTCCGGCCGACGCCGATCCCGACGATCTCCATGCGTTCCCGGCGCAATGGAACGAGGACGAGGGCGAGAAGCCACGCGTCACGATCCTAGTCGGGAAGAATGCGCGGGTCGTACCCGGACCGGGTGATCGCATCCTGGCCCGAATCGATGCCGGTGACGGACCGTTGCCGTCCTACACCGCAAAGCCGCTCAAAATCCTCGACAAGCCGCGGCGCGGCCAGATCGGCATCGTGCGCATCGACGAGGGCGGCGCGCGGCTGATCCCGGTCGACCGCAAGCTCAAGGAGATGCGGATCGATGGCGGCGACCTCGGAAACGCCCGCGACGGCGACCTGGTCGAAGTGACGACCAAGATCAGCGGCCGGCTGATGATCCCCAAGGCCAAGGTGACCGAGGTGATCGGCAACCCCAAATCCGAGGGCGCGGTCTCGATGATCGCGATCCACAACCTTGAAATCCCCTATCGATTCCCTGCCGCCGTTCTGAGGGAAGCCGAGGAAGCTCGGGAAACCTCGCTCAAGGGTCGAGAGGACTGGCGGCACATCCCCCTGATCACCATCGATCCGCCCGACGCCAAGGACCATGACGACGCCGTCCACGCCGAGCCCGACAAGGACCCCAAGAATTTCGGCGGGCATATCGTAACAGTCGCCATCGCCGACGTTGCAGCTTATGTGCGCGCCGGCACCCCACTCGACCGCGAAGCGTATCTACGCGGCAACTCGGTTTACTTCCCCGACCGCGTCGTACCGATGCTGCCCGAGCGCATTTCCAACGATCTCTGTTCGCTCAAGGAAGGCGAAAACCGACCGGCCATTGCGGTCAGAATGGTCTTCGACTCCGAGGGGCGGAAGAAATCGCACAGCTTCCACCGTGTGCTGTTCCGCTCCGCTGCCAGGCTCAGCTACCAGCAGGTCCAGACGGCAATCGACGGACGACCGGACGACAAGACCGCGCCGCTCCTCGAGCCGATCCTGCAGCCGCTTTACCGCGCCTACGCAGCCATGGCGAAGGCGCGCGAAAAACGCTCGCCGCTCGACCTCGACCTGCCCGAACGCAAGATCATCCTCGATGAGGCCGGCATGGTGGCGGACGTGCGCACGCCCGAACGGCTCGAAGCGATGCGGCTCATCGAGGAGATGATGATCGCAGCCAATGTCGCGGCGGCCGAGACGCTCGAGAAGCGCAAGACCGCCCTTCTCTATCGCGTGCACGATACGCCGAGCCGCGAGAAACTCGACGCACTGCGGGACTTCCTCAGCTCGCTCGATCTGAATTTCGCAAAGACAGAGGCCGTCCGGACACAGGACTTCAACCGCGTGCTCGACAAAGCGCGGTCGGAGGGCAAGACACAGCAGGTGAGCGAGATGGTGCTGCGCTCGCAGGCGCAGGCGGTCTATTCGCACGAAAATCTCGGGCATTTCGGCCTGAACCTGGACCGCTATGCGCACTTCACTTCGCCGATCAGGCGCTACGCCGACCTGATTGTGCATCGCGCGCTGATCGCGGCGCTCGATCTCGGCAAAGACGGCTTGACCGATGGCGAGATCGCCAAGCTGCCGAGTATCGGCGAGCACATCTCGGCCACCGAGCGCCGAGCGATGCTGGCGGAACGCGAGACCTCGGACCGCCTGCTTGCGCAATACCTCGCGACCAAGATCGGCGCCGAATTCATGGGCCGGATTTCGGGCGCGACCCGCTCGGGGTTGTTCGTGCGGCTGCTGGAGACCGGCGCCGACGGGTTCATCCCGGCTTCGACCATCGGGCAGGATTACTACCGGTTCGTCGAGGAGATGCAGGCACTGGTGGGCGACCGAACAGGCGAGACATTGCGCATCGGCGATACCGTCAAGGTTCGGCTGCTGGAGGCGGCACCAATTGCCGGGGCATTGCGTTTCGAACTTCTGAGCGAGGGGAACCGCGTCAAACCGTCATCTGTGAAAGGGCGGCCGAGACGCTCATCTCAAAGCTACGGTCCACGGGGCCGAAGGAGATAGGCAGATGCCCGTCACGATCAACAGCAATCCCGGCCATCGCTCGATCGGCCAAGCCATGTGGAACGGCGCCAAGCTGCGCTGCCCGAACTGTGGCAGGGGTCATCTGTTCCGCTCCTATCTCAAGGTCGCCGACGAGTGCGATGTCTGTGGCGAAGAGCTGTTTCATCACCGCGCCGACGACATGCCGCCCTACATCGCGATTGTCATCGTCGGCCACATCATCGTGGGCCTGATGCTCGAGCTGGAGCTACACGCAACGGTTGAGCCGTGGATGTACATGGTGACCATGGTTCCTCTGGCGGTGATCCTGCCGCTGATCATGCTGCCCTCGATCAAGGGTGCGATCGTCGGGCTGCAATGGGCAAACCGCATGTATGGGTTCGACGAGCGGACCCGGCAGCCCGACCCAGCTCTGCCAAGCTACCCTTGACCAGCCAAGGCGCCGCCATGTCGGCGGCGCCTTGACAAGCAGGCGCAAATCCGTAGGTTGCGCGCAAATTTCAGGGCTTTCGCCCGCTCCCCAAGGATTTCGCCATGGCCAAAGCCGCCTCCATCAAGATCAAGCTCGTGTCGACGGCCGACACCGGTTTCTACTATGTGACCGAGAAGAATTCGCGCACCCAGACCGAGAAGCTCAGCTTCAAGAAGTACGATCCGGTCGTGCGCAAGCACGTCGAATTCAAGGAAGCCAAGATCAAGTAAGATCGGCCTCCGACGAAAATGAAAAGCCCCGCACCGATGGTGCGGGGCTTTTTAGTCTGTGCATGGGCCGCAAGGAAGAAGTGGCCGGTCCGAAGTGGGTGCCGAAGAGGCCTCACAGCAGCTTCGGACCGGCCGCCCTACGGGCTCAGGAGTTGCGGCGGACCTGAGGTGAACCGTAGGGATTGAGGAGACAGGGCACCGCCCCGTCGCGTTGGCCCATACCTAACCTGCTCCAGGATAAACTCAACCGAACAAGTCGGCATTAGTGAAGGATTAACCTTACCTGCAAAGCAATTGATTCAAGTCTTAGTAGATCTGGTTGACGGAGACTTGCAGGTGCTGCTCAGGCCGCGTCGAAGACGACGCGGTTACGGCCTTCGCGCTTAGCCCGATACAGCGCGACATCGGCCCGCTTGAGAATCATCTCGGGCGTATCGAGCTCGTGCTCGTTGAGGGCGACGCCGACCGAACAAGTCACGCTCAACATGCGTATTCCGGACGCTTCGAAACCACGCTCGGCGACCGCGGTGCGGACCCGCTCAGCGACACTCTGCGCCTGCCGATAGTCGATATCCGGCATCAGCACGACGAACTCTTCGCCACCGAAACGGCAGGCGAGGTCGACGCCGCGGATGTTGCGGCGCAGGCGCTCGGCGAATTCCTTGAGCACGGAATCGCCGATGTCGTGCCCATGGTTGTCGTTGACCGACTTGAAGAAGTCCATGTCGATCAGCATCACCGCCATGTCACGGTCCTGCTCACGGGCCTTGTCGAGCATGAGCGACAGGTGGCGATCGAAATAGCGGCGGTTGTAGAGCCCGGTGAGCTCGTCGGTCACCGCCAATGCCAAGGTGTTGGTCACCGTCCGGCGCAACTCAGCGGCGTAGCGGTAGCGCCGGATCTGGGTGCGAACGCGCGCCGCGAGCTCGTTGCGCTCGACCGGGCGCATGATGAAGTCGTTGACGCCCAGGTCGAGGCCGCGGACGACGCGGGCGCGGTCGCTGTCCTCGGCGATGAGCAGGATCGGCAGGCCACGGGTCTGCTCGAGGGTGCGCATCTGCGAGCAAACGCGGAGCGGGTCGAACTCACCCAGGGCCATGCTGACGACGGCAAGCTCGTACTGGCCCGAGGCGACCTGCATGGCGGCTTCGGCAGGATTGACGAGGACGTCGACCTTGTGGCTCGCGGCGAGATAGCCGCGGATGCGCTCGGCGCTGCGGGGATCGCTGTCGACGAGCAGGATGCGGCCCTCATCGGCATTGGCGGCGTCCATGGCGCGCGCCGCGTCCTCAATGGCGATTTCCTGGCCGGTCTGGGCGCGAGCGCGCAGCTCATCCGTCAGGGCTTTGAGGCGCACCAGGCTCTTGACGCGTGCCATGAGCTGCACGTCGTCGACGGGCTTGGTGAGGAAGTCATCGGCGCCGGCCTGGAGGCCCTTCACACGGTCGGACGGCTGGTCGAGCGCGGTGATCATCACGACGGGGATGTGTGCGGTCATGGCGTCGGCCTTGAGCCGGCGGCAGACCTCGAAGCCATCCATCTCGGGCATCATGACGTCGAGCAGGACGATGTCCGTGGCGCCCTCGGCGCAGATAGCCAAGGCGTCGCGGCCCGACGAGGCCGTCCTGACCTCGAAGTATTCCGCGGTCAGGCGCGCTTCGAGCAGGCGCACATTGGTCGGAATATCGTCAACGATCAGCACGCGTGCTGTCACAGACCGGCCGCCCCTCGACGCATGAACCTACAAGGAAAACGAGGCGCGATGCCTCAGTTGGCGGGCCCAATGTAGCGGGCAATCGTTTCCAAAAAGTGAGGCACGGATATGGGCTTGGAGATATAGCCCTCGCAGCCGCCCTGGAGGATCCGCTCCTCGTCGCCCTTCATGGCGAAGGCCGTGACAGCGATCACCGGGATCGACTGCAGGTCGTCGTCTTCCTTGAGCCACTTGGTGACCACCAGGCCCGAAACCTCCGGGAGCTGGATGTCCATCAGGATCAGGTCGGGATGGTGGGCGCGGGCGAGGCCGATCGCCTCCATGCCGTTGCGGGTCTGGATGATCGAATAGCCGCGGGATTCGAGCAGATCGTTGAAGAGCTTCATGTTGAGCTCGTTGTCTTCGACGATCATCACTGTCTTGGGCATGGACTCACGGCCACGGTGCAAGGGCACTCGCGTTCTGCCCCATGGCTCGGCTAACATCAATCCGCTTACCAACCCATAACGGTGCGTTTTCGTGGCTCCAAAGGCCCCCACCCTGTCGCTGGCCGACCTCGCCGGGCTCTGCCTCGACCATCTGGCAAAGAATCCTGAGCAACTGGCTGAATTCATGGTGCAATCCGGGCTCGACCCCGCAAGTTTGCGCAAGGTCGTGGGGACGACCGGGTTTGCGCATGGGCTGATCGACTACGTGGTCTCCAACGAGCCGCTGCTGTTGGCCGTCGCCGCAGAGAACGGCCTCAAACCCGAGGGCATCGTGTCGACCTGGGCCAGGCTGCACCGGCACGAGGCCTGAGTCGTGGTGGGGACCGAGGTCCTTTGCCGGAGCTGCGGCTGGAGCGAGCATCGCGACGCGCGCCCGGCTCGCTGCCCGAGCTGCGGGTCGCCACGGCTCGTCGCGCACGCCGAACTCACTCAGCTGAGCATTGCGCATGTGGATTGCGATGCCTTCTACGCCTCGATCGAAAAGCGCGACGACCCGAGCCTGCGTGACCGGCCGCTGATCGTCGGCGGAGGCCAGCGCGGGGTGGTCTCGACCTGCTGCTACATCGCGCGACAGTTCGGCGTGCGCTCGGCGATGCCGATGTTCACCGCCATGCGGCTCTGTCCGGATGCGGTGGTCATCCGGCCCAATATGCAGAAATACGTCGCGGTCAGCCGGCAGGTCCGCGCGCTGATGGACAGGCTGACGCCGCTGGTCGAGCCACTCTCGATCGATGAGGCATTCCTCGATCTTAGTGGAACGCAGGCCCTGCACCGGGCCTCGCCGGCGGAGGTGCTGGCGAAGTTTGCCCGCGATGTCGAGGATCAGCTCGGGATCACCATTTCGATCGGGCTCAGCCACAACAAGTTCCTGGCAAAAACCGCGTCCGATCTCGACAAGCCGCGCGGCTTCGCGGTGATCGGCAAGGCGGAGACGCTCGAGTTTCTTGCCGACCAACCGGTCGACCTGATCTTCGGTGTCGGCAAGGTGTTTGCCGAAACCCTGCGCAAGGACGGCTACGAAACCATTGGCCAACTGCAGGCGGCTGCGCCTGAGGACCTGATGCGGCGCTACGGCGAGACCGGAGCGCGGCTGGCGCGGCTGGCCCGTGGGGAGGACGCACGCGCCGTCAGTATCGAGGGCGAGATGAAGACGATCTCGTCGGAGACGACGTTCAACATCGACCTGTCCGACTTCGAAGCGCTGTCGACGGAGCTCCTGGTGCTCAGCGAGCGGCTCTCAGAGCGCGTCAAAGCCAAGGGCCTCGTGGGCGACACCGTGACGCTCAAGCTCAAATCGGCCGGATTTCGCTTGCGGACACGCGCGCGGCACCTGATGATTTCTACGCAACTCGCCAATGTGCTCTACGAGACCGGACAGCAGCTGCTGGCACGCGAGATCGACGGGACGGCGTTCCGGCTGATCGGCATCGGACTTTCCGGTCTGACCTCCGCCGACGGACCCGATCCGGTGGACCTGATCGAGCCTGCGGTGGCGCGCAAGGCGGCCGCGGAACGTGCTATGGATGACGTGCGGACCCGCTTCGGCAAGGATGCGGTGATCCGAGGACGGCTTTACGGGCGCGGCAAAGAGCGCTCCAACGAAAAAGAAATCGAAGAAGGCAAACGATAGATGGCAACCCCGATCGAGAAGCTCCGTGAACTTGGCTACGAGCTGCCCCAGCCAAAGGCGCCGGTGGCGAGCTACATTCCGATCACGCGGACCGGCAACGTCATCTACGTTTCCGGCCAGATTTCCGTCGCCGGCGACGGCACGGTGACCGAAGGCCGGCTGGGCGAAACGATGAACGTGGTTCAGGGCGCCAACGCCGCCGAGCTATGCGCAGTGAACGTGCTCTCGCAGATCGTGCATACCGCGGGGGTAAAGCTCGAGGACATCAAACACGTGGTGAAGCTGACGGTATTCGTGAATTCAGGACCGGATTTCACCGAGCAGCACCTTGTCGCCAATGGTGGCTCCAACCTCATCATCAGTGTGTTGGGCGACAAGGGGAAGCATGCCCGGTCAGCGATCGGCGTCGCTGGCCTCCCTCGCAACGCCGCCGTCGAAATCGAAGCCATCGTCGAAGTCTGATGCCAAAACTGTTCGACCGCCCGATCGCGCATCGGGGCCTGCATGATCGCACCGCGGGGGTGATCGAGAATTCGTCGGCGGCGTTCGAGGCCGCTATCGCGAACGGCTACGCGATCGAATGCGATGTGCAACTCGCGAGCGACGGCGTGCCGTTCATTTTCCACGACGACGACTTCGACCGGCTAACGGCGGCGACGGGCCCTTCGGATGCCAAGCCCATCGCCGAGGTCCAGAAACTCGTTCTAACCGGCAGCGCTGCCGGTGACGTACCGCAGACGTTCGATCAGTTCCTTGCGCAGGTCGCCGGACGAACGCTGCTCCAGATCGAGCTCAAGATGCAGCGCAACGCCGAAAAGACCAGGGCCTTGGCGGAGTCAGTCGCGCGGTCACTGTCTGGCTATCGCGGTCCTTATACGCTCGAGTCATTCGATCCCAATCTTCTGGTCGCGTTGCGCAACGCGGGCGTACGTGCCCCCCTCGGCATCATCACCTATGGCTACGACGAGCCCGACTGGGACACCAAGGTGACGGCGTGGCAGCGCCTGGTGCTGCGTAATCTGCTGCACTGGCCGATGACTCGTTTCGACTTCATTTCCTGTCGCAACGTGTCGCTCGGCCTTCCGGCGGTGCGGATGTTCCGCGCACTCGGCGTGCCGGTGACGAGCTGGACGATCAAGTCGACAGCGGACGCCAGCGCAGCATTAGAGCACGCCGACCAGATCGTGTTCGAAGGCTTCTTACCCGCAAGTGCCTGACACTCTTACAGCGACGATCGCCGGCGCCGCGTCGGAGGTCGACGCGGCGGTCTGGAACGAGCTGGTCGCCGCGACCGATCCGCACGGCAATCCCTTCCTCGACCACGCCTTCTTCCGCGCAGTGGAGGACTCCGGTTCGGCCACACGGCGGACGGGCTGGACGCCGCGGCACTTGGTGTTGCGCGACGGCGACAGAGTCGTCGGCCTGCTGCCCATGTACGAGAAGGCACATTCGCAGGGTGAGTACGTGTTCGATCATGGCTGGGCCAATGCGTTCGAACAGGCAGGCGGAAACTACTACCCGAAACTACAGGTGTCGGTGCCCTTCACGCCGGTGACGGCGCCGAAGCTCCTGACCGGTACCGACGACGTGGCGCTCAAGCAAGCGCTGCTGACCGCCGCCGCGACCTATGCCGAGCAGCGCGGCATCTCTTCGGTTCACGCCACGTTCGTCCCGGAGACCGAAGCGCTCATGGCGGCCAAGGCCGACTGGCTGCTCAGAACCGATACGCAGTATCACTGGCACAATGCCGGCTTCGGCTCGTTCGACGACTACCTCGAGACAATGTCGTCACGGCACCGCAAGGTGACGCGACGGGAACGGCGCGACGCCCTCGAGGGGCTCGAGGTGAAGTGGCTCACCGGTAGCGACCTCACTGAGAGCACATGGGATGCGTTCTTCGAGTTTTACCAGGACACCGGCAGCCGCAAATGGGGACGTCCCTATCTCAACCGGCGGTTCTTTTCGCTGCTCGGCGAAGCGATGGCCGACCGCGTCGTACTGATGTTCGCTTATGACGGCGTCGAGGCGATTGCAGGGACGCTCAACCTGCTCGGCAAGGACGCGCTCTACGGTCGCTACTGGGGCGCGACGCGACAGGTGCCGTTCCTGCATTTCGAGCTCTGCTACTACCAGGCGATCGACTTCGCGATCGCGCACAAGCTCAAGACCGTGGAGGCCGGTGCCCAAGGAGAGCACAAACTGGCACGCGGTTACGAGCCCTCAACGACCCGATCGGTGCACTGGATCGGGCATGCGGGCCTGCGCGATGCGATCGAGCGTTTCCTGCGACAGGAACGGGCTGCGGTCTTGCGGGAACAGGAGCAATTGAACGCCTACACGCCGTTCAAGCACGGCGCGTGACCAACGTCATGAGCCGGGGCGAATGTCGGTGTGGGTGGTGGTCGCGGGCTTACCGGCGAAGGTGACCCAAAAGAAATTCAACGTGTAGGTGAGCGCGGTACGGAAAACGCCCTCCTCAGCCAGGCGCCGCCCGGACGTCAGCATCTTCAGCCGGAACGTCCACTTGACCTTGCCGACCTTGCTGAGGCGCACCGCGACATCAGTGTCCTCGCCGTAGAACTTGATTTCACGGTTGTAACCGCCTGCCTTGGTCCAGGCGTCGCGGCGGAAGACGAAATTACCGCCCTGCACGACGGAGCCGACGCGCAGGACGTAGCGGTTCACGGCGTAGATCAGCTTGGTGAGGCCGTAGAACAGCGTGATGAGAAAGCGGTTCCAGGGACTCAGGTCGTAGTAGACGTAAGGCCCGCTGAGGCAAACGAGCCCGGGGTCCTTCTCGAATTCGGTGAAGACCGTGTCGAGCCAACCCGGCGGAACGATGGTATCGGCGTCAATGTTGGCAACGAGCTCGGCGGTCGTCGCTTTGAAGCCGCCGTCGCGGGCCGAGACGAGGCCCTTTTGCAGCTCATCGACGACGCGGACGCCCGAATAGGCGCCGGCGACCTCGGCAGTGCGGTCGGTCGAGTTGTTGTTGACCACGACCACATCGATGCCTTGCCGACCGCTGCGCTTGACCTCGGCCAGCACGGATTCGACGCATTTGCCGATCAGCGCCTCTTCGTTATAGGCAGGGATCACAAAGGCAAGTTGCATGGTTCTGGCCCGTTGACGCAAAATGTGGCAACCGGCCACGATGCGCACATAGACTGCGCGTCCAATAAGGGCAACCTTGCGGCCTGCGGCAAGAGGACCGGCGCTTGAACCTCGGCGAAATCGGCATTTTGGATGTGATCTGGTGGGTGGTCGAGGCCCTGGTGACGTTTGCCGCTTCGACCTTCATCTTCGACACCGTGCATTGGATGCTGCACCGCTGGACCAAGTCGCGGTTCCGGCTGCTGCGGGTCTTCGCCTCATGGCACCACGTCCACCACCGCTTCCTCGACGGCAAGATGCAGGTGCATATGGACCTGGCGGCGCTCAATTTCTGGGCCCACCTCGTGCCGGAGTTCTTGACCTCCGTCGCAGGAACCGCCGTCTTCTATTTGTTTTTCCACTGGATTCCCGTGACGGCGGTGATGCTGCTGCATGTGTGGAACTTTGCGATGAACATCTACACAGAGGGCATGGACGGCAATCACATGTCGATGGACCGGGTGAGCGCCCGGCAGAACATCGTGAAAGTCAACGCGGCGTACCACGCGATGCACCACATCACGCCCGAGAACTACTATTCGTCGTACTTCAACCTGTTCGACCTGCTGTTCGGACGGTCGACGACTATCCGGCACCGGCGCTTCCTCATCACCGGGGCAAGCGGCGCGTTCGGGTCGGCGATCAAAGCTCGGATCGAAGCGCTCGGGGGCACGGTCGAGACCGCCAAACACGGAGAGGATTTTGCGCCCGGTGATGTCGAGCGGATGCGGCCCAAGCTGGAGAAGGCGGACGTGCTGGTCCTAGCACATGGGGCCAAGGGCTCAGAGGCGTGGGACGCGAACTACACAACCTTCACGGATCTCGTCGACCTGTTTGCGGTGGTCGGCCGAGACCGGCTGGTGCCGCCCGAAATCTGGGCCGTCGGCTCAGAGGCGGAGTTGCACGGCGATATGGGCCAGCCGGACCTCAAAGAGTATGCAGCGAGCAAGCGGGCCTTCGCGCGGCGGGCACTCGAGTACTATCGCAGCGCCGACGTGCTGTATCGCCACATCGTGCCATCGGCATTCACCTCGGCCATGGGCCCGGGGCCGATGTCGGCAGGGACCGCGGCCGGGGTCGCCCTGTTCTTCATCCGGCGCGGGTTCAAGTACGTGCCCGTGACGCTGACCACGTTGGCGGTGTGGAATTACTTCCGTTTCGTGCGGCAAGGCCCCCAAACACGAGGCACCGAGGATCGCGTGGCCATTGACTCGGGTGCCGGGAGATAGTTTTTCCTTGGCCGGATGCCCATATCCGGGTGCGGCAAGTTATTACGGGCACATGTCCAAGCGGATCGCGATCGCCACCATCGGCACGCTGGGAGACGTCCAGCCCTTCGTCGCGCTGGCGCTGACCCTGCGCAAGCGCGGCTACTCGGTCGTCCTGGGGACGTCGAGCGACTTCGAGCCGTTCGTCGTCAGTCACGGCATCGAGTTCTTCAGCCTGGGCGGCGACGTGCAGGCGTTCCTCAGGCAGTCGCAGTTCGATAGCGCCATGACCAAGAGCGCGATCCTGTACGCGCCGGCGCTGCTGCGCGAAGGGCAGAAGATCCTCAAGGAAGCGGGCAAACGCGCCTGGCTGATGGCGCAAGACGCCGATGCGATCGTTTTCCAGAACAACACCACGTTCTGCATCGATATCGCCGAGGCACTCGACATTCCGGCGCTGGTGACGGCGTTCCAGCCGCTGAGCCCGACCAATGAGTTCCCGTATTTCGAGTACGGGCTCGATCCCGTCGACCCCCTGCTCTACCGATTCAACCGGCAGCCCTTCGCCAAGAGCCCGGCGATCGACCCGGTCATCAACAAGCTCAGTTACGCCGTGCAGAAGGTGCAGCAGACCTACTGGGACATGCCGCGCGACCGGCTGCGCCGCAGCCTCGGGCTCAAGCCGAAAAAGAAGCAGGTCTTCGCCACCAACGCGCGCGGCGAGCCGCTGACGACGCTGCATGCCTATTCGGCGTCGATCTCGCCGGCGCCCGGCGACTGGCCCGAGAGCAACATCATCACCGGCTTCTGGCGGCTCGACGATACCACGGGGTGGACTCCTTCCGCCGCGTTCCAGGAGTTCCTGGGCAAGGGCGAGGCGCCAATCTATCTGGGGTTCGGGTCCATGTCGTTCGGCGCACAGCGGAATACCGAGATCATCAGCCGGGCGCTGAAGCTGTGGGGTGGGCGCGCGGTCATCGGCAAGGGCTGGGGGGGCGTCAAGGAAGAGAGCCTGCCCGAGACGGTCTTCGTGATCGACCGGGCGCCGCACACCGAGTTGTTCAAGTACGTGAAAGCCGTGGTGCATCACGGCGGAGCGGGCACCACGCATACCGGCGTCTATGCCGGCCGGCCGAGCTTTGCGGTGCCGCAGTTCTTCGACCAGCCTTATTGGGGGCGCCTGATCTACGAGCTTGGGCTCGGGCCGCAGCCGGTGCGGCTGCGCAAGCTGACGCCGCAAATCCTCGCGGCGGCGCTCGACGATCTGAACACGACGCCCGCCTACGCACAGGCGGCGGCGGCACTCAGCGAAAAACTGAAACTGGAAGACGGGACCAACCGGGCGGTCGACGTCATCGAGGAGGCCATTGCCGATCATGGCGGGCCCAAATCCCACGACTACGAGCTGCTGGGGGCTGCGTCTTGAGCGACTACGATCCGCAGAACATCTTCGCCAAAATGCTGCGCGGCGAGATTGCGTGCGTGAAGGCCTATGAGGACGAGACCGTCCTCGTGATCATGGATATTTTCCCGCAGTCGCGCGGACATACCCTGGTGATCCCGAAAGCGCCGTCGCGCAATATCCTCGACGCAGACCCCGCCGACGTGGCGCTCGTGGCCGGATATCTCCCCAAGCTGGCGCGCGCCGTGATGAGCGCGACCAATGCCGATGGCCTGAGGGTGGTGCAGTTCAATGAGGTGCCGGCCGGGCAGACAGTCTTCCACCTACACTTCCACCTGATCCCGATCTATGCGGGCATGGAACCGGGACGCCATGCCAGCGGCGGAAAGGCCGACCAAGCAGAGCTCGAGGTGCTGGCGAAGGCCATCGGTGCGCTGCTGTGAGGCGGACGGCTCTTTCAAACTTTTCCGGCTCATGGTATCGATGGCAATACTGATGCTCCAAACATCAGTATCACGGAACCACACCTTATTCCTGCCTGTTGAAGCAGTAGCCACATGATGACCTCCGGCCAGTTGCGCGCGGCTCGCGCCCTGCTGGCAATCGACCAGAAGACGCTCGCCGCGATGGCCGACGTTTCGCTGCCGACCATCCAGAGGATGGAGGCCAGCGAAGGCGTGGTGCGCGGCACGGTCGAGACCCTGACCAAGGTCATCGAGGCGCTCAACCGCGCCGGCGTCGATCTGATCGGCGACAATGCGCGGAGCGATGCCGGCGGGCGCGGGGTGCGGCTCCACCAGCCGCCTGTTCAAACCCCGGATTGATCCCACGACGACCACCGCTTCTCGATGATCGCCGCGCTCCCAGCAAAGGTCAGAAGCGCCGATGATGACGCAAAATCTCTCTGCAGACAGCCTCAAGGGCCCAAGCAACGCCGATCTCTTCGCTCCGAAAATCCTCACCGTGCTGCGCGAGGGTTACCACCTCGCCGACTTGCGGGCAGATCTCATCTCCGGGCTTACCGTCGCGATCGTTGCGCTGCCCCTGTCGATGGCCATCGCGATCGCCTCCGGCGTCACACCGGAGCGCGGGCTCTTCACGGCCGCAGTCGGCGGCTTTCTGATCGCCCTGCTGGGCGGTAGCCGTTTCCAGATCGGCGGCCCGGCCGCGGCCTTCACCGTGCTCGTTGCCGGCACGGTCGCGCGGCATGGCGTCGAAGGGTTGTTCCTCGCGACCCTGATGGCCGGTGCATTCCTGTTCCTCATGGGGGCGCTGCGGCTCGGCAGCTATATCAAGTTCATCCCCTACCCGGTGACGGTGGGCTTCATTTCCGGCATCGCGGTGATCCTGTTCATCGGCCAGATCAGCGACCTGCTGGGTTTGAAGCTCACTTCCAATCCCGCCGACATCCTGCCCAAGCTCCAGGTCCTCGCCGCGTCGCTTGGCACCACCAGCTGGGCGGCGGTCGCAATCAGCCTGGGGACGATCGCGGTCATCGTACTGTTCCGCCAGTTCCTGCCGCGGCTACCGGGCATCTTGATCGCCGTGGTGCTTGGCGGAGTCGCCGTATTTGCGCTGCGTCTTCCGGTCGAAACCATCGGCACGCGATTCGGCGGAATCCCGAATGCCCTGCCGGCCCCCACGCTGCCCCCGATGTCGATTCAAAACATTGTCGACGTGCTCCCCGACGCCCTCTCGTTCGCCCTACTGGGGGCGATCGAGTCGCTGCTCTCCGCGATGGTCGCCGACGGCATGACCGGCCGGCGCCATCGTTCGAACATGGAGCTGGTCGCGCAAGGCATCGCCAATATCGGTTCGGCATTGTTCGGCGGCATCTGCGTCACGGGCACGGTCGCGCGTACTGCGACCAATATTCGTGCCGGGGCGCGCAGCCCGTTCTCGTGCATGTTCCACTCGATCTTCATCCTGCTGTTCATGCTTGTGGCGGCGCCGCTTGCAAGCTTCATTCCGCTTGCCGCTCTCGCGGGCGTACTGGCCGTGGTCGCCTGGAACATGGTCGAAAAGGCCGCCTTCGCGACCCTGGTGCGCACCTCGTGGGGCGACGCGGTCACGCTGCTCGCGACCTTCCTGCTCACTGTGTTCATCGGCCTCACACAGGCGATCATCGTCGGCTTCGCGCTGGGGACGCTGCTGTTCATCCATCGCATGGCGCAGTCGAGCAATGTCGAGCTGCACGTTCCGCCGGTGCCCGAAGACCTGCCCGACAGCGTTGAGCCGCGGCCGCCCTACGATGCGACGCTGGCAGCCGACCCGGATGTCGCCGTCTATCGGATTACCGGGGCCTTCTTCTTCGGCGCCGCGGCGATGGTCGGCAACGTGCTCGACCGGATCGCAGACCGGCACAAGGCGTTCATTATCGACTTCTCGGCCGTGCCCTTCATCGATTCCACTGCTGCCAACACCATCGAAGGTATCGCGCGCAAGGCCAGGCGGAGTGGCGTGCAGCTGCTGATTTCCGGCGCATCTACCGCGACTGCCGGAACGCTGGATGCGCATGGAGTGCATGCACCGGAAGTCAGGTTCGAGACCTCGATCGACACGGCGGTAGCGGCAGCACACGCCGCCATCGCTGCCGCGGGTCGCTCCGCGTGAGTTGACGAGGCCGGCAGCCACTCGCGCGTTTGTCGTATTTCGCGCTTGTGTCCCAAGTCGGCTGACCGACCTTCCACCTAACGCTATTCTGTAATCGAGGCCGCCCACGGAGGGTAGTTGGAATGGCGTTCTCGCGGAGGGAGCGTCGTCGATCCAAGCTCGGTGCCGCCCGGAGTCAACACCGGCGGAACTCCCGATGCTGACCGTTGTGATTCTAACGATCAGCTATCAAGCATATTCACAGGCGGTTCAGGCGACCCACGCTTTTCTCCATGCCATCGACTTACCCCACAAAGTCACTGGAGAAACAAATGAACACCACCAAGACCACCCTCCTCACCGCTGTCGCCGGCCTTGCTGCCCTGATGATGACAGGCGGCGCTTTCGCCAAGACCTTCGAGGCCATCTACACGGTCAGCATCCACTCCCGCGCAACCGCCGCCTCGAAGGTGGTCGACAAGCTCTTCGAAGGCGAACGGGTGAAGATCACCACTTGCGACGACAAATGGTGCTTCATCACTCATGACGGTCCGGACGGATGGGTGCCAGTCGCCTCGCTCGAAAGCCTCGGGGGCTACAGCGACGGAGGCCCGACCATCGTGTTCGAAGGCGGCTTCGACTTCCCGCACCCGCCCAAGCCGCCGATCGTCGTAGATCCCGGCCCGAAGAAGCCCCCGTTCCGGCCGATCATCGGTCAGCTTCCGGTAAGTGTCCTGCAGCCGATCACGAACCCTGGCGGCGGCGGAACCGGCGGCAACAGCGGTGGCAATACCGGTAACGGTGGCGGCACGCTTTGCTTCATCGGCAAACCCTGCCACCTGCAGCCCTGATCCTCTCCCCGAATGGAAAAGGCCGGGACTTGCCCGGCCTTTTCGTTGTTTGCTTGCGCGTCAATCAGCTCTTTTCGTCGGCCTTGGCCGGCTTCTTCACTGCTTTTGGAGCCGGGATCGCCTTTGGCCGGGCGGGGCGCGGCGGTGATGCGATCAGTTCCAACTTGGCATCGGGCCCAACCCCGACCACTGCCACCGTGACAGTGCCGCCATTCACCAGCTCTCCGAACAACACCTGGTCGGCCAGCGGCTTCTTGACGTGCTCCTGGATCACGCGGCCCAGCGGACGGGCCCCCATGCGCTCGTCGTAGCCGCGCTGCGCCAGCCATTCGGCCGCCTCCGGCGTCAGCGTGATCGTCACGCCACGCTCGGCCAACTGGCCCTCGAGCTGCAGAACGAACTTCTCCACCACCTGCCGCACCACTGCCGGCGGCAGCGGCGCGAAGGAGATGATCGCGTCGAGGCGGTTGCGGAACTCTGGCGTGAACATCCGGTTGATCGCTTCCTCGTCGTCTCCCGCCTCGCGCTTGCGGCCAAAGCCGATGGGCGACTTCTGCAGCTCCATCGCACCGACATTGGACGTCATAATCAGGATGACGTTGCGGAAGTCGACGGACTTGCCGTTATGGTCGGTGAGCTTGCCGTGATCCATCACCTGCAACAGGATGTTGAACAGGTCCGGATGCGCCTTCTCGATCTCGTCGAGCAGCACCACGCAGTGCGGATGCTGGTCGACGCCATCGGTCAACAGGCCGCCCTGGTCGAAGCCGACATAACCCGGAGGCGCGCCGATGAGGCGGCTCACCGTGTGCCGCTCCATGTATTCGGACATGTCGAAGCGGAGCAGTTCCACGCCCAGCGTGTCGGCCAGCTGCTTGGCGACCTCGGTCTTGCCGACGCCCGTGGGGCCGGTGAACAGGTACGAGCCGATCGGCTTTTCCGGTTCGCGCAGGCCGGCCCGGGCCAGCTTGATTGCCGACGACAGGGCGGTGATCGCCGCGTCCTGGCCGAACACTACGGTCTTGAGACTATTCTCCAGCCCGGCGAGCAATTCGGTGTCGGACTTGCTGACCGATTTCGGCGGAATGCGCGCCATTGTCGCGATAGTGGCCTCGATCTCCGGCACGTCGATCAGCGTCTTGCGCTCCTCGACGGTCAGCAGCATCTGGCTCGCGCCGGTCTCGTCGATCACGTCGATCGCCTTGTCCGGCAGCTTGCGGTCGTTGATGTAGCGTGCGCTGAGCTCGACGGCGGCCTTGAGCGCGTCATCGGTGTATTTGAGCTTGTGATAGTCCTCGAAATACGGACGCAGGCCTTTCACAATTTCGATGGCGTCCGGAATCGTCGGTTCGGCCACATCGATCTTCTGGAAGCGCCGGACCAGCGCCCGGTCCTTCTCGAAGAACTGCCGATACTCCTTGTAGGTGGTGGAGCCGATGCAGCGCATGTTGCCCGACGCCAGAGCCGGCTTCAGCAGGTTCGAGGCATCGAGTGCGCCGCCGGAGGTGGCGCCGGCGCCGATCACGGTATGGATTTCGTCGATGAACAGGATGGCGTCGGGGTGCTTTTCCAGCTCCTTCATGACGGCCTTCAGCCGCTCCTCGAAGTCGCCGCGATAGCGCGTGCCGGCCAGCAGCGAGCCCATGTCGAGGGCGTAAATAGTGGCCCCCTTCAGAACCTCGGGCACCTGGCCTTCCACGATCTTGCGGGCCAAGCCTTCGGCGATGGCGGTCTTGCCGACCCCGGCGTCACCCACATAGATCGGGTTGTTCTTCGAGCGGCGGCAGAGCACCTGGATGGTGCGGCGCAGCTCCGCGTCGCGACCGATCAGCGGGTCGATCTTGCCGGCCTTGGCCTTGGCGTTGAGGTCGACGCAGAAATCGGCGAGCGCCGACGATTGGCCATTGCCCTGACGCTGGCCGCCCTCTTCGTTGTGGGTTCCGTTGCCCGGACCATCTTCGGTGCCCCGCACCGAGCGCTGCTCGTTGGGGCCGGACTTGGTGATGCCGTGGGAGATGAAGTTGACCGCGTCGAGCCGCGTCATGTCCTGCTGCTCGAGGAAATACGCAGCATGGCTCTCGCGCTCGGCGAAGATCGCGACGAGCACATTGGCGCCCGTTACCTCTTCCTTGCCGGACGACTGGACGTGGATGACGGCACGCTGGATCACGCGCTGGAAGGCCGCCGTGGGCCGCGCGTCCTGGCCGTTGGGCACGACCAGACTATCGAGCTCCTCGTTGATGAAATCCTCGAGGTCACCCTTGAGCGCCTCGATATCAACGTCGCACCCGTTGAGCACAGCGATGGTGTCGCGGTCGTCGGTCAGGGCCAGCAAAAGGTGCTCGAGCGTTGCAAACTCATGCGCACGCTCGCGCGCCAGGTTCATCGCCTGGTGCAGGGCCTTTTCCAGTCCGCGGGAAAAAGAAGGCATGTAACTGGTTCCTATTGCTTTTCCATCACGCATTGCAGCGGATGCTGGTTCTTGCGTGCCGTGTCCATCACGCGAGTGACCTTGGTCTCGGCCACCTCGTATGGATAGACGCCGCACTCCCCGACGCCCTTGTTGTGGACGTGCAGCATGATGCGCATGGCGTCTTCCCGAGACTTGTTGAAGACGTCCTGCAGGACGAGAACGACAAACTCCATCGGGGTGTAGTCGTCGTTCAGCAGCAACACCCGATACAGGTTCGGGCGCTGGGTTTTCGGTTTGGTCCGGGTGATGGTGCCGGTGTCGAATTTCGACCCGGCATCCCCGCCCTTATCTTCCCGTGCCCCTTGGAGAGGCTGGCCCGGTCCAAGGAAGTTGGCCCGGGTCGTCTGATCGGAAGAGGCGAACGATCGATCGAAACGACGCAGCATGGTGATCGGCATTATGTAAGCAAAAGCCTGCCGCTGTTAAGAGGGTGGGCTCCTCCCCATCCGGGCAGGTCAAACCTCAATGCGGTCAGCGGCTTGGCGATCCATGCAATTCGGCTGGCATTTTACTGAATGGTAAGGGCGCGCCCCTATTCTGCC
>JBQCIY010000017.1:0-2854 GCA_051953275.1 Devosia sp. | reverse complement strand
AAGCGCCCACCCGGCGACAGCGGGACGGCGCGCCGCATCTTTGAGTTCGACTGGAGCAAGACGCCGCTCGGACCGATCGAGGATTGGCCACCCCTCTTGCGGTCCACCGTGCTGGCGACACTCGCCGGTGACGATGCCGGGACAACTCGGGCACCGACGGACCCGGACAGCATCGAGCACGCCCCCACCGAGCTGGCGCTGCGCGAGAGCGAAGAACGGCTGCGCATTGCGCTCGAGGCCGGGCGCATGGGCACCTGGCGCTACGATCTCGCGGCTGGCCGGCAGGACTGGAGCGAGCAGCAATTCCGGCTGTTCGGGCTCGAGCCGGGGCCGGAGCCGCCGACCCGCGAGCTGTTTTTGTCGATGGTGCATCCAGACGACCTGGAGCGGGTCGGCTTCACCGACGACGATCTTCTGCCGGACCGGGGATTGCTGAACTCGGAGTTCCGCATCGTGCGGCCGGACGGCAGCACCCGCTGGCTTCTGGCGCACACCGTGGTACGCCGTGACGCCGCGGGCAAGGCCATCGAGATGATCGGCCTCAACTGGGACATCACGCAGCGCAAGCACGCCGAGGCGGCGCTGCGCTACAGCGAGGAAGGCCTGCGCATGGCGCTCGAGGCCGGGCGCATGGGCACCTACCGGTTCGATGTCCGGACGGGCGTCGAACAGTGGGACGACAACGAGTATGCGTTGCTCGGCCTCAAACGCACCGCCGAGGCGCCGACGCGCGACCTGTTCCTGTCGCTGATCCACCCGGACGACCTGCACCTGGTGCAGTTCACCGGCGACGACCAGCGTCCGCCTGGAACGTCGCTCGATTCCGAGTTCCGCATTGTCCGGCCGGACACCGGCGAGGTGCGCACGCTGACCGCCCATGCCGTGGCCCGGTTCGATGCCGACGGGCGGCCCGTCGAAGTCATCGGTATCAATCAGGACGTGACCGAAGACCGGCGTATCCAGGCCGCGTTGCGCTCGACCGAGGAGCGCATGCAGCAGTTTGGCGAGGCCTCGTCGGACGTGCTGTGGATCCGCGATGCAGCGACCATGCAGTGGGACTATGTGAGCCCGGCCTTCGATCGCATCTATGGTCTCACGCGCCAGGACGGGCTCAAGGCGGACAACTTCGAGACGTGGCTGGGCATGATCGTGCCCGAGGATCGGGACGTGGCGCGCGAGGCGTTCGACCGCGTGGCGCGCGGCGAGCGCGCGGCTTTCGAGTACCGCATCCGCCGGCCGGACGGCGGGGTGCGCTGGCTGCGCAACACGGACTTTCCGATCCGCGACCCGTCGGGCACGGTAACCCACATTGCCGGCGTCAGCTCGGACATCACCGCAATGAAGCTCGCCGAGGAGCACCAGCGCATGCTGCTCTACGAATTGCAGCACCGGGTACGCAACACGCTGGCGGTCATCCGCTCGATCGTGCGCCGCACCGCGCGGACCAGCGACGGCAAGGACGAGTTCCAGATGCACCTCGAGGGCCGCATCGACACCTTCGCGCGGGTGCAGGCGGCGGTGACGCGCGACCCGAGGCGGGGCCTCGACCTCGACTTCCTCATCGCCGAAGAGCTGCGCATCCTGGGCGCGATCGAGGGCCAGAACCTCACGCTCGACGGTCCGGCGATCGCGCTGTCGGCGAAGGCGGCTGAAGCCTTTGGCCTCGCCATCCACGAGCTCGCCACCAATGCCGTGAAGTACGGCGCACTGTCGAGTCCGCAGGGCAGGATCGACGTCGCCTGGAACATCGTAACGGACGCGACGCCCGGCCTGCGCTTGGAGTGGTCGGAGCGCGGCGTCGCGGACGTGCCGCCGGAGCCGCGCCGCCGCGGCTTCGGTACCGAAATCCTGGAGCGCACCCTGGCCTATGATCTCAAGGCGCAGACGCGGCTCGAATTCCGCCCGACCGGCCTCAAATGCGTGATCATGGTGCCGATGGCGCAGCTCAACGGCCCGCCGCATCCCCCGCTGTAGCCGTCTGGGTCGAGCGGAGCTATGCCGCGCGGCGGCGTCCCGATTGTGCCGCGGGGCGAGCCGGCGCGGCTTCGGCGACATGGAACTGATCGACGATCCGGTCGAGCGACTGCGCCTCGGTCTGCATCTGCTGAACCGCCGATTTGGTCTGCTCGACGAGCGTGGCGTTGCGCTGCGTCACGTCGTCGATGTCGCGTACTGCGCCCGCAACCTCGGTCAGCGAGCCGGCTTGGCTGCTCGTCGCCTCGGCGATCGATTGCACCAGCGTGCTGCTTTGCTCGACCGCATCGAGAACCGCGGCGAGCTCGCCCGTGGCGGCCCCCACCAGCCGCCCACCTTCGGCCACTTCTGCAACGGCATTCTGGATCAGCGCCTTGACCTCCGACGAGGCCTGGGCGGCGCCCTGCGCCAGCCGCCGCACCTCGGCCGCGACCACGGCGAAGCCGCGGCCGGTTTCGCCGGCGCGCGCCGCTTCCACCGACGCGTTGAGCGCCAGCAGGTTGGTCTGGAAGGCGATGTCGTCCATCAGCCCGACGACGGTGGCGATGCGCGAGGAGGACGCGGTGATCTTTTCCATAGCGGCTGTCGCCTCGGCCATGGCCTCGCCGCCCTCCCGGGCGATGCGGGCCGCCTCCGCCACGACCAGCGAGGCGTCTTCGGCGCTGCGGGCGTTTTCATCGACGGCCCGAGACACCGTTTCCATCGTGCCGCCGACCTTTTCGATCGTCGCCGCCTCGCGGCTGGTACGCGTGCCGAGGTCGGCGGCGCCCGACATCAGCTCGCTGGTGGCCACTTTCAGCGTCGAGGAGGTGTCACGCAGCCGGCCGACGATGTCGGCGAGCGTGTCGGCCACCGCATTGGTGTCGGATTTGAGCTTGGC
>JBQCIY010000016.1:0-34171 GCA_051953275.1 Devosia sp. | reverse complement strand
AAACCTCCCGGTTTCCGCCGCTCTCAGCCATCCGCGACGATTTTATGGCCAAAAAGCCAAACAAAACGCTCGACTAGAATATTGCTCTCGTCCATGCTGGAAACAAATTCCAGAGAAATCTTTTACGAAAGGGAATCAGATGGCTCGTGCCGCTGCAAAAAAAGTGAAGCCCCGCAAGCGTTTGACCGGTGACGAACGTCGCGAATCAATCCTCGAGGCCGCACTCGGCTGCTTCCTCGAAAATGGCTATATCGCCACCACGATCAACGACATTCGCGAAGCATCCGGCGCCACCACCGGCTCGATCTATCACTTCTTCGACGGCAAGGGCGCTCTCGCCATGGCGCTGCTCGAGGACGCCGTTGAAGGCTGGTCCGGCGAATCGCAAAGTTCGAGCGACACCGCCGAGGCGGTGGTGCGGGCGGCCGCGAGCGGTCTCGTCACGTGGGGCCTCAAGAATCCCGAGCTGTTCCGCTTCACCGATGAAATCCGCACCCTCGCGGTCACCGCGCCCGAGTTCGCGGGTATCGCCGATACCCTCGCCGAAGGCCAGGGCTCTTTGTCGACCTCCTACAGCCGGTTCGCCAAGGCCCGCAAGGTCAAGGACCTCCCCTGGCCGGCGGCGCATTCGCTGATCCTCGGCCCCGCGTACAACTTCCTGCGTCTCGCCACCGCGGGCCGCGCCCGCATTGCGGCAAAACGCGCCGCCGAGATCATGGCCGACGCCGCATGGGCGGCTGTAAAGCCCTGATCTGACAAGAGTTTCCGGCGGGGCCCCGGGCTCCGCCGGCATTTGCCCGGGAGCCGCTTGACCGCGCCGCGTCGGACGGGCAGGTTGCGCCCATTCCCGAACCACCCGGTCCGCTGCCCGCCGAAGGCGGACGCGGGCCTTTGATTTTTCTAGACGGTTGGAGGCCACGATGCCCGACAAGATTCCGATGACGCCCGCCGGCCATGCCGCGCTCAGCGAGGAATACCGTCACCGCACCGCCGAGGAGCGGCCGCGCATCATTGCCGCCATCGCCGAGGCCCGCGCCCATGGCGATCTCAGCGAAAACGCCGAATATCATGCCGCCAAGGAGCAGCAGAGCCTCAACGAAGGCCGCATCCAGGAGCTCGAGGGCCTGCTCGCGCTCGCCGACATCATCGACGTCAAAAAGCTCAGCGGCGACACCATCAAGTTCGGCGCCACGGTCAAGATCGTCGATGAGGACACCGAGGAAGAGCGGAAATACACTATCGTTGGCGACGCCGAGGCGGATGCCGGCAAGGGCCGCATCTCGATTTCCTCGCCGATTGCCCGCGCCATGATCGGCAAGCAGAAGGGCGACAGCTTCGAGGTCCCCGCCCCCGGCGGCACCCGCAGCTATGAGATTCTCGAGCTCAAATACGTCTGATTGCCCGTTCCGGGCGCATAGCTCATCGGCCCGACAGGTCCGGCGCGACCAGTCGCTGCCCACGGATTGGGCAAATGCCCGCCGGACCGTGACATTTCAGTGAGTTGCCAGCAAGACCGGCTGCTTGCAGCGGCGCGCGGCTTGAATCTGCCATGGTCCAGCCACTACATTGATGGCTCAGAAGAGGGATCGTCAGATGCATTCGAAGGTTGTGATTATCGGGTCGGGACCGGCCGGATACACCGCGGCCATCTATGCGGCCCGCGCAATGCTCGAGCCGCTCATGATCAACGGCACGCAGCCCGGCGGCCAGCTGACCATCACCACCGATGTCGAGAATTATCCTGGCTTCGCCGACGTGATCCAGGGCCCCTGGCTCATGGAACAAATGAAGGCCCAGGCCGAGCATGTCGGCACGAAAATCGTCAACGACCTGATCACCGAGGTCGATTTCGACCGCCGGCCGTTCACGCTCAAGGGTGACAGCGGCAAGACCTACACCGCTGACGCGGTGATCATCGCCACGGGCGCCCAGGCGCGCTGGCTCGGCCTCCCGTCGGAATCGAAGTTTCAGGGCTTTGGCGTAAGTGCCTGCGCCACCTGCGACGGCTTCTTCTACCGCGACAAGCACGTGATCGTGGTCGGCGGCGGCAATACCGCTGTCGAAGAAGCGCTGTTCCTCACCAATTTCGCCAGCAAGGTCACGGTCGTCCATCGCCGCAGCGAGTTCCGCGCCGAGCGCATCCTGCAGGAGCGGCTGTTCAAGCACCCCAAGGTCGAAGTGAAGTGGAACACCGAGCTTGCCGATGTCGTCGGCAAGCAGATGCCGCCTTCGGTGACCGGCGCGGTGCTCAGGAACACCCTCACCGGCGCGACCGAGACGGTCGACGTCGACGGCATCTTCATTGCTATCGGCCACACTCCGGCCACCGCCATCTTCCGCGAAAAGCTCGACATGAAGCCCGGCGGCTATCTCGCGGTGAAGCCCGGCACGACGCAGACCAACATTCCGGGCGTCTATGCCGCCGGCGACGTCACCGACGACGTCTTCCGCCAGGCCGTCACCGCGGCCGGCATGGGTTGCATGGCCGCCCTCGAAGCCGAACGTTTTCTCGCCGAAGAGAATCTCGCGGAAGCCGCGGAGTGAGCCAATGCTTGACTGGGACAAGCTCCGCATCTTCCACACTGCGGCGGAATCGGGGAGCTTTACCCACGCGGCTGAAAAGCTGAACATGAGCCAGTCTGCCGTCTCGCGGCAGATTTCGGCGCTCGAGGAAGACCTCAACCTCAAGCTGTTCATCCGTCACGCCCGCGGCCTCGTGCTGACCGAAGTGGGCGAGCAGCTCTTCCGCACCGCCCACCGCATGCACGCCGAGCTGCAGCAGGTGGAAACGCAGATGTCCGAAAGCCAGGACATCCCCACCGGTCAGCTGATCGTCACCACCACGGTGGGCATCGGCTCCACCTGGCTCAGTTCGCGCATCCACGAATTCCTGCTGCTTTATCCCGACATCAACATCGAGATTAAGCTCAACGACGCCGAGCTCGACCTCGCCATGCGCGAGGCCGACGTCGCCATCCGCCTGCACCGGCCGAACCAGTCCGAGATGATCCAGCGCAAGCTGTTCACGGTGCACAACCACTTCTACATGTCGCTCGACTACCTGGCGCAGTACGGCGAACCCTCGACGCTCGAGGATCTCGACAACCACCGCATCATCACCTTCGGCGATCCGGTGCCCTCGTATCTGGGTGACATCAACTACGTGGAGCGCCTCGGCCGGCCGGATTCCTCGCCGCGCCGCTCGGCCATGAAGGTCAATGCCATCTACGGCATGATGCAGGCCTGCCGCGCCGGCATCGGCATCGCCATGCTGCCCGACTACGTCACCGAGGTCGAAACCACCCTCAAGCGCGTGCTGACCGGCGTCGAGTTGCCCGCCTACGAAGCCTATTTCGTCTATCCACCGGCCCTCAAGAATTCAAAGCGCGTCGGCGTCTTCCGCGACTTCCTCGTGGGCAAGGCCCGCGAGTGGCAGTTCTGATCTAGTCGTCGGCGAGGCCGCCGCCCTCCCAGCGAACATTCAGCACGCCATCCTGCGCAGCGACCGCGTCCACCAGTGCAGGCAGTCCCTTCTCGCTTGAGCGCACCGACCAGCGCAGGTGGAAGTTGCGTTCTTCGATCTGCGTTTCGGTTGTCAGCGCAAAGTTCATGCGCACGATGGCGAATGGTGGCGTCGACACCAGCCGTTCAATCGCGTCGCCGTTCGCCCGGCGACGATCGAAACGGACCATCAGGGTCGCTTGTCGATCACGCGTCAGCCGCATTTCGAACCGCTGGATGCCCTCGATGATGGCGAGGCCCAGCAGCGAGCCGCCGATCCCAAGCCAGATCTGCCCGCCGCCGAACAGCAAGCCGATCACCGTGACGAACCACAGTGTCGCGGCCGTCGTGAGCCCGATGACCGACGGTCCCCGCTTGAGGATCGCGCCAGCACCGATGAACCCGACGCCGGTGAGGATACCGAGCGGCAGCCGCATCAGGTCCAACGTCGCAAACGATTGCGATGTCTTGCCGCCGACCGGGAGCAGCACATTCACTTGGATCATCGCGAGGCAAGCCGCGAGCGCCACCAGCAGGGTCGTTCGCATCCCGGCAGCCTTGCCATGCGTGCCGCGCTCATAACCAAAGACGCCTGCTGCAAGCAGCGTCAGCGCGATCCTTGTGACGATATCGACCCAGTCGGGCACCAGCGGCATGGCGCAAGCATGCTTGCCCGCCGTCATGCTTGCAAGCCCGCCCCTTGCAGGCCGCGACTGCCTTAGGCATGGTCGCCGCGATGTTGCGAGCTCTTCTGGCCTCGTCCGCCCTTGTCCTGCTGCTGGCGGCGCCCGCCTTTGCGGTCTTCGGTGGCAAGACCATCGGCGACGGCGACCCGATCGCTCGGTCGGTGGCCGCGGTGCTCTATCGCGACACCACCGGCGCCCATCTTTGCACCGCCGTGGTGCTCTCGCCGCGCCTGATCCTTACCGCCGCGCACTGCACCGCCGGCGACCGCAGCGACATGAAGGTGATCTTTTCGACCGGCCTCAGCGGCGTGTCCGGCGAGCGCCTGCGCGGCGCCGCGGCGGTGGTCCGTGCCGGGGCCACGCCGGAGGCCAAGGGTAGCTACGCCTACAACAACCCCGACGACATCGCTCTGGTGCTGCTCGATTCCGCCGCACCGCCCGACGCGACGCCTGCGCACCTCGCCGCCGCTCCGTCCGGCAGCGTCGTCCATATCGCCGGCTACGGCGCCACCTCCGATCTGCGGCACGGCAATCTCTTCGGCAAGCAGCAACTCGGCTTCGGCCAGGGTTTGCGCGCGGCGACCGCCACCCTGAAGCTGAAGGGCGCAATCTTTGCCGCGAACCAGAGCGGCAGCGCCGGCATGTGCACCGGCGATTCCGGCGGCCCGGCCTTCGTCGCCGGTAAGAACGGGGTCAGCGTGATCGGCCTGCTGATCGGCGTCTCCGCGCCACGCGACGCCGCCGACTATTGCCGCGGCACCGCCTGGTTTACCAGCATCCCGCGCTGGAGCGGCTGGATTCGCACGACGGCCAAGAGCCTCGGGGCGCCGCTTCCCTGACGTCCGGCGGTGCAATCGCCGGCCGCGACCTGCTATGCTCACGCCGTTGAGGCAGCGAATCTTTTTGCGCCGGCCCCCGGTTCACCGCGGGTTCAGCGACGGCGGGCCAAGGCTTTCGCCGACAATTCGATATGGGGGTCCCATGCGTCTGACCATTCTCGCCGCACTGCTGCTGAGTTCGCTCGCCCTGCCCGCCTGGGCCGACGACAACGAGGCGAAGGGCCAGATGGTGGTGCTCAAGGCCAACCAGATCGGCCAGATTTTCTGCCTGTCGCGCCTCGGCAACGACGAGGCGGTGATCGAGGGTATTCTGACCGCCGATCTGAGCAAGACACTCTCCGCCGCCGAACAGAAGAACGACGCTTACGCGAAGGCGCATCCCGACGAGGAACCGCCGCTCGGCGACGGCATCCCGTGGCAGTCGACGCCGGACTACGCCGACACCTGCGATATCGGTCTCGTCACTCTCAGCAAGGCCGACGCCCGGGTCGAGATCAAATATGGCTTCGCCGCCGACCCCGGGAGCGACTACGTCGATACCCTGATCCTCAAGAAAGTGCCGATCGAGGGCATGGACGTCGGCTACTGGCGGATCGACGATGTGCTGTTTCCCGACGGCTCGGACCTGCGCAAGTCGCTCGCCGGCGCCTTCGACACCTACAACTGACGGCCGGTAACCCTCCGGCACTTTTCCATTGACCGCAAACCTTTGCGGGGGCACGACATCCAGCGTCCGCCTGAGCCGGCGGTGCAACCAGGGACAGGACCAATGAACCCCGACAGTCGAAGTCGACCTTCGATGCCGGCGGCCTGAAGCCCCCGTCCAGCGTGGGGTCAAGGGCGCGCCGGCCAGCCGGTGCAGCACTTGAGGAGCCCATGCCATGCTGCGAGCATATCTGCGCGAAGACGAACGCCTCGTCGCGACCGATGTCGACGCTGCTGCGGCCTCGCCGCTGGCCGGTGCGGCCATCTGGTACAACCTGACCAATCCGACCAAGGACGAGGACGACTTCGTCGAATCCTGCCTCGGCATTGACATCCCGACCCGTGCCGAGATGGATGACATCGAGCCCAGCGCCCGCCTCTTCAACGAGGACGGCGCCGAGTTCATGACCATCACCGCGCTGGTCAACTCCGAGACCGACGAGCCACAAAAGACCCCGATCACCTTCGTCCTGCGCAACAACCAGCTCGTCACCGTCCGCTACGCCGATCCGAAGCCGTTCCGGCTGTTCGAGCGGCTCGTCACCCGGCCGACCAACAACCCCTACACCTCGGGAGAGAAGGTGATGCTCGGCCTTCTCGAGGCCATCATCGATCGCCTCGCGCAACTGCTCGAGACCACCGGCGACGAGATCGACCAGGTGTCGCGCGAAGTCTTCCGCAACAAAACGACCAACGTCACCCGCAAGGCCCGCGACCTGCAGGAAATCATCGAACGCATCGGCAAAAAGGGCGACGTGCTGACGCTGGCGCGCGAAAGCCTGGTCTCCATCACGCGCCTGTCGAGTTTCCACCAGACCTACGAGAATGGCAGCCCCAAGGCCGCTCGCGAACTGCGCCAGGAGATCAAGGTGCTGCAGCGCGACGCCGCGGCGCTCTCCGATCACGCCGCGTTCCTGAGCTCCAAGATCAGCTTCCTGCTCGACGCCACGCTCGGGCTGATCAACCTCGAGCAGAACCAGATCATCAAGATCTTCTCGGTTGCCGCTGTCGTCTTCCTGCCGCCCACCCTCGTCGCCTCGGTCTACGGCATGAATTTCGACCTGATGCCCGAACTCCACTTCCCGCTCGGCTATCCGCTGGCCCTGATCCTGATGATCGTCTCGGCAGTGCTCCCTTACCTCTTCTTCAAGCGGAAGGGCTGGCTGTAGCGCTGTACGCGCCGGGAATTCGCTAGCATCCTAACGACATGCGCCCGGCGCATGGCTGACATGCCTCTGCCCCGGTTGAGCCGCGTAACGCGGCGCGCTTATACCCCTGTGCGACGCCCGCGGGTATTTCTCTCCCTCCTCGCTCGCGGCGTCCCTCCTTGCGGGGCGGCCGTTTGGCTGTCCTTCAATACCGGCCCTGCTCCCCCCTCGAGCAGGGCCTTATTTTTTCCTCAGCCCCGCAGAAACCCGCGGTTGAAACGTTTGCATTTTGGTCAAAGACCCTGACCTATACCTGCACGCGGTGCATAGCTGACATGTCAGTGGCCACATTGCCGGAACGGCTCGACGCGCACATATTCAACCTGTCGCTGAGATCGCCGGCCGAATCCTCCTCCCTCGGTCCCGCGGGTCTCCCGACACGGACTAAAGACCGAACCTCCTCCCTCGGCCTTGGTCCAAATGGCAGACGGCGTTTCCTCCTCCCTCGTCCGTTTGCCACCACTTTCGTAGGGCTCCATCTTCGGATGGAGCCCCTTTTTTTGCCCTCTTGCGTCGCCCTTTCGACGAACCTCTCTCCGTTTTGCGCATGGCTCGCCTTCCGACTCCGCGTTTGTCGGACTCGGCCGGGCCACCCATAACCACTCTCGAGAGATTGCGGCCGACCTCCTCCCCGGCCGCGCTCGCAACGGTCGAGACTTCGGTCACGGCCTTAAGGCCTCGCTCATCCCCTCGAGCGAGGCCTTTTCATTTGCCGCAAAGATCGATCCCCGCGAGCGAGGCCTTTTCATCTGCCACAAAGATCGATCCCCGCGAGCGTCTCGGCCGGCGGAAACCGTGCGACCTCGAGCCGACTGATCCGGGCGGGCACGCCTTTGGTCCACTCAGCACGGGCGCGATCGAGCAGGCTCTGCGCTTTGCCCTTGAGGGCCAACGTTACATGTGGCGTCCACACGCCCGGCCGGTAATGCGGATGGATCGCATCGGCAGGCAACAACCCTGCGGCAGCCGCATGCAGGCGGCCCAGCCCCGGATCGTCGCCACAGGACACCCAGGTGACGCTCGTTCCCTCGAACTGCCGGACTTCGTCCAGCCCCAAGGCATCAGGCACCAACGGCGCAAGTCCGGCGAAGCGTTCGACGAGAATCGGCATGAAGCCTTCATCCTCCGCGACCATCAGCGTGAGATGCGGCGGATATTGCAGCTCCAGCATGTCGCGGCTTTCGCCGGCCTCGGCCAGTGCGGCCCACACCGCGCGCACCGCATCGGCCGCCGCGCCCTCGAACAGAAGCGAAAGCGCGACTGCCATCGCGGTACTCAGGCGATGCCGGCGCAGAACCCCTGGATGCGGCTCACGGCATCCTCGAGCTCGGCATTGGAGGCCGCATAACTGAGCCGCATGTGTCCCGGCAGGCCGAACGCCGTTCCATGCACCAGCGCTACGCCGGTGTCCTCGAGCAGGGACATGACGAAATCCTCGTCCGTCTTGAGCTTCACTCCTGACGCACTGGTCTTGCCCAAGAGCCGCTGCACCGAGGGAAACACGTAGAACGCCCCCTCCGGCGTCAGGCAGTCGAGGCCGGTATTGGCGTTGAGCCCCTTGACCACGAGGTCGCGACGCTCCTGGAATTTCTGCCGCCAGCCCTTGAGGAAGTCCTGCGGCCCGTCGAGGGCTTCGAGCGCCGCCCACTGCGAAATCGACGACGGATTGGTCGTCGATTGCCCCTGCAGCTTGGTCATCGCCCCGATGAGCTCGCGCGGTCCGGCACAATAGCCGATCCGCCAGCCGGTCATCGCGTGCGACTTGCTGACGCCGTTCATCGTCAGCGTCCGCGGCAGCAGCTTCGGCTCGACTTCGGCGACGGTGGCGAATGTGCCGCCGTCATAGACCAGCACCTCGTAGATATCGTCGGTAAGGATGTGGACGTGCTCATGCCGCAGCAGCACGTCAGTCAGTGCCTTGAGCTCCCCTGCCGAATAGGCCGCGCCGGTCGGGTTGCTCGGCGTGTTGAGGATCAGCCACTTGGTTTTGGGTGTGATTGCCTGCTCCAGCGCCTCGGCCGTCAGCTTGAAGCCGGTCGAGGCGTCGGCTACCGCAAACACTGGAACGGCATCGCACAGCCGGACGATTTCCGGATAGCTCACCCAGTACGGGACCGGGATCACCACCTCGTCGCCCGGATTGAGCGTCGCCAGCAGCGCATTGAAGATGATCTGCTTGCCGCCCGAGCTCACCATGCAGTCGGCCGCCGAGACATCGAGGTGGTTGTCGCGCTTGAACTTGCGCGCCACCGCCTCTTTGAGCTCGGGAATGCCGTCGACGTTGGTGTAGCGCGTCTTGCCCGCACTCATCGCGCGGATCGCTGCCTCGCGCACATTGAGCGGCGTGTCGAAATCCGGCTCACCCGCCGCGAGCGAGATCACGTCGCGCCCGGCCCGTTTCATGTCCGCGGCCTTGCGCGAGATGGCGACCGTCGCAGACGGTGCGATGCGCAGGATGGCGTCGGACAGAAACGGCATGGAGACCTCCGGAGGTTGAGCCGAAGGCTTGATAGAGGCCCGTCAGGCGCGAGGCAACTGCACTAAACGCCGAGCGCCTGCGTCTTCGCCAGCTCCACCCCGTAGACCCGCCAGCCGCCGGCTTCCTTGGCCATCTGGTAGACGGCCTCATAGACCGTCTGATCGGTGCCGGTGAGCTTCACCTCCTGCACCACGTGCTCGGCATCGAGCATCTGGTAGCGGCCGAAGCTCTGCGATGCGGACTGCATGATCGGCGCATAGCCCGACCGCATGATCGCATCGAAGAATGCCTGCGGATCGGCATAGCTCTGGTGGAACGCCGCGCCCGCAAAGCTCAGGGCTTTTGGCGCATCGTGGTCGCGGAATGCCTGGATCTGCGCGGCGATCACATCCTGCCAGTCAGCGGCATTCGGGGCCGGCTGCCCGGCCAAGGGCACCGAAGCGCTTGGCGGAGCCACATTCGGTGCGGATGCCTCCTGTGCCCACGCCGGCGCACTCATCAGGACAAGAAACAGGCTCAACCACCAAAGTCTCAGCATTGCCGCCTCCGTGGCGCTGGGCCGGACACATTTGCGCCCTGCTTTGGCCCGCGCATCACCCCGCTAGCTACGTGGAATGTCCGCAATAGTTTGGCCCCCTCACGCCGTCGTGAACGTCATGCGTGAGTCGCCTATGCCTGCCAGAAAACCCAAGAACCGTGCCGCTGCCTTCACCACCGCGACGGTGGTGTCGTTTTCATTCACCCTGCTTGCCGCCGGCATCGCCATCCTCGTCGGCATCGTGCCCCTGCATCATGTCACCGCCATCCAGCGCATCGATGTCGGCTCGCTCCTCTTTCTGATGCCTGTCGTAGCACTGGTGCTGGGCGTGTGCATCGAGGTCACGCGCTTCGCCCTCCGCTTCAAGGAACTGCCCGAGCCCCGCCAGCGCCAGACCGTGCGCTGGACTCCGGGCCGCCGCGAGGGCTGAGGCGAAAGGGCAGCGCCCCTGCCTTTTCCCTTCACGGAAGCGAGAGCAGACTGCCGTCTCGAGAGGAGGAAAGTACGATGCAAGTCGAGAATATCCTTCAATCCAAGGGCCGCGCGGTGCACACCATCGCCGCCGGCGCCACGGTCGCTCAGGCGGTCGACATGCTGAACACCCGCAAGATCGGCGCCGTCGTCGTGATCACCGACCAGGGCAAGGTCGCCGGCATCGTCAGCGAACGCGACGTCGTGCGGCATCTGGGCAAGGATTGGGCCGCTCTGGCCTCCCGTCCGGTGAGCGAGGTGATGACCAAGGCCGTCGTCACCACCGGCCGCTACGCCACCATCGCCGAGGTCATGGAGAAAATGACCGACAAGCGTATCCGCCACCTGCCGGTGGTCGAGAGCGGCGAATTGGTCGGGATCGTCTCGATCGGCGACGTGGTGAAGCGCAAGATCGAAGAGACCGAGCAGGAAGCCGACGCTCTCAAGCAGTATATCGCGAGCTGACCCGGGGCCGCCTCAGGCGGCCTTGATCGTCTCGAGCATTTGCAGCAGCCCCCGGGTGCTGCGCCCGAGCGTGCGGTCCGCGATCTCGAGGCTGGCATAGCTCGCCTCGCCGGCGCCGATCACCATCATCACGCCGCCGGCGGCATCGGTACCGCACTGCCACGGGATCACCGCGCAACTGCGGCGCATTTGCCGCGAATCCTCGCCCGAATAGAACCACAGTCCAATGTGGGCGGTGCGTCCGTTGAGCGCCTCGATGATGGCCGCTGTCGTTTCCCGGCTGACCTCGAGCAGCGTGCCGAGCGGCTGGTTGAGCGCTGCGCTGCGCGCACTCAGCCCATAGGCCCGCGCCCATTCGCTGCTGCACGCCACCACGCGCAGCGCCCGATCGAGCACCACCACCGGCACCGGCATGTCCTCGACCAGGTGCCGGATCAGCCGCGCCCGGCTGATCGCCATCGCCTCGCGTTCCACCGTCGCGCTCACGTCGCGCGCCACGCCGAAGAGCTCGGTGACCTTGCCGTCCTCGATCTTCACGTCGCCGATGACCTCGAACACCTTGGTGCCGCCATCGACGATCTTGCGTGCCTTGAGGTGGAATCCCTTCTGCTCGCGGATCGCCGCGCGCATCGCCTCGACCACCCTCGGCCGGTCGTCCGGAACATACGACAACACGGCCTGCTCGAGCGTCGCGATGCGCGCCCTGGCATCGGCGCCCTCCGGGAGTGGCAGCACCGCTCCGTATTCGACAGCGCCGCTGAGAACCACGCGGAACTGGCCGAAGCCGGTATGCTGCTCCAGCAGCCGGCGCACGATGTCGGGGTCGTTCAGCGAGCCGGCCGGCGGCCGGTCGGTCACGGAGGGGACGGTCTCAGCGATCAATTGTTGTGAGAACATCGGACGACAACCACTGAAAAAACACCTCGGCTTAACGCGCCTCACCGGCCGATGTTCGCCGCGCCTTTCGCAGACGGTAAACATCCGGTAACCAAAATCCGCCCTTTCCAATCTCTCCAAAGCTTCATTCGCCCGCAATCTCGCGGGAATCCGGGCTGCCCTAAGGTTCACGCATCCGGGATCGCCCTGATCCCATGCACCAAGGGAGCTGACATGAAATTCCCCCTCGCCATCGCGGCGCTCGTTGCCGCCTCGCTGACCGTCGGTGCCGCCATGCCGGCACTTTCACAGGATGCGTCGTCTTCGGTCGCGCCGCCGCCCGCCGCCGCCGACCAGGGCAACGGCCCGATGGGCAATCACATGGGTCCGGGCGGCAAGGGCGCACGCTGGGGCCGCGCCGGCATGGACGGCATGGGCCGTCTCGGCATGCTGGCCCTCGCCTGCTCCGACAAGGGCTCCGACCGGCTCGGCAAGATGCTCGACCGCACCGACAAGCGCCTGCAGCTGAGCGATGACCAGCAGAAGCTGTTCGACACCTTCAAGACCGAGGCACTGTCCGCCCAGAGCACCTTCGCCACCGCCTGCCAGTCGGCGCGACCGCAGCAGACCGCAGGCACGCATCCGGATCTGCTCGCCCGCATGAAGGCCGGCCTCGCCATCGAGCAGGCGCGCCTCACCGCGCTCACTGCGGTGCTGCCGGACTTCGAGGCTCTCTACAACAGCCTCAGCGACCAGCAGAAGCAGCACCTCCTTCCGCACGGCCGCCACATGCACCCCGGTCCGGACGGCAACGGTCCGGATCAGCCCGCGTCGTCGGCGCCGGCCCCCTCCGCGCAGAACTCCTGACCTCCCTCGTTCTGCGTCGCCCGATGGTGCGCCCGCCACGCACCATCATCGCTCCCGCCTCCCCCAAAGGGCGGGAGCTTTCTTTTGCAGGCCCGAACCGCTACGAGTGAACTGAATTTCAAAAGGCTCACTCCTCCATGTCCCTGCCCCTCGATCCCGCACGCATCCGGGCCGAGTTTCCCTCGTTCAAGCAGCCGGACCTCAAGGACTTTGCCTTCTTCGAAAACGCCGGCGGGTCCTACACCTGCGCTGCGGTCCTCAACCGCATGCGCGCCTACTACTGGAATACGAAGGTTCAGCCTTACGGCGTCTATCCGGCCTCGCGTGCCGCCGGCGACGCGATGGACGAGGCGCACCGACGCATGGCGCAGGCGCTCAACCTCGCCGCCGACTGGATCCATTTCGGTCCCTCGACGTCGGCCAACACCTATACCCTCGGGCGCGCCTTCGAGGCCTGGATGCGGCCGGGAGATGCCATCGTCGTCACCAACCAGGACCACGAGGCCAATACCGGCGCCTGGCGCAAGCTCGTCTCGCGCGGCGTCGAATTGCGCGAGTGGAAGATCGACCCGCAGACCGGCCACCTGAACCCGGCCGATCTCGACAAGCTCCTCGATTCCAAGGTGCGGCTCCTCGCCATGCCGCACGTCTCCAACATCGTGGGCGAGATCAATCCGGTCGCCGAGGTGGTCAAGAAGGCCAAGGCCTTCGGCGCCGTCACCGTCGTCGACGGCGTCTCCTACGCGCCGCATGGTCTGCCCGATGTGCTGGCCCTCGGTTGCGACATCTACCTGTTTTCGACCTACAAGACCTACGGCCCGCATCAGGGCCTGATGGCGATCCGCCCCTCGCTCGCCGCCGAACTGCCAAACCAGGGGCATTTCTTCAACGAGACGAGCCCGCGCAAGCGCCTCGTCCCGGCGGGGCCGGACCACGCCCAGATCGCCGCCTCCGCGGGGATCGTCGACTATCTCGAAAAAGTCGCCGAAATCGCCGGCATTGCCGTGCAGGGCGCCGGAACCTTCCGCATCGCCCACAACGCCATGCGCGTGCAGGAGCAGGAGCTGCTCGCCCCGCTGCTCGACTATCTGCGCAAGAAGAATGGCGTTCGCCTCATCGGGCCGGACGATCCGGCCAAACGCATGCCGACCGTCTCGATCGCCCTCGATCGGCCGGCCGCCCACGTCGCCGGCATGATGTCGCGGCACAATGTCGGCGTCGGAGGCGGCCATTTCTATGGCTATCGCGTGCTCGAGGCGCTCGGCATCAATCCCGCCCATGGCGTCCTGCGCATGTCGTTCGTGCACTATACGACGCCTGAAGATGTGCAGCGCCTGATCGCCGCGCTCGACGCCGAACTCTAGCTTTTCCGCAAGTCCGCCCCGATGTCCCGCTCGCTCGCCGCGCTGCTGTTGATCGTTTGCACCACACTGTGGGGCTTCGCCTTCCTGTTCCAGAAGGGCGCCATGGCCCACATGGGGCCGCTGGTCTTCACCGCCATCCGCTACGGCATCGGCACGGTCCTGGTGCTGCCCCTGGCCTTCAGGGAATACCGCCGCCAACGCGCGATCATGGGGCCGCTGACTGGCCGGCAGTGGCGCCAGCTCAGCATCCTGCTGCTGTCGTTCTTCGGCGGTGTCTGGGCGCAGCAGGCGGCGCTGCAGACCGCGAGCGTCACCAATGGCGGCTTTCTCACCACGCTCTATGTGATCTTCACGCCGATCGTGACCTTCATCCTCGCCCGCGTCCGGCCGCATCCCATCGTCTATCTTGGTGCGCCGCTGGCCTTGGTCGGCATCTACCTGCTGACCGGCGCCGATATCACCGCGTTCAGCTTCGGCGACGGCCTGTTGATCGTCTGCGCGATTTCATGGGCCATTCAGATCGCGGTGCTGGCCCCGCTCGTGCAGGAGACGGGCATGCCCGTCACCATGTCCGCCGCCTGTTTCGCCGCCACCGCCATCCTCTCGACGATATTCTTCCCGTTCACCGAGCACCCGACGCTTGCGGCGGTCTCCGCCGGCTGGATCGAGATCCTATATACCGGCGTGATGTCGACCGCGATCGCCTTCACCCTGCAGGCCATCGGCCAGCAATATGTGCCGCCGGCCAATGCCGCGATCATCCTCTCGGCGGAATCGCTGTTCGCCGCCCTCGCCGGCGCGCTGTTCCTGGGCGAGCGGCTGCCGCCCCTGGGCTATGCCGGGGCGGCGCTCATCTTCGTGGCGATCCTGCTGGTCGAAGTGATCCCCGCGCTGCGGGCACGTGGCCTTAGTTCGTCAGCGCCGGGATCAGCGTGAAGTCGGCGCACACCACGATCATCGTGCAGCCGTGCATGACGAAATTGGTGCCCGGATTGAGCGTCAGAGTCCCGTCGCCGGAAAAGCCCTGGATCACGATATGGCCCTTCCAACGGTTCTTGCCGTCGGGCGTGGCGTTGTTCACGGCCAGCTTGCCGATATAGGGGTGAACCTGTGGCGCATCGGCGCTGCCGCGCGCCGCCAGCAGCTTCACGCACAGATTCCTGCCGCTCGAGCCGCACAGGTTCAGGCCGAAATCCATCTTGCGGTCGGTGGTCTGATAGACGCCCAGCGACTGGTCGGCGATCGCCGCAACCGGCATCGTCGCCATCAGCGCCGCGGCGCCGAGGCCGGCAATCGTGCTCAACAATGTCCGCATTCAGTGTCCCTTTTCGATTTTGAGGGTTGCCCCGCGCCGATGATGGCACGGATTTCGCCCGAAGTACCAGCGGTTGGCCGAGCGAGCCGTCTTCGGATCGCTCGGACAGAGCGGAAAACCCTTACGTCGGTTGGCCGAGCGAGCCGTCTTCGGATCGCTCGGACAGAGCGGAAAACCCCTACGTCGGTTGGCCGAGCGAGCCGTCTTCGGAGCGCTCGGACAGAGCGAGAAAGCGAGTCCCTTGCAAGCCGTCATCGCCGCGTCATGCTCGCAAGCTATCGTCCTGCCTGTCCGGATCACCCCAACCCTCCGGATGCCGGCGCCTCGCGCCGTCCGCCGTCTACCCGGTCTGCGCCCGCCATTGCAGTCCGGAATGAACCACATCGGTTCTCGGCCGCCCTCTCCGGCGGCCGCTTTTTTGTTGAGCGCGCGACCTCAGCCTTGTGCCGCGGCCTTGGCCTCGGGCATGAAGGGCGGGTTTTCCGGACCCGGGGCCGATGGCCAAGCTCTACTTCTCCTATTCGACGATGAATGCCGGCAAGTCGACCTTGCTGCTGCAGGCCTCGTACAACTACCGCGAGCGCGGCATGCGCACGCTGCTCTTCACCTCGGGTCTCTACGCCGAACCGGGGCGCAGGACCGGCCTCATCGAATCGCGCATCGGCATCTCAGCCGAAGCGGATCTGTTCAATGCCGGCGACGACCTGTTCGACCGCATCCGCGAAGAGCAGCAGAGCGGCAAGATCGACTGCGTCTTCATCGACGAAGCGCAGTTCCTGACCGAAGACCAGGTCTGGCAGCTCGCGCGTGTCGCCGATCGACTCGGCATCCCGGTCATGGCCTTCGGCCTGCGCGTCGATTTCCAGGGCAAGCTGTTCCCGGGCTCTGAAGCACTGCTCGCCATCTCCGACAGCCTGCGCGAAATCCGCACCATCTGCTATTGCGGTGCCAAGGCCACCATGGTCGTCCGCAAGGACGCCGAGGGCCGCGTCATCACCGAAGGCAGCCAGGTGTCGATCGAAAAATCGATCTACGTGTCGCTCTGCCGTAAACACTGGGAAGAAGAGGTCGGCCGCTGGCCGGTCCTGGGGCCCGCACAATGACCGACAAGCTCGAGCCGAAAGGCGCCCTCACCGTCCGCACCCTCGCGATGCCGGCCGACACCAACCCCGCCGGCGACATCTTCGGCGGCTGGGTGATGAGCCAGATGGACATCGCCGGCGCCATCGCCGCCGTCGAGCGGGCGAGCGGCCGCGTCGTCACCGTCGCGGTCGAGGCCATGACCTTCATCGCTCCGGTCAAGGTGGGCGACATCCTGTGCGTCTACACCTCGATCGAGCGCGTCGGCACCACCTCGATAACCGTTGCGGTCGAAGCCTGGGCCCGCCGCAACCGGCTCGACGACCGCGTGAAGGTGACCGACGGCCACTTCGTCTACGTCGCCCTGGGCGACGACGGCCGGAAGCGCCCGATCCCGCCGGCCTGAGGGCCGGGAACCTCCCCGGCTGGCCTCGCGTTTGCCCTCTGAACTCATTTCAGGAGAGCGCGCCGATGCGCACCAGGACCCGCGAAACCTTGCTCCAGATCGCCACCGCCGCTGCCATCGTGTGCACGGCAGCGGCGATCTTCCTGCCGGCGGCTGCCTCCGCTGAAGCTCCGCATCTCACGCCAATTCAACCGGTAGCCTGGGTCGTCGATTCCGGCCCACAAAATCTCGTCTCGTCGGTGAGGTAGGGACCTCCATACCTGACCGGCCGGCGAGTGGGGCGCTGCGCTTTCGGGCGCGGCGTCCCTCTATTTCTGGGCACTGTTGCGGCTCGGCTCTTCCGGGTCCGGCAGCGAGCCGATAGGGTGGCCGCCGACTGCGGTTTCCGAGGTTTCGATGTCTGTTCTTGCCCGTCTCTTCGCCGGCGTCATTCTGGCGCTTTGTCTCGCCCTTCCCGCCGCTGCAGTACAGCCGCGCGGCAGCGCCGCGTGGTCTGATGACGGCTGGGCCAGCTTCAGCGGCAACCTCTATCATGGTCCGGGGGTGCAATATCCCGTCACCGGCCACATCGAGGCTGGCATTCGCATTCGCGTCGACCGTTGCCAGGCGCTCTGGTGCCTGATCCACACCAAGGGCGAGATCGGCTGGATGCCGATCGACAACATCAGCTTCGGCCAAGGCCCCTGGGTGCCCTTCGTCAACACCCCGCGCCTGCCCGTCCAGCCGGGCGGTCCGGTCTGCTTCTTCACCGGCGCCGCCTACACCGGTACCGAGGTCTGCTACAACGCCGGCCACGTCGTAAATGACCTCTACCTCGCCGGCCTCGACAACAGCTTCCGCTCGGTCAAGATGGACAGCGGCAGCGCCCTGGTCTGCCGCGATCGCAACTTCCGCAGCTACTGCAAGATCCTCAACAAGTCCCAGCCGCGTCTGGATCCGCTGCTGAGCGGCGCGATCACGTCGGTGCGCGTCTACTGATCACGCGATCTCACTGAAAGTTCAGGCGCCGCCCAACCGGGCGGCGTTTTGCTTTTCGCGCCCCCAGTGCCCATATTGGCAGGCAGAAAGGGAGATCCTTCACATGGATGCAAAGACCTATCCCGTGACCCGTACCGATGCCGAGTGGCGCCGGCTGCTGACCCCCGAGCAGTATCAGGTGATGCGTGGCCACGGCACCGAGCGGCCCGGCAGCTGTGCGCTCCTCGCCGAGCATCGGCCCGGGACCTTTTACTGTGCCGGCTGCGATACAGCGCTGTTCGAGGGCAAGGTGAAATTCGAGTCCGGCACCGGCTGGCCAAGCTTCAACGACCCCATTCCCGGCGCCACCGAGACGACCACCGATCGCAGCCACGGCATGGTTCGCACCGAGGTCCATTGCGCCACCTGCGGCAGCCACCTCGGGCACGTCTTCCCCGACGGGCCGCCGCCCACCGGTCTGCGCTACTGCATCAACGGCGTCGCCTTGAGCTTCAAGCCCGCCGCAGCAAACTGAGTCCCCAAGCGGTTGGCCGAACGAGCCTTCGTGAGCTCGCTCGGCCAGATCGCAAATGAACTGGGCGCGGCGGCCCGCCCCAAGCACCGACCCGGCGGCCCCTAATACGTCCGGAACGCCCACATCCCGATGAAGTTGATCGCCGCCAGCGCGGCGAAGATCGACGACACCAGCGGCATCCCGGCGAGCCCCCAGGCGATCACCGCGAGCCCCATCATCACCGCCTTGAAGATCATCAGCGCCGGCATCTTGAGCCGCCGCTTGCCGGCCCGCGGCGCCGCATACATCGCCCACAGGACAATCGCCACGACGGGCAGCCCCACGGCGAGCCCCGCCTTGATCGGGGTGGTCGTCCCCAGTGACCAGCCGACGACCACGAACGCCGCGAGCATCCCTAGCTCGAGCAGAAAAGCCAGCAGCAGGTTGCTGCTGCGCAGTGTCTTGAACATGCCGCCCTCCCCCACCCTGCCTAGCAGAGTGAGCCGGGCCGGTTCTATTGCTTCTTCTGCTTGTCCCTGCCCGCCGGCTTCGCCGCCCCGTCGGCTTTGCCCCTGGCGACCACCTTGGCCTTCCGCTTTGGTGGCGCTTCGGTGAGCGTGTCCATCTGCCCCTTCTCGGCCACCGCCACTTTGGCGCGCGTCCAGAACTCCATGTCGCGCCCATGCGGTCGCCCTGCCTGCTCCCAAAGCAGATAAGCCTTCTCGCGGATCGCCGCGTCGTTCGCCGGAACTGTCGATGCCATGTCGTGCTCCTTCTGGTTCGCGACTCGTTCAACACCGCCATGGTGAACCCGGTTTCGTCCGTCCGCCAGCACTCACAAGTCCTCCAGTGCTTGCTGAACGCCGGCTGAAGGTCCCCTTCACCGCCGCGTCACGGCCGCTCTGGCGTCATCCGCACGCCAAATCATTGAGGGCAAACCAATGCGTCGCATCTTCTTTGCCGGCCTTGTTGCGGCCGGTCTCGTCTTCACTGCCGCGCCGGCCTTTGCACTGCCGGCGGTCACCAGCGCCGAGGCCGGCTTCAGCGCCGGTCCGGGCACCGACTACGGGCCGGCGCCAGTCCTCAAGCCCGGCACGCACGTCAATGTCATCTGGTGCGGCACGCACCAGAACTGGTGCCTCGTCGACCTTCACAACAAGCGCGGCTGGGTGCCGATGGCCTCGCTCAACTTCAGGCTGCCCAAGGTGGCGGCATTCGGCGACGACGGGACGCCCGGCAACGATGGCGGTGCCGGACCCGTCGCCAGCGGCGGTTCGCAGGGCCTCCTGAACAGGTCGCTCAGCGCCGAGCCGCACACTCCAAACTTCACCTCCAGCCAAATCCAGAAGGTAAAGTTGCCCTGACTGCGGGCCCGCGCCGCGGCTCAGGCTGAGGCTTGAGCCGCACGCAACCGTTCGGCCACGATCTGCAGTCCACGCCGTGTATCGACCAGCCGGCTGTTGGCCGCCACCTCCGGCGACAGCAGCAGGACCGCCTCGTCCAGCGATTTGAGCTCGGCTTCGACCTTGGCCAGCAGCGCCCGGATGTCGCGGCCGAGCTCGGCGTCGTCCCGTCCCATGTCACGCCGGCGCTGGGCCGCGGTGGCGAGCCGCACGCTCTCGCTCTGCCACTCGCCCACCCGCTCGTTGATCGGCGCCACCAGCTGTACCGCTTGGCGCGCCGCGAGGGTCTGCTCCGATACAGTCCGCCGGCGCGGGCCGTCCGAGTCGTCTTCTTGGTCCGAGGTCCCCATTGCCGCGATGCATCGCAGACCCATAGGGGGCGGATCACTAACCAATGTTAGCGCGTGGAACGTCGCAATCGCGCGGGGCGTTGCCGCGCCATGCCCCTTTCGCGCCTCGACACCTTCCTCCGCAAACTGGAACACCGTGATCGGCTGTCCCCGGCCGAAGCGGAAATGCTGGTGGCCGCCGCCGGCGACGAGGCGACGTTCGAGATCGACTCCGATCTCGTCCGCGAGGGCGATCATCCCACCAACTCCAGCCTGCTGATCAGCGGCCTCGCCACCCGCTACCGCCTCCTCAGCAACGGCCAGCGGCAGATCACGGCGATCCATGTCCCAGGCGATTTCGTCGACCTCCACAGTTTCCTGCTCAAGGAGATGGATCACTCGGTTGGTGCCCTTACCCGCTGCAAGGTCGTTCTTTATCCGCACGAACGGCTGAAGCGCATTACCGAGCAGGCGCCGCACCTGACCCGCCTGCTCTGGCTCTCGACCCTGATCGACAGCTCCATCCAGCGCGAATGGATCGTCGCCATGGGCCGCCGCTCCGCCGGCCAGCAGATGGCGCACCTGCTCTGCGAGCTTTACGTGCGCCTGGGCGTCGCGGGGCTTGTGGAGGGATTGAGCTTCAACTTTCCCATCACCCAGATGCAGCTTGCCGATGCCCTGGGGATGTCCGCCGTCCATGTCAATCGCGTGCTGCAGGAGCTGCGCAGCGAAAATCTCTTCACCTGGCAGGGCCAGGTCATCCGCATTCTCGACTGGCAGGGTCTGCAGCAACGCGCGGAGTTCGATCCGCGTTATCTGCATCTCAATATCGAGTCCCGCTGAAATGCCGGTCTACTACTTTGATATCCGCGACGCCGAAGGCATGCATCGCGACACCGTGGGCGTGGAGCTTGCCGATATGGAGGCCGCCATCGCGGAAGGCCGCCGCGCCCTCGCCGAAATGTCCCAGGAGGCCGTCGGGCAAGGTGCCACGGGCAGCCAGCTCGAAATCTCCATCCGCGACCACGGCGAGGGTCCGGTGCGCCTGCGGCTGAGCCTCGACACCATCCGCAGCTAGTGCCCGCTTGCGCCCGCCGCCGCTGCTCCCGGCTTCTGCATCAGGAGGGAGAACACGCCCAGCCCGGCAAACAGCACCGTCAGCAGCATGAACACGTCGGCAAAGCTCATCACATAGGCTTGCTGCGTCACCATGTTGAGGAGCTGCCGAGTGGCCGCCGCCGCGCCGTCCAGCCCGTGCATGGCGTTGTTCTGCGTCATGCTGTTGAGCTGGTCGAGCGCCGCCGGATTGTTCCAGTTGACGTGCTCCGACAGCCGTTCCGTGTGATCGGCCGTGCGGTTGATCAGCACGGTATTGATCAGCGCCAGGCCCACCGCGCCGCCCAGGTTGCGCGTCAGGTTGAACAGGCCCGAGGCGCCTTTCACCCGCTGCGGCGCCAGCGTGCCGAGCGCCAGGTTGTTGATTGGCACCATGCAGAACATCAGCCCGAAGCCACGGAAGACTTGCGGCACGAGGAGCTCGTTGAACGTCCAGTCCGAGGTGATCTGCGTGGCTTCCCATGTGCCGAAGCCGAAGGCGAGGAAGCCGATCATCATCATCACCCTGAGGTCCATCCGGTTCGAGATGATCCCGGCGAACGGAGCGGTGAGGAACATCACCAGTCCCGAGATGAACAGCGTCTCGCCGATCATCATGGAATCGTAGCCGCGGATGCGCCCCAGATAGAGCGGATAGATGTAGGTGAGCCCGTACAGCCCGATGCCCAGGACGAACGAGAAGATCGAACCGAAGGCAAAGTTCGCATTGCCGAACGCCCTGAGGTCGACGATCGGAAACTCGACCCGGAACGCCCGCCAGAAGAACACCACTGCACCGATCACCATGGCGATGGCGGTATAGAGCACCGCCGTGTCGCTCAGCCAGTCGTTGCTCGGCCCTTCCTCGAGCACATATTCGAGCCCGCCGAGGAACACTGCCATCGCCGCGAGCCCCCACCAGTCGAACTTGTTCACGAGGCCCGGCTCCGGCTTGTCGAAATCGATCAGCAGCCACGCGCCGATCGTCACCAGGATACCCGGCACGACGTTGATCAGGAACAGCCAGTTCCACGACAGCGCGTCAGTGAGATAGCCGCCCACCGTCGGCCCGATGGTCGGAGCCAGCGTCGCGATCAGCCCGATGATTGGCGAGACGATCGAGCGCTTCGACGGCGGGAACACCGTGAACGCCGCCGCGAACACCGACGGGATCATGCCGCCGCCGATGAAGCCCTGGAAGGCGCGATAGACGATCATCTGGTCGATGTTGGTCGCCGTCGAGCACAGGAAGCTCGCGAGCGTGAAGCCCGCCGCCGAGATAGTGAACAGCGTACGGGTCGAGATGATCCGGCCGAGCGTCCCCGACAGCGGGATCATGATCACTTCGGCGATCAGGTACGCCGTCTGCACCCACGAGATCTCATCCGATCCGGCGCTGAGGCCTGCCTGGATCTGGTTGAGCGACGACGACACCACCTGGATGTCGAGGATCGCCATGAACATGCCGAACACCATCACCACGAACGCAAAGATCGTCCGCGGCGGCACATAGTCCGCCGGGCGCGCGGCAGCACTCAGATCCATTGTTGTGTCGGCCATTGCGTCGCTCCATCGACTGGCGTGAACGAAAGAGGCGGTTGCCCGCCTCCCTTAGTTCATCGGCGCCGTCCGCGTGTCCGCGTCGACCACGACGCTGAGGCCGGCCTTCATCTTGCCGCTCGCCAGCACGTCGGCCGGCAGCGCAATCCGTACCGGCACGCGTTGCACCACCTTGGTGAAGTTGCCGGTGGCGTTCTCGGCGGGCAGCAGCGAGAACACCGAACCCGAGGCCGGCGCCAGCGACTGCACGGTCCCCGTAATGTCGCCGTCCATGGCGTCGACGTGGATCGTCACCTGCTCGCCCGGCACCAGCTTGCTGAGCTGCGTTTCCTTGAAATTGGCTTCGACGTAGAGCGCGTTGGTCGGCACCAGCGCCGCGAGCCGCGTGCCGGCGGCAACGAGGTCGCCCGTCTGCACCGCGAGGTTGCCGACCACGCCATCATACGGCGCCCGCAGCACGGTGAAGCTCAGATCGCGGTTGGCTTTGTCGAGCGCCAGCTGCAGCGACTTCATCTGCCCCTCGGCCTCGGCCTTCTGGCCCTCAAGCACCGTCACCTGCGCCTCGGCCGCGGCGATCGCGGCATCCGCGCCGGTGAGATTGGCATTCGCCTGCGCCAGCGCCGCATTGGCGTTGTCGAGCGTCGACTGTGAGCCGATCGAAGTCTGGGCAAGCGACGCGGCGCGCTGCTGTGCGAGTTGGGCATTCTTCTGCGCCGCCTCGAGCGCAACCTTCTGCGCCTTCGCCTGGTCGACGCCCGCCTGGGCGCCGCTGATCTGGGCGTCGATCCGGTTGAGCGTCAGCTTCTGCGTCGCGATCTGCGCCGCCGCCTGGTCGCGGGCGATGCGGTAGTCGCCATCGTCGAGCGTCACCAGCGGATCGCCGGTCTTCACCTGCTGGTTGGCCACCACGTCGACCTTGGCCACATAGCCCGAAAGCTTGCTGCTGATCGTCGCGATGTCGCCTTCGACATAGGCGTCGTCGGTCGACAGCATGTACTGGCCGACGGTGAGGTAGTTGTATCCATAGTACCCGCCCGCCACGAGCGCGATGATGCCGATGCCGGCGAAAATCAGCGGCCGGCGCGAACGCTTCTTGGCCGGAGCAGCCTTGGACGTGGTATCGTTGGCCGGAGCTGCCGGAGCCTGCGCAGGCGCTTCATCCTGAGCCGGAATCGCGACAGTCTCGTCTGCGGGCTGCGGGAAGCGGCGAACCTTCTGTGAGTTGGATTGAGCCATCTGCTCCTCCGGGCGAAAACGACTGAACTGAACCGTTCGGTTCGATTGACATAGACGAACGCCTGGCCCATATCAAGCGAAATCGAACCGAACGGTTCAGTTTATTTTGGAGTACCAGCCATGCAAATTGAGGATGTCGACGAAGACGGAAAACGCGGGCGGCGAGTCGCCGGCCAGGACCCGACCAAGCGCAACCAGATCCTCGATGGGGCCAAGCGCTGCTTCCTGGACCAGGGCTTCGACGCCGCCAGCATGAACGAGATCACCGCCTCATCCGGCGTCAGCAAGGGCACGCTCTACGTCTATTTTGAAGACAAGGCCGCCATTCTCGAAGCCCTGATCGAGCGCGAAAAATCGGCTGCGCTCTCGGCCTTTGCACAAACCCTCAACTCCGGGGGCGCGGCGAGGGACGTCCTGACCCGCTTCGGCGTGCAGGTCACCACCCGCCTTACCTCCCCCGAAGTCATCAAGGCCCAGCGCATGGTTCTCGGCATCGCCGAACGCATGCCGCAGATCGCCCAGCGCTTTTTTGCCGGGGATACCTTCTCCGCCCACACCACGCTCAAGGACTTCCTCGACGCCCGGCCGGACGAATTCGATGTCGACGACACCGACCTCGCCTCGCGCCAGTTCCTCGAGCTGTCGATGGCCTCGATCTACAAGCGCCGCCTGTTCGGCAATCTCGAGAAGCCCGCCGAGCCCGCCCATATCGAATACGTCGTCGGCAAGGCGGTCGACATGTTCCTGAGCTACTACGGCCGGAAATAAGCGCCTATGTTCTCCGCCTCTAGCGGGAGGACATCATGAAGGAATGCAAGGTTGTCCGCGGCGGCGCGGGCTTTCACGGCAAGCAGGGCCTAGACTATTTCGCCGGCATCTCCGCCGAAACCGCCGGTGCCGACGGCATTTGCATGCACCTGTTGGTGATGCCGCCCGGCGCCGAGGCGAGGCCACACTACCACGCAGCGCATGAAACGGCGATCTATATGCTCGAGGGCTCGACCTCGTTCCGGCACGGCCCGAACCTGGAACATCTCGATACCGTCGAGCAGGGCGACTTCGTCTACATCCCGGCGGGCGTTCCGCACCAGCCGTTCAACCCGACGGATAAAGTCGCCAGGGCGCTGATTGCGCGCACCGATCCCAATGAGCAGGAAAGCGTCGTTCTACTCTGAGAGGAAGAATGGCACCAGCGCAGCGGGGGTGGAGGGTCAGGCGCTGGTGCCATCTTCGGGTAGTCGCGAGACAGTGCGTTGCGAAGCGGTCTCCTGTCTCGACGCCTTGACCCTCGCATAGTGAGGCTGACAAGCCCATTACAGGAATGTCAGCGCTTTTTCAGGTTTCGACGCCTATTCTGGCTCCATGAAGAGACGCGCCGTGCTCATCGTCGGGCTCCTCGCCCTGCTGGCATCGCCCGCTGCCGCCGATCCTCCGGCGGGCAAAGGCCCCGGGACTGCACAGGGCAACGGACCCGGTGGAAACGGGCCTCCGGGGCAAGCCGGCAGCAATCCGCCCGGGCCTGCCGGCACCGGCCACCCGGGCCCGGCGCCGGCGCTGCCGCCTACGCCCGATGCACCCAACCAGGACGACATCCTCAGCCCCGAAGGCGAAGTGACCATCGGATCCGATCAGAACATCGCCCTCGATGCAGTCAAGGCCGGCCTCGCTTTGCCGCTCATCGAAATCGAACGCCGCGCCATTGCCCGCTGGGGCGGCCGCATCCTGGATGCGCGGCCCTACAGGGTCGGCAACGCCCTGCTCTACCGGCTGACCTTGATCAGCAACCAGGGTGTGTCGCGGCGCGTCCTCGTCGACGCCCGTAACGGCAATCCGGTCGGGTCGAAGTAATGCGCATCCTGCTCGCCGAAGACGACCGCCAGCTCGCCGAGCTCGTCCGCACCAGCCTCGGCGCCGCCGCCTTCCTCGTCGATGTCGAGCGCGACGGCGAGGTCATCCTCTACCGCGGCGAGACCGAGGATTTCGACGCCGTCCTGCTCGATCTCGGCCTCCCCTCGCTCGACGGCCTCACCATTCTAAAACGCTGGCGCAAGGCCCAGCGCATGATGCCGGTACTCATCCTCACCGCCCGCGACCAGTGGGAAGAGCGCGTCGAAGCCATCGAGGCCGGCGCCGACGACTATCTGGTCAAGCCGTTCCGCATGGAAGAGCTGATCGCCCGCTTGCGCGCCGTGCTGCGCCGCGCCAACGGCTTCGCCGCGGCGCCCATCCGCTTCAACGGTTACGTCCTCGATACGCGCCTGATGCGCCTGAGCCGCGATGGCGTTCCGGTCGAGCTCACGCCGCAGGAATACAAGGTCCTTGCCTACCTCGCCTTTCACCGCGGCCAGGTGGTCTCGCAGCTTCGCCTCACCGAACACATCTACGCACAGGACTTCGAACGCAATTCCAACTCGATCGAGGTGCTGATCGCTCGTCTCCGCCGTCGCGTCGGCAGCGAGGTGATCAAGACCCGGCGCGGCTTCGGCTACTACATCGAGCAGGACGCATGAACCTGCGGCGTTCGCTGCGCGCGCGCCTGCTGCTTGCGGCCGCCGGCTCCATCGTGCTCGCCCTGGTCATCGCCGGCGCCTTCATCCTCACCAGCTTCTCGGCAAGCCTCGAAGCCACCCGCCGCGACGACCTGTCCGCGAGCCTCGACCGGCTCACTGCCGCCATCGATCCCGGTGCGGTCGATCTCGCCGGGCCCGCGCCCCTCGCCGACCCGCGTTACGACACCCCGCTCAGCGGCCTCTACTGGCAGATCGACGATCGCAGCACCGGCCGCGTCGTTCGCTCTCGCTCGCTGTGGGACCAGCAGCTGCCGGTGGCCAACCTGCCGGACTCCTCCAATGGCGCCTTGCTCGAAGTCCCCGGGCCGGACGACAAGCCGCTGGTCGCGCTCGTCCGCGACGTCACGGTCGAGGGCTCGAAAGGCAGCCAGCACTTTCGCGTCGCCATCGCCGAGGCCCGCGGTCAGGATGACGATCCGTTCTTCCGCTTCGGCACCGACCTTGTCGGCGCCCTGATCGTGTTGGGGGTCGTTCTCGTCCTCGCCGCCGCGCTGCAGATGCAGTTTGTCCTCAGGCCCCTCAGCACCCTCCGCCAGCAGATCTTCGACACCCGCCACGGCGCTACGCACCGCTTGCCGCCCGCCCGCGTCGACGAGCTCGAACCGGTGGTGGCCCAGATCAACGACCTGCTCGACGCGCAGGAGGAAAGCATCACCTTCGCCCGCCAGCGCGCCGCCGATCTTGCGCATGGCCTCAAGACGCCCCTCGCCATTCTCGGCGCCACCGCCGAACGGCTGCGCGCCGCCGGCGACCAAGCAAACGCCGACCTCATGCAAATGCTGTTCGAGCAGATGCACGGGCGGATCGACTACCAGCTTCGCATCGCCCGGCTGCGCCTGCGCACCCGTGCCCAGGGTGCGAGCTCTTCGCTCAACGACGCCGTACTGCGCACCGTCTCGGTGCTGCGCAAGAGTCCCAACGGCGAGCGCCTCAACTGGCTGGTCGACCTCGAGGATGACCTGCGCGTCGATCTCGACGGCCACGATCTGATTGAGCTCAGCGGCATCCTGCTCGAGAACGCCGCCAAGTGGGCGGCTCATGAAATCCGGGTGCATGGCGCACGCGATGCCGCCATGGTGCAGTTCGTCGTCGAGGACGACGGCGTCGGCGTCAGCGACGACCTCATCACCCAGCTCGGCGTGCGCGGCGCACGTCTCGACGAGAGCATGCCGGGCGAAGGTCTCGGCCTGTCGATCGCCTTCGAGATCGTCCGTCTCAACCGCGGCACCATCGCCGTCGACCGCAGCCGCATCGGCGGCCTCCGCGCCACCATAGCGCTGCCGCAGGCCTGAACCCCGCGCCCCGCGGATCGCCGGTCCACCCACTCACAAAATCGCGGTCTGCCTGTTCTTCACGGAACCGTGCGGCCCCAGCAACATTTGCTAGTGCAGCGGGACACTGAAAGGACAAACAACAATGCATCGAATGATGAAGCCCCTCATTCTGGGCGCCGCATCGGCAGTGGCGCTGACGCTCTCCCCGATCGCCTTCGGCACCCTCCCCATCCCGCTGGTCGCGGCCGACCAGGCCGAAGCCGCCGCCACCGTCAACATCGACATCTTCTTCCAGCCGCTCGCCTCGCACGGCGTCTGGGTCAAGCATCCGAAATACCACTACATCTTCTGCCCCAAGGTCGATGCCAAGTGGCGGCCCTACAGCCACGGCCACTGGATCTACATGAAGAACTACGGCTGGTACTTCGCCTCCGACGAGCCGTTCGCCTGGGCGGTCTACCACTATGGCCGCTGGTTCCGCGACGACAAGATCGGCTGGTGCTGGGTGCCCGGCAACGCCTGGGCCGGCGCCTGGGTGGCCTGGCGCCGCAGCAACGACTATGTCGGCTGGGCCGCCCTGCCTCCGGATCGTGAAGGCTATGCTGTCGACGTCGACATCAGCACCGCCGAACCGCCGCAGCCGGATTGGGTCTTCGTTCCACCCAAGCAGTTCCTGCAGCCGAAACTCTCGACCGTGGTGGTCTTCGCCGACCAGCACCCCGACGTGTTCCAGAAGACCAAGTATGTCGGGCCGGTGGTCGTCCAGAACAACATTGTGGTGAACAACGTCATCGACGTGAACTTCATCCAGCAGCAGACCAACACCAAGGTCACCGTTGTCGAGCCGAAGCCGGTGAACGATCCGGGCCAGGCCGCCGTCGATGCCAACGGCAACACCATCGCGGTGTTCGCGCCGCAGATCGCCAAGCCGCAGCAGAACGAGGCTCCCAAGCAATCGGTCGACGAGCAGCAGGCCCAGCAGCAGATCGGCAACGGCTCGTCCAGCGCCGAAGCCAGCAGCTCTGCCTCCTCGGGCGAAAGCTCGAGCGCCAGCAGCGGCGAAGCATCCTCGTCCGTGTCGGGTGAAAGCTCGTCGTCGGCAGCCTCGAGCGGGGCCTCGTCGAGCGAAGCCTCCTCCAGCCTGGCCTCGTCCGCCAGCGGGCAGCCCTCCTCGAGCGCAGCCTCCAGCGAGCAACCCTCCTCGAGCGCCAGCGCTCCGGTCAGCTCGTCGGCGGGGACCTCTGTTTCGTCGTCGGTCGAGCCCAGCTCGTCGGCCATGAGCTCGGTGGAGGCGACATCCTCCTCGGCTGCCGCCCCGGTCAGCTCGTCCGCCGAGACGGTCTCGTCCAGCTCGGTCGAACCGTCCTCTTCGGCAGCGCCGAAGGCAGCACCGTTGAGCAAGGCCAAGACTGCGCCGTCGTCCTCGGAAGAGCCGGCCGCCTCGTCTTCGTCGGTCGAGCCAAAGGCCGCAGCGTCGTCGGCGGAGCCCAAGGCATCGTCCTCGGTCGAGCCGAAGGCCTCGTCGGCCGAACCTTCGAGCGCCCCGAAGAAGACGCTGGTCTGCCCCGAAGGCGAACAGCTGGTGAACGGCAAGTGTGTGCCGATCGAAGCCAGCAGCAAGGCCGGCGCAGCCGAAGGCTCGTCCTCGGCCGCACAGTAACGCGACCCCCGCGACCCCACGAGGGCGCCGCCTCGAGCGGCGCCCTTTTTCTTGCCTAGCGCCCGGGCCGGACCATGACCTTCACGTCGCCCTGCCGCGGCTCGGCCGCGAGCTCCGCCGGTAACTCCTCAAGCCCGATCGTCCGGCTGATCAGCGGATCGAGGTCGAGCACCCCGTCGGCGATCATCTGCGCCGCACGCCGGTGCGTGTGCGGGTTGAGATAGGCGGGCAGCAACCGCACCTCCCGGAACAGCAGGTCGAATGGCTCGACCTCGACTTTCTGCCCCTTCGCCATCACCCCGAATAGCACTGCCGCACCGCCGCGGCGCACCGCCGCCAGCGACTGCCTGAACGTCTCCGGCACGCCCGCACATTCCAGTGCCACATCGACGCCCTCGGGCGCGATCGCGCGAATCGCGTCCACCGTGTCTCCGGCTGAAGGGTTGACCACATCCGTCGCGCCGACCTTGAGGGCCAGCGCCCGCCGTGCTCCCTGCCGTGTCGCCAGCACCACCCGGCTTGCCCCCGCCAGCCGCGCCAGCTCCACCATCAAAAGCCCGATCACGCCGCCGCCCAGCACCGCCACCGTATCGCCGGGCCGGATCGCGGCGACATCGAGCCCGTGCAGGCAGCACGCCAGCGGCTCGGAGAAAGCCCCGTGTTGCGGCTCGAGGTCCGCCGGCAACGCGATCGCCTGCAATTCCGGCATGACGACATATTCAGCGAATCCGCCGTCGCGCGTAACCCCGATCGCCTGCAGTGTAGAACACAGATTCACTTGGCCGGCGCGGCAAGCCTGGCAATGCCCGCAGCCGATATTGGGGTCCGCCGTGATCCGGTCGCCCGGCTTGAGCCGGGTCACCCCGGAGCCGGCCGCCTCGACAACGCCGCAGAACTCATGGCCGAGCGTCACCGGCAGCGCCGTCGGATATTCGCCGCGGAACATGTGCCGGTCGGAGCCGCAGATGCCCGCAGCCTCCACCCGCACCAGCACGTCGCCGGGCCCGGGCGTTGGTCGGGTGAGCTCGATGACGCTCATCGTTCCGGGCTGCGACAGCCGTGCCGCGCGCATCACTTGTTCTCCGACGACCACGGGAAGTCGAGATAATGGTCCCGTGTGTCGTAGCAGATGTTGCCGTAGCGCTTGAGATAGGCGTCCCGCCGCGCCGGATCGTTGTACACCGCGCCGGGGTCGGCCTGGTCCGCCTCGTATTTTCCGATGTCGTTCTGGTCGAGCACGATGGGGAGCGCGTTCATCGCCTGGGGCACGCTCTTTCCCTCGAGCCAGTCGGCCGCATTCACCCCCAGCGCGTAGCCGAACACCGGCGACGAGAGCGCCACGTCGGTCTTGTAAGGACTGTTCGCCGTCTTGAGCTCCGCGATCGCTTCAGGTTCGCCGTCGATGCCGCCCAGGAACTGGTCGGGCCGCGCCTTGCCCGCCTCGCGCAGCGCCTTGAGCGCGCCCAGCACCACCGTATCGGCGCCCAGCACCACGTCGACCCTGGGGTGCGCTTCGAGCACGATCTTCATCGTCGCATAGCCGCCGTCCTCGTTCACCGGTTCGGGCGACAGATCGGCGACCACATTCGCACCCGGCAGGCCGCGCAGCGCATCGCGGATCGCCGCAAAGCGCGGCGCCAGGAACTGCAGACTGTCCTGCGTCAGCAGCACGACGTCGGCCTTGCCGCCGAGCTTGTCGCGGATATAGGCCGCGGCCGCCTCGCCGAGCACCCGGCCCGTCATGTATTGCGGTGCATTGAGGATGGTCGTGGCCGGCGGCGGCACCACCGTCCCCACATAGCCGCCCGCCCACATCACCTTCTGCAGCTCCGGCCCCAGCGCCGCCGGATCGACCGGCGCCGCGATCACGGCCCCGAACTTTCGCTGCAGGAATGCGTCGACCTGCCGGCTTTGCGTCACGGCGTCGTTGTCGGCCACCACCGCTTCATAGGCCAGTCCGCGGTCGTGCGCCGCCGCCTCGAGCCCCTTCCCGACGCCCGCAATGAACGCCCGGTCGTTGTCCTTCGCCAAGCCGATCGCCTTGCTCAGCGCCGGCGGCGTGGAACAGGCCGGAGCATTGGCATTGAACGGCGGCAGCACCACCGGCTCGGTAATTCCGGCCGGCCCGCTCTGCGCCACGGCCGGAGCTGCCGCCATCATGCCGACGGCAAGCGCCACAGCGCCCGCCCATGGCCTGCGAGGTCTCCTCGAAAACTGCATCTGCACCCCTGCCGCACGTTGCCGTGCGGTTGCCGCACTGTCGCGGTCTGTAACGCCCCTCACGGCATCTTCCACGTTTCGGCTGCGGCCGTCTACTCTGCCGCTTTCGCCTGCTTTTGCTGAGAATTGAAGACGAGCCGGGCCTCGGTCCCCGGATCACGCGCCCGATAGGTGATCGTCCCGCCGAGGCTTGCCGCCATGGCCGTTACGATGCGCGAGCCGAGCCCGGTGCCCTTGGCCGGCGCCCCCTCGGCCCGTCCGACTCCGTCGTCTTCGACCACGAGCTCGACTTTGCCGTCTTCGAGCGGCGCCACCCGCACGCGGATTTCACCCGAGCCGTCCGGATAGGCATACTTGAACGCGTTCGTCACCCATTCGGTGACGATCACGCCCAGGTTCACGCTGGCGTCCGTCGTGAGCTGCACCGGCGACAGCTCGTAGCTCACTGTTGCTCCCTGCCCCTCGCTCCGCAGCGACGTCTGCAGGTGGTCGAGCAACCCCTTGAGGTACTCGTCGAGCGTCACCACCCCGATCGTATTGCTCGAATACAGCCGCCGATGCACCAGCGAGATGGCGAAGATGCGGTCCTGTGTTTCCGCCAGTGCCTTGCGTGCCGCCTCGTCGCCGAGCGATTTCGACTGCAGGCTGACCAGCGACGATACCAGCGCCAGGCTGTTGGCAATGCGGTGGTTGACCTCCGATAGCAGCATCTGCGCCCGGTCGCGCGCAATCACCAGGTCCGCCGTGCGGTCCGCGACGCGCCGCTCGAGCTCGACATTGAGGGTGTTGACCTCATCGCGAGCCGACCTGAGTTCCCCCGTATAGCGGTAGATCACCACCGCCGCCCCGCCGGCCACCGCCACGATGACGATCGCGCCGATTCCCGACACCAGCCGCAGCAGCCACGCGTTCCGCTGTTGCTCCTGGGTTCCCGTCGTCAGCCGGTCGTCCGCCTGCCGGATGATGCCGGAGAAGAACACGTTGGCCTCGTCGCTGAGCGCCTTGCCCTTGTTCGAGTTGACCAGCGCCATCGCCTCGTCGTCGTGCCGGGCGCGCTTGAGCGTCAGCGTCTGGTCCATCTCGTCGAATTTTTCGGCGATCAGCGTATCCAGTCGCTGCACCGAATTGGCCTGGTCGGGATAGGGCGCCAGCTGCTGCTCCAGCGCCACCAATTGCTTCAGCGCCTGCGCTTTCGCCGTGTCGTAGGGCGCAAGATAGATTTCGTTGCCGGTCAGCAGAAAGCCGCGCTGGCTCGATTCGGCTTCCTGCAGCGCGCTCCTCAGCTCCACCGCCGCCGTCCGCGTGTCGCGCGCCTCGAATGCCACGTTGAAGTAGGTCTGCGCCCGCTCGCTGAGCCAGAAGGTCATGGCCACGATCGACAGCAGCGCAACCAGGCCGACGACCAGGAACACAAACGTCGATTGCAGAACGGCCCGCGTGGTAATCGGCATCGGCGCTTCGTGCCCGAATTTTCGTAAGGACGCTATGTAATTTGATGTGACCCGGGCGGCCTGCCAATGGTCATTATTTCACCGTCTTCGCCAATGTCGCCAGCCGTTCCGACAGCGCCTTGAGCTCCCAATCGCGCGTCAGCGCCGCGGCCGCCGCCCAGTCCGGCGACTGGTCCGCAATCCTGGGCAGCGGCGCGTCGGTGACCATCGTCGCGATCCGCTTGTAAAGCCGCAAATCGTCCGCCTGCGTCTCGAACTTGCCGTCCGCCAGCATCGCCTCGAGATTGGGATAGCGCTGCAGCAGGCTCGCCGCCGTCTTCTCTCCGACGCCGCGCGCCCCGGGCAGCTTGTCCGACGGATCGCCGCGCAGCGCGATGAAGTCCGGCACCTGCTCCGGATTGACCCCGTAGCGCTGTCGCACTTCGGCGGAACCGATCCGCGCGATCTCCCCCGCCTTTACCGGATGAAGGATCGTCACCTTGTCCGTGGCCAGCTGGAACGCATCGCGATCGCCGCTCGCGACCAGGGCCGTGCCGCCGCGTTTTTCCTCGGCCCTGGCCGCCGTGGCGAGGAAATCGTCCGCCTCGAACCCTGGCGCCTTGCCCACCACGAACCCGAAGGCCCGCACCAGCTCCGGCAGCACCTCGAGCTGCTCCACGAGCTCGTCGTCGAACACCCTTCCACCCTGATAGTCGGGAAATTCCCTGGCCCGCCAGTTCGGTTCGCTGAGGGTGTCCCAGCCCACCACCACCGCCCGCGGCTGCTCGCCCTCGTAGAGCCTCAGCAGGTAGTTGGCGAATCCCACGATCGCCCCGCCACCCTTGTTGCCGGCCCGCCGGATGGTCTTGGGCAGCCCGTGATAGGCGCGGTGCGCGAACGAGTCGCCGTCGACGATCAGCAATGGGCGCGCAGTTTTGGCCATGCGCCGATGTTAGCCGCCGTTCCGTCCGGCACCAAGGCCGGCCGCAGCGCAAAACCGGCCTCGCCGACTGGCGCCTGCCCCTCAGGCCGGCAGCCCGGCATAGGCGGCGAACAGAATGCCGATCGTGATGCCAAAGAGCATCGCCAGTACGGCGAAGCGCGACAGCGCCGCGATGCCGGA
>JBQCIY010000015.1:0-8474 GCA_051953275.1 Devosia sp. | reverse complement strand
CGCCGCGCCCAGTTCGTTGAGCCGGTCGGTGAGCGTTGCCAGCAGCGTGCGCGGCCAGGGCCACTGCCCGTATTTGCTCAGCGACGCATCGTCGATGTCGATGACCCGCACCGGGCTCTGGTCCGCCGGGCGCGGCAGCAGCCGCTGCTCGAAATCGAAACCGATGTCGCGGATGGCCGCCACCGGCAGCGGATCGGCGAGCCTGAGCAGCGCCAGCAGCCCCACCAGCACCAGACCTGCAAGAACCGCCAGCGACCTGCGAGAAAGCATGCGCGAGACTAGCCGATCGCGGGCATCAGGACGAGCGATGTTCTAGGGGCAGCGTCGAGTGAATACTTTGCAGGCACCAACCGGGCTGCCCGGCGTCGTCGGCGTCCCCGAATTCATATGCGTGTCGTACTGCGTCACCGTGAAGTTCGGCGGGTTGTGCAGGCAATCATAGGACGGCAGAATCCAGAACGCCCGCAGCAGCGGCGACTCGTTGTTGGCGTACCGGAACCGGGTCTTGAGCTGGTCGCGCATCGGGCCCTGAATGGTCTTGGAGTTGCCCAGGATCGAGGACTTGTCGCTGATCTGGCCGAGCGTGCACTGGTCGCTGAGCTGCGTCCAATTCGTCTCGCCATGCGCCCTGAGCGTGACGACGCCGACATAGTGCAGGATCCAGGTGACCTTGCCGACGACCGAGACGTCGAACTTGGTGCCGCGCACGCCGATGGTGCCGGTGGGCGTATTGAGCTCGTAGCGGTTCTTGGCGCTGTTGCCGGTGACGAAGCGGAACGTGCCGCTCAGCATATCGACCACGAATTTGCCGGCGCTGCCGTCGTTGCGCAGCAGGTAGTCCTGCATCTTGAGCGCCGAATTGGGGCCGACCACCAGCTTGGTGTTGTCGGCGAACAGGATCTGCACCTGCCCCTGCGGACCGGTGATCACGTCGTCGCCGATGAAGATGTCGGAGCCGACCGTGAGCGTGCGCGTCGCGCCGTCGAGATCGGCGCTCGCCGCCGGGTTGACGCCCTTGGCGCTGCCCGCGGGCGTGTCGGCAAGGGCCAGCATCGGGTTGCACAGCGCGATCATCGCCGCCAGGGCGAACCGCATCGAAACACTCAGGACGGTCTTGCTCATCGTCACGACCCCAATGCTCACTGCCGGCGCCGATCCTAGCACGGATGGCACCGGTCGTCGCGGTCGTCATATGACAGGCCGCGCGGCGCGCGCCTCCTTGGGCCGGCGGACCTGAACGCGGCCTGAACGACGCCGTTCTAGCGGCAGCGCGGCGAAATCTTCTGCGCTTGCGCGCTCCGCCTCTTGCTGCAATGGTCCTCGCCCTGAGGGAGGCAAGGCGCGTCCGCCCAACGCGCTCGACCCTTCGGCTGGGGGGCCGGAGACGAGAATGGCCGCGGTTTTTTTCGCCCTGCTGATCGGGCTCGAAATCAAGCACTATATCGGCGACTATTTCCTACAGCCCGGCTGGATGCTGGGCGGCAAGGGCGATTTCCGCCAGCCCGGCGGCTACGCCCATTCTGGCATCCATGCCGCACTGAGCTTTGTCGTACTGGTCGTCTGCGGCTCGCCGCTGTGGCTCGCCGCGGCGCTGTTCGCCGCCGAGTTCGTCGTGCACTACGGGCTCGACTACGCCAAGATCCACTATTCGATGGGCGTGCACGTCGACAAGGAGCCGCGCCGCTTCTGGGCGCTGCACGGCGTCGACCAGCTGACGCACCAGCTGACCTACGCGGCGATGATCTGGATCGTGCTCAGCGCCCGCGGGCTGGCATAGGGCCCTACTTCTTCTTTTTCGCTTTCGCGTCGTCCGGCGACTGCACCAGCTGCGCCAGGATCTTGTCGACGAGATCGAGATCCTCGCGCCGGCCCGCCGCCTGCTGCTGCAGATCGACCAGATACGAAGTCGTGTAGTAGAGCCGCCGCGCCAGGAGCGCCGCGAGCTCGAGCGCGATCTCGGCCTGGCTGCCGAGGAACCCGATCGGGTCGTCGATCACGTAAGCCTTGACCGTCGACAGCGCCTTGACCGTCGCCGAATACGGCATGTCGAGCAGCACGCTCATTTCGCCGAACAGCGAGCCGGGCTCATCGACATAGGAGACCTGCGTGCCCTTGCGCAGCACTTCGACCTGCCCTTCGATCAAGACGAAGAGCTTGTGGTCTTGCGCGCCTTCGGTGAGTAGCACCGCACCGGCCTTGAAGGTCTCGGCCTTGCGGCCCTTGCAGTAATCGAGAATGTCCGGCATCCGCGTCCCCAGGGGCAGAACCCTACGCGGCGGAAATACTTGAAAGCCCAGTCACGTGCAATGTCGGGCGCACCACCGCCAGGGAAGGCGGCGCGGCGGCCGCCCGCCGATGGCGCCCGCGGAGGTCGACGCTGATGCGGGCGCCGCAGCTGCAGGTGAGCCGGATCGTGCTGAACGTCGGCACGGTTTCGTCCTCCACCATGGTCCAGAAATCGGCAATGACGATCCGTGCGCACCGCGCACAGCACAGATCATGCATTAGGGGGTCCCCCGATCGAGCGTTCTCGTCAAAAACCACGATTCGCGGCAGCCGTTCCGGGCCTGTGGCGCACCGGTCACCGCTCGGTCGGCGGCTGGTTAACGGGGCTTAACCATGGCCAGTGCAACTGGCTCCAATGCAAATCGGCCCGCCATCCCCGAGAGGCAGCGGGCCGATGCAAATGATGCGCTCGGGCGGTCAGTGGTTGTCGCGCGGAATGCCGGCGGTCTGCGCGATGCGCTGGTAGTTGACGGCCGGCTTCAGCACGGCGCCCTCGCCGAGCTGGTCGACCAGCCCGCGCTGGATTTCCTGCCACGGCGTCTGGTGCGGCGGATACTTGTAGCCGCCCTCGGCATGGAGCTTGGCGCGCCGCGCCTCGATCTCCTCGTCGGAGATGAGGATGTCGGCCGATCCCGTATTGAGGTCGATCCGCACCCGGTCGCCGGTCCTGAGGATCGCGAGGTTGCCGCCGGCCGCCGCTTCCGGCGACGCGTTGAGGATCGAGGGCGAGCCCGACGTGCCGGACTGCCTTCCGTCGCCGATGCAGGGCAGCGAGGTGATGCCGCGCTTCAGGAGGTAGTCGGGCGAGCGCATGTTCACCACTTCCGCCGAGCCCGGATAGCCGATCGGACCGGCCCCGCGCATGAACAGTACCGTGTGCTCGTCGATGTCGAGCGCCGGATCGTCGATGCGCCGGTGGTAGTCCTCGGGGCCGTCGAACACCACGGCCTTGCCCTCGAACGCGTTGGGGCTCTTGGGATCGCTCAGGTAGCGGTCGCGGAACTCCTTGGAGATGACGCTGGTCTTCATCACCGCGTTGTTGAACAGGTTGCCCTTGAGCACGATGAAGCCGGCGTCGGTCTTCAGCGGATTGTCGAAATGCCGGATGACCTTGTCGTCCTGGATCGGCGTGTTGCGGCAGTTCTCGCCCATGGTCTTGCCGTTGACCGTCGGCGCGTTCTCGCGGATCAGGCCCTGCGTCATCAGCTCGTTGACCACCGCCGGCACGCCGCCCGCGTGGTAGTAGTCCTCGCCGAGGTATTCGCCGGCCGGCTGCAGATTGACCAGGAGCGGCACCTTGTGGCCGTATTTCTCGAAATCCTCGACCGTGAGGTCGACGCCGATATGCTTGGCAATGGCGACGATGTGGATCGGCGCATTGGTCGAGCCGCCGATCGCCGAATTGACGACGATGGCATTGACGAAATTGTCCTTGGTCAGGATGTCCGACGGCTTGAGGTCTTCCTTGACCATGTCGACGATCCTGAGGCCGGTGCGGTAGCTCATCTCCTGCCGGTCGCGGTAGGGCGCCGGGATCGCGGCCGAGCCGGGCAGCTGCATGCCCAGCGCCTCGGCCAGCGAGTTCATCGTCGTCGCGGTGCCCATGGTGTTGCAGTAGCCGGTCGAGGGCGCCGACGAGGCGACGAGGTCGACGAACTGCGGATAGTTGATCTCGCCCTTCGCCATCAGCTCGCGTGCCTTCCACACGATGGTGCCCGAGCCGGTGCGCTCGCCGCGGAAATAGCCATTGAGCATCGGCCCGACCGAGAGTGCGATGGCCGGAATGTTGACCGTCGCTGCACCCATCAGCATCGCCGGGGTGGTCTTGTCGCAGCCGAGGGTCAGCACCACGCCGTCGAGCGGGTAGCCGTAGAGCACTTCGACGAGGCTCAGATAAGCCAGGTTCCGGTCGAGCCCGGCGGTCGGCCGCTTGCCGGTTTCCTGGATCGGGTGCACCGGAAATTCGATCGGGATGCCGCCGGCGTCGCGAATGCCTTCGCGCACGCGCTTGGCGAGCTCGATATGGTGGCGATTGCAGGGGCTGAGGTCGGAGCCCGTCTGCGCGATGCCGATGATCGGCTTGCCCGATTGCAGCTCTTCGCGGGACAGGCCGAAATTGAGATAGCGCTCGAGATACAGCGCCGTCATGTCCGGGTTGTCGGGATTGTCGAACCAGGCGCGAGACCGGAGCTTCCTGTCAGATACGCCGTTGCCGTTCGTGGTCATCGTTTGCCTCGAAGTAAGATCGTGGCAAACCACATAGCGCATCGTTGCGACAATTGAGAGAGCTATTCCGACGCACCTTGTCCGGTTTTTTGCCTCAGGTCCGCGCCGTGCTCTCCCGCACCTTCAGTTCGACCGGAACCTGTATGATACGCTGCACCGAGCTGTCGCCGCCGAGCCGGCGCAGCATCATCTCGCCGGCAAGCTTGCCGACCTCGTAGTCCGAAATACGCACGGTGGTGAGCGAGGGAAACACCTCGGCGGAAAAGTCGAGGTCGCCGTAGCCGGCCACGGCGATCTGCCGCGGGATGTCGATGCCGTGCCGGCGCGCGGCGAGCAGCGCCCCCACGGCGAGGAGATCGGTGCCGAAGCAGATAGCCTCGCAATCGGGCATCCGCGCCACGATCTCGTCGAAGGCGCTCATGCCATCGCCAAAGCTCTGCCTGCCGTCGCGCGGAATGACCAGCTCCGGCTTCAGGCCCGATTCCGCGAGGCCGGCGGTGAACCCCTTGAGCCGCTGGCTGTCCTTTTCGCGGGCGTAGCCGGCGAACGCGATGCGCCGAAACCCGCGCTCGGCGAAATGCCGTGCCATCAACCGTCCGCCGGCAAAGCCCGACGAGCCCACCAGCATGTCGATGGGCTCGGCGTCCCCGCCCCACATCTCGATGACCGGCACGCCGAACGCCCGAAGCGCGGCGCGCGTTTCCTCGCGGCGCACGATGCCGGTGAACATGAGCCCCGCCGGCCGGAACGGCAGCAGCGTTTCGACCACGCCCGGCTCGAGCTGGTCGGAGTAGCCGGTCTGCGCGAACATCAGCCGGAAGCGGCTGCCCTCGAACGCATCGAGGGCGCCCTGCATGGCGTTGGCGAAATGCGGATTTTGCAGGCTCGCCACGAACACCGTGACGATGGAGGAGCGTCCCGACCTGAGGGTCGAGGCGATCGAATTGACCACATAGCCGGTCTTGGCCACCGCCTCGGCCACGCGCTGGCGCGTCTCCGGCCGCACCAGGTCCGGCGTCCGCAGGGCCCGCGAAACCGTGATGGGCGAAACCCCCGCCTCGCGTGCAACATCTTCGACGCGAACCGACCGGTCCGCGCCCTTACCACTGATTGAATCCTTCACAAAAATTCCCCCGAAAATATGAAGGAACGTTAACATATAATGAGAGTAACAAATAGCTTCGGTACGTTGACGAAAGCAGCGCGCGGCGAATTGGCAGGCCCTGTGGCGAGGCAAGGGACCCGTTGACCGTGTCCGCGCAGCGTTGCGAACTCGTCGCGAACTCCGGGCAGGTGACGTTCCACGCCTAGCGCGATTTGGTCCTCCTCTCCCTGAACTCAAATCTGAATCCGATGGAATAGAGGCGGCGCAGTATTGGCTATGAACGCCGGCCACTGAGTATGCCGGTTCGTGCGGCCGTGACAACATAGTCGTTCTGACGCTTCACGAATAGTTGCTTGTCAATTGACCTGCGTCAATGACTCCCGGGAGAAACAGACGGACTAACAGGCATTCCATCCATCGAAGGATGGTACAGCCAATTGAGGTTGTATAAATGCCAGGTCAAAGCCGCCTTTCCATTGATCATACTGGTTCTTATACCGTGGGCATGGTCGCAGCAGCGGCTATTGCTCTCTACCTTGGTTCGCTCGCTCCGGTCCTTGCGGACGACAAATTCATGTCGATCCACATGGACAATCAGAAGATTGGGTCCCCGGTTGCCCAGTATTGGCGAAGCATGACCCCAAACGGCCCGGTGCAGCCGGACGGGTTTATGTCGATCTACATGGACAATTAGAAGCTTGGTTCGCCCGTGGCAAACTTCTGGTCACTGATGTCCCAGCTGACATGCCCCGATCCGGAAGGAACACCGTCGCAGGAGCGAAAATAGGTCTTCCGCCCGACGTACTGCCGCAACCTGTTTTGGTGAGGATTTCCTCATGACCATATCGATACTTGCCTCGAGCTTCGTCGTTCTGATGTGCTCAAGTGCAATCGCAGGAACAATCTATTCTGCGCCCACGCTGCACGCTCTGATTTTCGACGGCGCGCTATCGACCGGCGATGCCGACAAGCTGAAGGCGGCCTTCGAGGCAAGCCCCGAGAAACCCACGGCGCTTTTCATCAACAGCCCGGGTGGAGACTTCTACACGGCCATGGCGGCGGGCAACTGGGTACGGTCGATGGGGCTCGACACCTATGCGGGGCTGTTGTGCGAGTCGGCCTGCGCGTACCTGTGGCTCGGCGGGGTGCACAAGTATGCAAATGAGATGGTCGGCATCCACGCGCCCTATGTGCGGACATCCCAGATGACGGTGGCGGTGCCGGCGGAAGGCCTGGTCGACGCGACCTGGTATCTGGCGAAGCTTGGCTACGATCGAGCCCTGGTCGATGCGATCTTCGCGGTGGGAACAACCGAATCCGACGAAAGCTTCCCGATCACCGGACCGGAAACCCATTATCTGGGTATTCGCTACGGCAATTATGTGGACCAGCCCTTCAAGGACGAGCTCACGCGCCTGCGCTCGGCGCATGCCTCCGAGTGAACCGGAACTGGCTGGATGTCGCCGCCGACTGTCCCGCGACGCGGGACAGGCGCTGACCCAGCCGGGGCATGAGACTTAGCCCCCAAAAGGGGAGAGCAGTATTTGTAGTTGCTGATGGTTTTTGGAGCGGGCGAAGGGATTCGAACCCTCGACCCTAACCTTGGCAACGGCGGAATCGCCTCGTCGCTTCAGTGGCTTGCAGTAGCTGCAAATGCGCTCTCGAGCCTGCGCCTCCGGACCTCGCGCCATTTCCCGAATGTCGCAAATATGGATTCGGTGGAACCACAACGAACTGCGACACACACGCTGGAATTGGACCGCGTGCAACCGCCATGGAACTCGGCAAGCTAGAGGCATCGCCCGCCCGGCTCCGAGCGCTCCTAGACTGTCGCTACCGTGGGGCGCCACCTATGGAACTGCCGCCAGCTTTGCATACGAATGCAGAAGAGTGTTGCATTCGTATGCAAAAGAGCTACGCTCCCGGTAAATTGGCACCTGGGCAGTCGCGGGGGCCATATAGGAAACCTTCCATGCCTTCAGCCTCGGTCGAGGTCACCAACAAGCGATTCGTCATGGAGGCGATTGCCGCGATCGCTGCCTCCACTCAGAGCGGCCTCTCCGGTGCACTTGCTTCCGCATACCATCCCGATGCCGAGTGGCGGGGATCGCATCCCTTGAACGAGATGTCGGGACTTGATGCCATCGCTTCCAAGGTCTGGGCGCCTCTGCTGAAGTCGTTTCCTGATCTTGAGCGTCGGGACTCCTTCGTGGCTGCCGGGACGTTTCAAGGTTCCGATCTAGTCGCCACTATGGGCCACTATTGCGGCACATTCCGAGAGGACTGGTTGGGCATACCGGCCACCGGCCGTGCGATCTATTTGCGGTCCGGCGAGGTGCATCGCATCGAGAACGGGCGCATCCGGCAGAGCACAGTTCTCATCGATATCCTGGACGTCATCCGTCAGGCCGGCTTCTGGCCTCTCGCCCCCAGCCTGGGCCGAGAGGGACGATGGCCGGCACCTTTAGGTCTGCGCGGAATATCGCTAGAGCCATCCGATCCTGCGGAGTCCGCCGAGACCATGGCGCGCACCCTGGCCATGCAGAACGGAATCCACGCCTACACGCATAACGCCGCCAACCCGCGCGAGAGCTATCTTGCGAGCTCGCAGCAGCAGTTCTGGCACCCGAAAATGATGTGGTACGGCCCGAGCGGCGTCGGCACCGTGCGGGGCTGGCAAAACTACGTCGACTACCACGCCGTACCCTGGATTACCGCCTTTCCGGACCGCAGCTACAGCTCGGAGCGGGACTATGTCGAAATCGCCGACGGTCCGCTGTCAGTAACCGGTGGGTGGCCAAGCGGAATTGCGACCCATCGCGGGGGCAACCTCTTCGGTGTCGGGCCGACCGGCCGC
>JBQCIY010000014.1:0-6034 GCA_051953275.1 Devosia sp. | reverse complement strand
GCCGGCGCCATCGCCGAAGAACGCGGTGCGCCCGGGGCCGACCTTCTTGCCTCCGCCTGGCGGCCTGCGCCCGATCCAGCCCCCGCCGGAGACGAGGTTCCGGCCTGGCTTGCGCACCGCTTCGGGGACGCCCCCAAGCGCGTGCATCTGATCGTCGATGCCCAGCGGCGATTTGCTGTTGGAACGCTGATCTATCCGCCCGGCACCAGGCCGCACCCCGAGAGCGCCATAGGTGTCATCGTAGAAACCGCGGCTGTCGGCGGCATCGGCCTGATCGATGGTGCGTCGGAAGCTGATCGTTTTGTGCTGGAAACCCCGGCAGGTCCGTCGCCGGCCCGAATCGCCCGACCCTAGGCGCGGCGTTCGACCGTCCCCTTGGCCCGGCGCATGGCATCGGCGTAGTCGGCGCCGAAACGCACCTCGGCCATTTTCAGCGCGGCGTCGAGCCGGGCCGAAACCACCTTGTCGCCCGGGTGCTGGCGCACCTGCAGCAGCAGTCGCTCGATATGAATCTCGAGCGCCTGGCCGACCTGCGACCAGGTCTGGTCGAACACGGCGTTGACCGCCAGCGAGTCGCGGCTGTCGCGCACCGTTGCCAGCAGATACATGCCGTTGAGCGCCGAAAGGACCTGGTCGGCGTCGAGCCGGTCGGTGCCCTCCCGCCGGCGCAGTGCCTGGTTGATGTCGGGCGCCACGTCGCGCAGCTTGGGTTCGAGTCGATCCGACAGGCTCTTGGTCAGCGCCGCGGCAATCATCGCCCAGCGGCCGTTGCGAACCAGTTCCACATAGCCGGTCACCGAGCGCATCAGCCGGTGGAAGCGATCGACCGAGCGGCAGATCAGATCCATGTCGCTGAAGGTGCCCGACTGCATCAGCGGTGGTGTCTGCGCCTGCGCGTGAGCGAAGATGGCATCGATCAGCGGGAAGAATCCGGCGCGGCCGAGCGCCGCTTCCGCCGGCACGCCCGCGATGCGGATCGCGGCCATGATCAAGCGCGCAGGCGCGGTCACCTGCCCGACGGCCGCCTGAAACAGCAGTGCCGCCACCGGCTGGTCGTTGAGCGGCATCGACTGCAGCGCCAGCGCCAGCGCGGCCTCGTCTGCCATCGAGTTGGCGGCGCGACCGAAGGCCTGCGCCTTCTCCAGCAGCCCGCGGCAGCGAAGCGCCGTGATGACCACGGGCAGCCGGGACCAGACCTCGTCGCCGCCGACCGCCGTGCGCAGGCGGCGCATCGCCTCGGGCTTCGACTCCGCCTCGGCAATCGCCGTCTTGGCGCGCGCCAGCAGTTCAGGCATCAGCGATTCGAGCGCCAGCACGTTGGTCGGGGTGTCGTCGGCCGCTTCGATGTCGATGAGATCGGGCGCAAGATCGCGGACCATCCATGTCCAGACGCCTTGCGCATGGTCGCTGGCGATGGCGCCGTCGAAATCGAACTCGGTGGGGCTTTGCACGATGACGGCATCGATCAGCCCGAGGAACGGCCGGCCGGCCGCCGGGCGCGACGATGCACCCCTGGGGGCAGCCGAAAGTGTGGGCGACTGGGACAATTGCAACCGGAGGCGCGACTTGGACGAATGCCCAGTCTACAGGGCCTTGGTAAACAAAGATTTCCCGGTGGTTACCGGGCTTTAGCTCAGCCGGCCTTGGTCGAGCTGACCGTCCAGCTGCCATCGGCCTCGCGGCAGGCGGTGCCCTTCTTGATGAAGCTCTGGCCCTTGATCGTCACGGTATTGGTGAAATCGCGGCAATCGATCAGGTTCACCCGCACATAGGGGCCGACCGTGATCGAGCCGCTCTGGCCGCTGTCGCCGGTCCACAGGCGTGGCGCACCGACGCGGCCGAACTGCAGCGCGTTGAATTGCGCCGTCGACACCTCGGTCTTGGACTTCGCCGAAAGCTGGCCATAGGCGGTGGGGTCGACGAAGGCGGAAGCATCGGTCGTTGCCGCAGCGGTCGAGATGGTCTGTTGCGGCGCCTGCAGCGTCGTCTGGTCCAGCGGTGCGGCCGTCGTGTCGGTCGGGGTGTTCAGCGCCAGGTTGCTCACTGTCGGCGCGGTGGCGCAGCCGGCAAGGGCGATCAGGGGGAGGACGAGGAGAACGCGGGCCACGGTCTGCATCAGAATCTCGAAGGGTCGCTCTTTTGGTCACACATTGGACTCAGCTCCGGACGAGGCCGACCTTGGCGGCCGGCAACCTGAGCTCGCACAGCAGGCCGCCCAGAACCGAGCGCTTCAATTGCAGGCTGCCACCATAGACGTCAACCAATTCCTTGACGATATCGAGGCCCAAACCGCTTCCCGGCGTTTTCTCGTCGAGACGGACGCCACGGCGCAACACTTTCTTGGCCTCGTCCTCTGTCAATCCCGGGCCATCGTCCTCGATGCGGATCAGCAGCATTTGGCTGGTCGGCGTCCTCTCCGACACCATGGTGACGGCGATCTGACCCTTGCTCCACTTGCAGGCGTTGTCGAGCAGGTTGCCGGCGATCTCCTCGAGGTCGCCCTCATCGCCGCGGAACCAGGGCAATGAGGCGTCGGGGCGCTTGAAGGCAATGGTGACGTTCTGGTTGAGCTTCTGCATCACGCGAACAAGCCTCAGCATCACCATTGTCGCATCGGCCTTTTTGCCGACGACGCCGCTCCGGGCCGCCAGCCGCGCCCGGTCGAGATAGGTGGTGACGAGTTGCGTCATCTTCTCGGTTTCGGAGCTGACGACGCCGCTGAGCGGATTGTCCCGCGCTGCAGCCGCTTCGTTGCGGAGCACCGCGAGCGGCGTCTTCAGCCCATGCGCGAGATTGCCGACCTGGTTGCGGGCGCGCTCGAGGATCTGCGTGTTGGAGCGGAGGAGTTCGTTCACCTCGTCGGCCAGCGGCGCGATCTCGCGCGGATAGCTGCCGGTGATGGTTTCGCTCTCGCCCTCGCGCACCTGCTCGATCGCCTTGCTCAGCCGGCCGATGGGCCTGAGCGCGAGGCGGGCGACGATGCCGCTCATGATGGCGAGCGCGATCCCCACCGCACTCAGCACGGTCAGCGTCTGGCCGCGGAACTGGCCCACCAGCGCCTGGCTCTCATCGAGGTTGCCGGTCACCATGATGTGGATCGGCCGCCCGTTGCTGCTGACCGAACGCTCGATGGCCCGCAGGTGATTGCCAGCCTCGTCGGTCAGGACGGCCGAGCGGTAGTTGTCCGCGTCGAACGCACCGCTGACCTTGGGCGGCGTGCTGCCGACCGCCGAGTGCGAGGTGGCCAATACCTCACCGGTGTCGTTGCGGATCACCCAGTACCAGCCCGTCGAGGCGCGGTTGAAGCGCGGGTCGGTCACCGACACGTCGGCAAAGTTCGGCTCGGCCGAATCGAGCGTCGCGCTCGAGAGCGTGTCGATGTCGAACTTGAGCTGGTTGGTGAGGTTGGTGTCGAGCGCCCGCGAATAGAGGTCGGTGAGCAGGAATGCCGTGCCGGCCAGCGCCAGCACCAGCCAGCCGGCGGAGAGCCAGAACAGTGCGAACGCGATCGATCCCCTGCGCATCGCGCCGGGCTAGAGCCCACGTTCCGATGCAATCGGGACGTGGACTCTAGGTCCTTGATCTGTCGCGTTTCCGAAACGCAAAACCGGGGCCACTCTTGCTGGAAACGCTCTAGTCTTCGAGGATCTGGTAGCCCAGCCCGCGCACCGTGTGGATCACTTCCTCCGGCAGCTTCTTGCGTAGCCGGCCGACGAACACCTCGATGGTATTGCTGTCGCGATCGAAGTCCTGGTCGTAGAGGTGCTCGGTGAGTTCGGTCCGGCTGACGACCTTGCCCTTGTGATGCATCAGGTAGCTGAGGAGCCGCAACTCGTGGCTCGTGAGCTTGATCGCCTGGCCGTCGACCGTCACCTTGCCGGCCTTGACGTCGAGCCGCACCGGACCGGCCGTGATTTCATTGCTGGCATGGCCGGCCGCGCGCCGGACCAGCGCCCGAAGCCGGGCCAACAGCTCTTCCATGTGGAAGGGTTTGGCGACGTAGTCGTCGGCGCCGGCGTCGATGCACTGCACCTTGTCGCGCCAGCGGTCGCGCGCCGTCAGCAGCAGCACCGGCATCGACTTGCCGGCCCGCCGCCATTCCTCGAGCACCGAGAGCCCGTCCATCTGCGGCAGGCCGATATCGAGCACCACGGCATCATAGGGCTCGGTGTCGCCGAGGAAGTGCCCCTCCTCGCCGTCAAAAGCCACGTCGACCGCGTAGCCGCCCTCGGTCAGGGCGTCCTTGATCTGGCGGTTGAGGTTGGTGTCGTCTTCAACAACGAGGATGCGCATGGAGCCCTCTCCCGGGGGATATGCCGCTGCTCAGCCACCGCCGGTAACGGCGTTGAGCTGAATCTTCTTCGCCTCACCGCTCGATGAGACGAGGTTCACTCTATAGAACGGAACGCCACCGACCATACAGACCTGAACGTCGGAAACTTCCTGATAATTCGAAGGAATCTGCGCCATCTTCTTGATTTTCGGCCAGCTTTTAATCTGGCCCGAAGCAATGGCGCCCTGGATTTCCTGATCGCTGAGGCAACCCGAGGCCTGCCCCTTGGGGGCGGCCCAGGCCGGCGCGGCGGCCGCGGTCGACAGGAGCGTGGCCGCCGCCACCGTGATCAGAATGGTGCGAAATCGTGTCATACGCCGCTATGTAAGCATGATCCGCTGAATGCGCGATGAATACGATTGTCGCGCCGAGCTGGCCCTCAGTTCACGTTCGTCGTCGCCACCTTCAGTCCCTGGCGCAGGAAAAAGAAGGCGAGCGCCTGCATCACCAGGTCGCCCGGCGTCTGGCCGGTGAGGTTGGGAATATCGACGCCGAGCACGCCGGCAACGCCGGTGATCAGCATCAGGCCGGCAATGATGTAGGTGCGGTAGCCGGAGAGGAAGGTCATCGCAAACAGTCCTTTCAGTTGCGGAAGAAGAAGTGCGAGCGCCAGGCGCACGCTCATGGGCAGAGGCGGCGATGGCATGAGGCCGAGATCGAGCAGCAGCGCATCATCGACACCGCCGGCGGGCAGTCCGAGCCGGGCCCGGGCCTCATCGATTGCCTGCCTCGTGTGCGGCCCGAAGATGCCGTCGACCGCGTCGGCGTAGAGCCCACGCGCGGCCAGCGCCTGCTGCAGTGCCCGGATTTGGTCCGAGCGGGCGCCATAGGCGTAAGGGTCGGTCATCGAGTCCTCGTCAGGCAACGAAGGTGGCGGTCGCCGCGTGGCCGGCGCCGTAGAGCGGACTCACCTGCGCGACGGTGAAGCTGAAGCTCGCGGGCAAAGCCCCGAAATCGGCGGTCTGGTCGGCCGCACTGTAGGTCGCTGCGGGCGTCGCGGTGCTGATGGTCCGCACCGCATTCACGCCGTTCAAGACCGTCACGGCATAGGCTTCGGGCGTCACATCGAGCGGCGCGTCGTCCGATGCCCAGCTATCGGTGTCGGCCCGGCTGCGCCGGACCCAGCTCAACGCCACATCGCCGCCGCTCGAGCGCACCGCGCGGAGATGGACCGGCGCCAGCGGCAGCAGCGGGTCGAGCCCGATCTCCACCGCAGCGAGTTGCCCCGATGCGTCGGCAGGACCGGCGAAGCTTCTCAGCTCGGCCGTTGTCCCGAGCCATGCGCCCTGCACCGGCAACGTCGTCGCCGATGCATCGAGCACCAGCATCGCGTTACCGGCGGACGTCGGGCCGATGGCGAAATCCGAGCCGCCCTGCCCGCGTAGGAGCCGCGTCAGCCGGTATGTATTGCTGCCGGTCAGTTCCACCTCGGCGAAGCCGACGATCTCCCATCCACCGGTGTCGTTCTGCACGGCGATCCGGTTGGCGCCGGCCAGCACCTCGTCATCGTCGCGCGACGACAGGTGCCCCGAATAAAGCGTCAGCTCGACCGCATTCACCTCGTCCCAGGTGAAGATGCTCCCCTCGCCCAGCGGCGCGGTGAGTACGCCGACGCCGGCACTGGTTGTCAGCCCCGCGAACCGCGATCCGGTCAGGTCGTCGGTCACCGCAACGGTCCCCGGCCACGGGGCCGCGAAGGCG
>JBQCIY010000013.1:0-23681 GCA_051953275.1 Devosia sp. | reverse complement strand
TGCCGACAAAGTGAGTGACATTTCAAGCGCGGCGGGAGAGTTTTCTTCCAATCCGCGGGTTAGCGGCCACCGCCTCGCGGAGGAATTGAGATGAAGCTCGTCAAGTCGATCGTTTTTCGCTCCCGCCTCAACGAGGACATGCCCGCGATCGCCTTTCCGGGCGGCATCGCCACCTACGGGGCCCTGATGAAGGCCGTTGGCGCAGCGGCCGACGCCATCCGGATTTTCGAGCTGGCGCCGGGCACGCCGGTGCTGCTCGATATCCGCAATCCCATCCACCACACGGCAATGGTCTTTGCGCTCGCGCTTCTGGGCCTGCCGTCGGCGTCGGTGGGCACCGCATCCGTCGCCGAGACCGCCGGCTTCATGCCCAAGCTGTTCTTCACCGACCGGCCCGACGTCAAATCCGCCGGCATCCGCCAGATCCAGGTCGACGAGCGGTGGTTCGCAACCGATCCGGCTGCCCGGCCCGACTACACCCGGCTGCTGGCGCTGCCGGGCTTTCCGTCCGGCGACTCGATCGTGCGCCTCGTCTACTCCTCCGGCACGACCGGCATGCCCAAATGCGTGGGCCTGACGGCGGACAATCTCGAGCGGCGCCTCTTCAATTCGCACGTCACCTTCCCGCAGCGGTTGCGCGGCCCGGCCGTGCTCAACATGATGGGCCTGTCGACCATATCGGGGACGACCACGCTGTTTGCGGCGCATTTCGGCGGCAACCTCGCCTGCTATGCCGGCAGCGCTGCCGAAGCCCTGCGACTGGTCAGGCTTTTTCACGTCAACCTGTTGATGGCGTCCGTGTCGCAGCTCCGGCAGCTGGTCGAGGCCGAGGGCGACCAGGCACCGCCGCCCTCGCTCGACGCCGTCGTCGTGCTTGGATCGAAGTTGGGCCCGTCGCTCCTCGATGAAGCCCGGCTGCGTCTCTGCAACACCGTGCTGTTCGGCTACGGCAGCACCGAGCTCAACATGGCGACGCTGGGCACCTCCACCGGCACCGAAATGCCGGAGGGCTTTGCCGGCCACGTGTTGCCCTGGGTAAGCATCGAGGCGACCGATGACGACGGAAACCCGCTGCCGCCCGGCCAGCCCGGCCGCCTGCGGGTGCGGTCCGAGGAAATGGCGTTCTACCTGCGGCCGGATGGCTCGCGCGAGGAGCTCGGCGCCGACGGCTGGTTCCATCCGGGCGACATCGGCCGCGTCGACAGCGCGGGCCGCCTGGTGGTCACCGGCCGCTCCGGCGACGTGCTCAACCGCGGCGGCGTGGTCGTCGCGCCCGAACTCATCGAGGATGTCCTGCGCACCGATCCGCAGGTCAGGGACGTGGCGGTGGTGGGCGTCGCGGGAGCCCACGGCATCGAGGAAATCTGGGCCGCGGTCGTCTCCGACGGGTTGGTCGATGCGCAACGCCTCGTCGCCGCCGCGCGCGGGCGGCTCAACGAAAAGGTCCCGGACCGCGTCGTTCAGGTCAGCACCATTCCGCGCAACGACATGGGCAAGATCAAGCGCAGCGAACTGCGCGAGCAGCTGCTCGCGCGCGTTCGCAGCTAGCTCGGGCAGCTTGCCGGCAGGTAGGCCTTGCCGGCGCCCTTGGCGCTCTTGAGGTGGCCGTCGGTGATGTGGAGCGGCTCGAAGGGTGGGGCAGCCTGGATCGCGGGATTGGCGAGGCGCAGCGTATAGCAGCCGGCAAAGTAGCTGTGCTTGCCCTTGGTGTCGGTGGCGTCGAGACTGACGGGCAGCGTCCAGTACGTGCTCCCCGCGGCCCCTTCCGACGAGGGCTTGCCCAGCGTCACCTTGACTGAAGCGGTGTTCTGGTAGCCGGCGCTGAAGGTGTCGAACTTTGGCGCACCCTGGCCATTCTCGTAGTACGAATAGGCGCGCGCATATTCCTGCCGGCTGATGGCGTTGTAGAACGAGGCGATGACCGCCTGGGGTGTACTGCGGTCGTCGAGATAAGCGGGCGGCGCTGCCAGGGCGGGCAGTGCGGCGGCGAGCAAGGGCAGGGCGAGGAAGCTGGCGCGCATCGGGACCTCCGGTTTCGCCGAAGACTGCCGCCGATCGGCGGCAAAGTCGAGGCGGAGGAGAACCCGGATGAAAGCAGCTACGGTGGCGGCAGGACTGGCCAAGACAAAGGGCGCGGTGGTTGCCCGCCGCGCCCCTGTGTCCGTGACTGGGAAGTCTGGACGAAGCTTTGTGAGAGCTGGACTTAGAAGTCCATGCCACCCATGCCGCCGCCCATGCCGCCGCCCGGCATGGCCGGCGCAGCTTCCTTGGGCATCTCGGCGATCATCGCTTCGGTCGTGATGAGGAGCGAGGCGACCGAGGCCGCGTCCTGCAGCGCCGTGCGCACCACCTTGACCGGATCGACGATGCCCATCTGGATCATGTCGCCGTACTCACCCGACTGCGCGTCGTAGCCATAGTTGGCATTGGCGTTCTCGAGGATCTTGCCGACCACGACCGAGCCTTCGTCGCCCGCGTTCTGGACGATCTGGCGCACCGGCTCCTGCAGGGCGCGGCGGACGAGGTTGATGCCGGCCTGCTGGTCGGCATTGGCGCCCTTGGCCTTGAGAGCGGCCGCGGCGCGGAGCAGGGCGACGCCGCCGCCCGGCACGATGCCTTCTTCGACCGCGGCGCGGGTGGCGTTGAGCGCGTCGTCGACGCGATCCTTCTTTTCCTTCACTTCGACTTCGGTGGCGCCGCCGACCTTGATCACGGCCACACCGCCGGCGAGCTTGGCGAGACGCTCCTGCAGCTTCTCCTTGTCGTAGTCCGAGGTGGTTTCCTCGATCTGCGACTTGATCTGAGCGACGCGGCCCTCGATGTCGGACTTCTGGCCGGCGCCGTCGACGATGGTGGTCGTCTCCTTGGCGATCTCGACGCGCTTGGCGGTGCCGAGCATGTCGAGGCCGACGTTCTCGAGCTTGATGCCGAGATCTTCGGAGATGACCTGGCCGCCGGTGAGGATCGCGATGTCCTCGAGCATGGCCTTGCGGCGATCACCGAAGCCCGGGGCTTTCACGGCTGCGACCTTGAGGCCGCCGCGCAGGCGGTTGACGACGAGGGTGGCGAGCGCCTCGCCCTCGATGTCCTCGGCGACGATGAGCAGCGGACGCTGGGTCTGCACCACGGCCTCGAGCACCGGCAGCATCGACTGCAGGTTGCTGAGCTTCTTCTCGTGGAGCAGGATGTAAGGCTCCTCGAGAACCGCGGTCATCTTGTCCGGGTTGGTGACGAAGTAGGCCGACAGGTAGCCGCGGTCGAACTGCATGCCCTCGACGACGTCGAGCTCGGTCTCGGTGGTCTTGGCTTCCTCGACGGTGATCACACCCTCGTTGCCGACCTTCTGCATCGCATTGGCGATCATCTCGCCGACCGACTTCTCGCCGTTGGCGGAAATCGTGCCGACCTGGGCGACTTCGGAGTTGGAGGAAATGGTCTTCTTGGCCTTGGCGAGGTTGTCGACGACCTCGGTCACGGCGAGATCGATGCCGCGCTTCAAATCCATCGGGTTCATGCCGGCGGCAACGAGCTTGATGCCTTCGTTGACGATCGCCTGGGCGAGCACCGTGGCGGTGGTGGTACCGTCACCGGCGACGTCGTTGGTCTTGGACGCGACCGAGCGCACCATCTGGGCGCCCATGTTTTCGAACTTGTCTTCGAGCTCGACTTCCTTGGCGACGGTCACGCCGTCCTTGGTGATGCGCGGCGCGCCGAACGACTTGTCGATCACCACGTTGCGGCCCTTGGGACCGAGGGTGACCTTCACCGCATTGGCAAGGATGTTGACGCCGCGGACCATCTTGTCGCGCGCATCGGTCGAGAACTTTACGTCTTTAGCAGCCATCTGAGGCGCTCCTTAAAGCTGTGAGATCAATGGGATGCCGGCTTCAGCCGATGATGCCCATGATGTCGGTTTCCTTCATGATCAGCAGGTCCTTGCCGTCGAGCTTGACCTCGGTCCCGCTCCACTTGCCGAAGAGGATGCGGTCGCCGGCCTTGACGTCGAGCGGCTGGATCTTGCCGGACTCGTCGCGGGCGCCCGGACCGACGGCCTCGATGATGCCCTCGGAGGGCTTTTCCTTGGCGGTGTCGGGAATGATGATGCCGCCAGCCGATTTCTCTTCGCTGTCGACACGGCGGACGACCACGCGGTCGTGCAGGGGACGGAATGCCATGATGTCTCCTCTTGGATCCGAAAATTCTTGCCCCTGTTAGCACTCGGGAAGGGAGAGTGCTAACAGTTGGCGGCGATATAGGATCGCGCCATTTTGGAGTCAAGATTTCTGACGCCCTCCCGGCGATCGCAGTGAGCGCCAGCCGGAACTCCCGGAACGATTCACGCCCTTGCGGATTTTAGGGTCCGGGAGATATTGGGCAGTAAAACCACGACCGGAACCGCCACGTGACCATCGAGCTCGACCCGAAGGCCCTGACTGCCCAGCAGATCTGGAACTCCCCGCAACTGGCGATCATCGTGCCGAGCTACAAGGAACGCGACAACATCGCGCCCCTTTACGACAAGGTTCTGGCTGCGCTCGGCGATATCCCCTTCGAATTCATCGTGGTCGACGACAATTCGCCCGACGGCACCGCTGCCGTCGTCAAGGATATGGCCCGCAGGCACGCCAATGTGCGCTGCATTCACCGCATCGGGCGCCGCGGCCTGAGCTCGGCGGTGATCGAAGGCATCTCGGCGAGCGCCGCGCCGTATTTCGCGGTGATCGACGCCGACCACCAGCACGACGAGCGCATCCTGCCGCAAATGCTCGAGAAGGCGCTGGCCGGCGACGACATCGTCGTGGGCACCCGCTATTCCGGCGCCGGCCAGGTCGGCGACGGCCTGAGCAAGACACGCGAGGCCGGTAGCCGTTTTGCCACGCAGCTCTCGCACCTCGTCACCGGCAAATCGCTGTCGGACCCGATGAGTGGCTTCTTTCTGATGAAGCGCGAGGTGTTCGACGAGGTCGCCGGCTCGCTCAGCAACGAGGGCTTCAAGATCCTGCTCGACATCGTGGTGTCGGCGAGTCGGGTGCGCAAGGCGCAGGGCCGCGAGCTCAAGATCGGCGAGGTCGCCTATACCTTCCGGCAGCGCCACGCCGGCGAGAGCAAGATGAATCCGCTGGTCGTGGTGCAGTTTCTCGGTCTCGTTGTCTCCAAGATGACCGGCGGCATCCTGCCCACGAGCTTTGTACTATTCGGCGGCGTCGGGGCCGTTGGCATCGTCATCCATGTGCTGACGCTGTGGATCTGCCTCAGCCTGCTGGCCTTCAATTTCGTGACCGCGCAGGCGGTGGCGACAGTGGTGTCGATGACGTTCAATTTCGTCCTCAACAACCAGTTCACCTTCGCCGACAAGAAGCTCAAGGGGTGGCACATCGCCGCCGGGCTCGTTGGATTCTACGTGATCTGCTCGATCGGCGCGATCGCCAACGTTTCCGTCGCGAGCTGGATCTTCCAGCTCGACCGCTCGGCGTATTTCGCCGGCATCACCGGCGCGCTGATGAGCGTGGTGTTCAACTATGCCGTGAGCCGCGCGATCATCTGGCGGGCTTGATCAGGCGCGCTTGCCGTCCAGCTCGGCCCAGGCCTGCCGCTTGCGATAAATCGTCGAGGGACTGAGCTCGAGGGCGGCGGCGGCGAGTGCGATGTTGCCGGCGAAGCTCTGGATGGCGTTCTCGATGATGCGCTGCTCCTGCCGCCACATCGGCAGCACCAGGTCGCGCATCACCGGAATGCTCGGCTCGTGCGCCGTGGGTGGCATGGTCCCGGTGCTCGTAGCGATCAGCAGATGTGCCTTGCCGTGGCGGCGGGCCAGCTCGGTGATCCGCTGCGACATCGTCTCGGGCGCGCAGTCGCGACTGATGCAGTCATGGGCGCCAGCCCGCATCGCGCTCATCGTCTCCGAGACGCAGGCGTCGGACGAAAGCATCAGCAGCAGCGCACCGCTCGCCGCTTTCGCGAGCCGCGCGATCCGCTCGTCGCTGCCCGCGGCAAGGTCGCCCAGGCAATCGCGCTCGGCGACAACGATGTCGAACGGCGCGTTGCGAAGCAGATCGACCCCGTGCCGGCCGGCATCGACCGACACCGCGATCGGCCGGGTGGTGAATTCCGTCGCCAGCGCATCGGCCAGCCCGTCAGCCAGCTCCGGCTGCGATACGATCAGCAACAACCGTGCAGGATCGACAGCGTGCTCAGCGCGCGCATTCGCCATGGACCAGGGCCTTCCCCAAAAACTCAATTCACTCCGGCGCGATTGTTGACGCACACGGTAAATATTCCGTTTTGCCCTCGTGCCCGACGCACCCTATGCTCGCTTGGGGAGAGGTCGAATCTGACGGAGCGGGGCAGGCTTTGCAGGGCCTTGTGTATGTGTTCATTTTCGTGGCGGCCCTGGGTGTTGCGACCGCTGCCTATTTCGGCCTGACCTTCACGCTGATCGAGGCGGCGGTAACGGCCATCGCCTTTGGCTGCCTCGCCGTCCTGCTGGTGGAGCGGCAGTTGCGCCGTCGTGCCGAAAGCCGGCTGGAAAAGGCGGTGGAAGACCTGTCGCGCCTGCTTTCGACCGATGCGCAGGCGGGCTCCGTGCTCAGCCAGCGCGTCAATGCCCTCAACGATCTGAAGCTGCCCAACCGGCTGGCCTCGATCGAGTCCGATCTCGCGGTGCTGGGCACGGTGGTGAAGCAGGTCACCGAGACCGTCGCCGAGCTCGAGGAGCAGCGCCGGCTGGCCGGCGAAGACAGGGACAAGCCCAAGGTCGAGCCCGAGTCCGATCCCGACATCATGCCCGAGCCGGTGATCCCGCTCGAGCTGTTGCGCCAGGCCGTCGGCGACAACCGGCTGGTGTTTCACATCGAGCCGATCGTCACGCTGCCGCAGCGCCGCGCCTTTGGCTACGACCTCGTGCCGCGCCTCGCCATGGAGGACGGCGGTTTCGCCGACCGCCCCGACTTCATGCCGCGCAGCGGGGGTGAGGAGATCGTGGCGCGCATCGAGGCCGATGCCGTGGACGAGGCGATCGTCGTCGCCCGGCGCGCCAGGACCTCCGGCTCACCGATCACGCTGTTCGTGCCCTTGTCGCGAGCGACGCTCGGCAGCGCCAAGGCGGTCGAGATGATCCTCACGGCGCTCGACGCCAACCGGGCGATCGTCTCGTCGCTGCTCTTCGTTATCGAGCAGGCGGAGTACAAAGCGCTCAACGGCAAGGAAAAGGCCTCGCTCGGCGCCATCGGCAAGATGGGCGTCGGCCTGTCCCTGAGCGCTGCAACGTCACTGCGCTTCGACTACGCAGAGCTTCAGGGCCTGGGCTTCCGGACCGTGCGCGTCGACGCCACGCGCTTCCTGCGACAACCCGAAATGTTCACCGATTTCCATGCCTCCGACATCGCCGCCTACGGCCGCCGCTTCGGCATCGAACTGGTGGCGACCGGCATCATCGACGAGCAGCAGCTGCTGAACCTGTTCGAGGACGGCGTGACCCTCGCGCAGGGACCGCATATCGCCGGCCCCGGCCCGGTGCGCCCGGACCTGCAACTCGAACGCAGCCCCGGATTGGCGCGGGCGGGGGAGTGACTCACTGCGGCATTTGGCTTTGCCTTTGCATTTCCGCCTCCAGCGGCGGATAAGCAGACCCCATGACCTCCCTGTCCAACCTCGCTCCGAACTATGATGCCGTTCTATCGGACGTCTGGGGCGTCTTGCACAACGGCGTCGCCGCCTATCCCGAGGCCGTCGACGCGCTGCGACGGTTCCGCGAGAGCGGCAAGCGGGTGGTACTGATCACCAACGCGCCGCGCACCGCCCCGCCGATCGTGGCGCTACTCGATGCCATGCGCGTGCCGCGCGATGCCTACGATGCCGTGGTCTCGTCGGGCGACGTGACGCGTGCCGCCATCGCGCCCTATCGCGGCAAGGTCGTGCATCACGTCGGACCGCCCGAGATCGACGACAGCCTCTATGAAGGCCTCGGCGTCATCCGCGGCCCGGCCGAGGAGGCGGACGCCGTCGTCGTCACCGACCTCGATACCGACGACGACACGCCCGATATGTACGAGGAGCGCATCAAGCTCTGGCTGTCGCGGAAGCTGCCGCTGATCTGCGCCAACCCTGATCGTGTCGTCGAGCACGCCGGCCGCATCATCTATTGCGGCGGCGCCCTGGCCGACCTCTACGAGGCGCATGGTGGCCGCATCCGCATGGCCGGCAAGCCATACCGGCCGATCTACGACGAAGCGCTGCGGTTGGCCGATGCGGCCGCCGGGCTCCCGATCGAGCGCAGCCGCATCCTCGCCATCGGCGATAGCGTCCGCACCGACGCTATCGGCGCCGCCAACGCCGGGCTCGACCTGTTGTTCATCACCGGCTCGATCCATGCGCAGGAGCTCGACGCCTTCGGCGCGCCCGACCCCGACGCGGTCCGCGATCTCGTGGCGCCAAGCGGCGCGCGGCTAAAGGGGTTCATGCCGCGCCTTGCATGGTAGGGCGGCGCTTGCCATATAGCCGGAACCTGCTGCGGGCTCTCCCATGACCTTTTACCGTCTCGATGGACTCGACAACGTCCCGGCCGCGCTCAAGGGCGCGATGGTGGCCATCGGCTCGTTCGATGGCGTGCATCGCGGCCACCAGTCCGTGATCGCCCGCCTCAAGGCACAGGCGAAGGCGCGCAACGTCCCGGCCGTGATGCTGACCTTCGAGCCGCATCCGCGCGACGTGTTCGCCCCGGCCCCCTTCATGTTCCGGCTGACGCCCCCCGACATCAAGGCGCGGCTCTGCGCGGCGCTCGGTCTCGACGGCATCGTGCTGATGCCGTTCAGCCGCGACCTGAGCATGGTCGAGGCCGAGGACTTCGTGTCGCGCTTCCTCGTCCGTGCGCTGCGCGTCTCCGGCGTCGTGGTCGGCGCCGATTTCCATTTTGGCCACAACCGCCGCGGCACGCCGGATTTTCTGCGCGCCGCCGGGGCGGTGCACGGCTTTTCGGTCGATATCCTCGAGCTGCTGCCGGAGCAGGGTGACGTCGTGTCGTCCTCGCGCATCCGCAAAGCGCTGACCGATGGCGACGTGGCGCTCGCCAACGATCTTCTCGGCTACCACTGGTTCTTCGGCGGCGAGGTGGTGAAGGGCGACCAGCGCGGTCGGTTGCTTGGCTTCCCCACAGCCAATATCGCGACGAGCTCGACCTTCGCGCTGGCGCAGGGGGTCTATGCCGTCCGCGCCCGGCTCGGCGAACGCCTGCTCGACGGTGTCGCGAGCTTCGGCAAGCCGATGTTCAACAACGAGCTGCCGCCGTTCGAGACCTTCCTGTTCGATTTCGATGCCGAGATCTACGGCCGGCATCTCGAGATCGCGCTGGTCAACCACATCCGCGGCCAGGAGGTCTATAAGGGCCTCGACGAACTGATCGCCGCCATCGGCCGCGATAGCCGCAAGGCGCGCGAAGCGCTCGGCCAGTGCGGCCCCCTGAGCGACCTGGACCGGACGCTTGGGTTCTTCGACTGAGTTTGCAGTTGGCGGCCTATCCCGCTAAAAGGCCGCGCAACCCCTTATCGTCACGCCGAAATCTGATGAACGACACGCAAAAGGCGGCGACGGAGCCCGATTACTCCGCCAGCCTGTTCCTGCCCCAGACCAATTTTCCCATGCGCGCCGGCCTGCCGGAGCGCGAGCCGATCTGGCTCAAGCGCTGGGAGGACATGAATCTCTACGCCCTGCAGCGCGCGGCCCAGAAGGACAAGCCGCTGTTCACGCTGCACGACGGCCCCCCCTACGCCAACGGCAACATCCATATCGGCCACGCGCTCAACAAGATCCTCAAGGACCTCGTGACGCGCTCGATGAACATGCTCGGCTACAACTCGGCCTATGTGCCGGGCTGGGACTGCCACGGCCTGCCGATCGAATGGAAGATCGAGGAGCAGTACCGCGCCAAGGGCCAGGACAAGTCCGCTGTCGGCATCAACGAATTCCGCGCCGAGTGCCGGACCTTTGCGCAGTACTGGGTCGATACCCAGCGCGAGGAGTTCAAGCGGCTCGGCGTCATCGGCGACTGGGCCAACCCCTATCTCACCATGAGCTTCGATGCCGAAGCACAGATCGCCCGCGAGCTGATGAAGTTCGCCGCGACCGGCCAGCTCTATCGCGGCAGCAAGCCGGTGATGTGGTCGGTGGTCGAGCGCACGGCGCTGGCCGAAGCCGAGATCGAGTACCAGGACTACGAGAGCGACACGATCTGGGTAAAATTCCCGATCCGCTCGGGCAACGGCGCCTTCGGCGACAGGGATTTCGAGGACCTCAACGCCTCAGTGGTGATCTGGACCACCACGCCCTGGACTATCCCCGCCAACCGCGCGATCTCGTATTCGAGCCGCATCGCCTACGGGCTCTATGAGGTCACCGGCGCGCCCGAGGGCAACTGGGCCGCGGTGGGTGAGAAATACATCCTTGCCGACAAGCTCGCGGCCGACACCTTCGGCAAGGCCAAGGTGGAGCACTGGGTCCGCCTGTCCGACGTCGACATGGGCAAGGTCGTCTCCTGCAACCACCCGCTGCGCGGGCTCGGCGGCGGCTATGAGTTCGAAGTGCCGCTGCTCGATGGCGAGCACGTGACCGACGATGCCGGCACCGGCTTCGTGCACACCGCGCCGAGCCACGGCCTCGACGACTTCGAGATCTGGCTCAAATCGACCCGCAAGCTAAAGAGCCTCGGGATCGATCCGGCCATTCCCTATACGGTCGACGACGCGGGCTTCTTCACCAAGGACGCCCCGGGCTTCGAGGGCGGCCGCGTGCTCGACGACAGCGGCAAGAAGGGCGACGCCAACCAGCGCGTCATCACCGCGCTCGCCGAGCGTGGCAAGATGGTGGCGCGCGGCCGTCTGAAGCACCAGTATCCGCACAGCTGGCGCTCAAAGAAGCCGGTGCTGTTCCGCAACACGCCGCAATGGTTCGTGTTCATGGACCGCGACATCATGGGCAAGCCCGGCGATACGCTGCGCGCTCGCGCGCTGGCGTCTATCGATGCAACGGCATTTTACCCGGCCGCGGGCCAGAACCGCCTGCGCTCGATGATCGCCGAGCGGCCGGACTGGGTGCTCAGCCGGCAGCGCGCCTGGGGCGTGCCGATCGCAGTGTTCTACAACGAGGCGACCAACACCATCCTTGTCAACGAGCAAGTCAACCACCGCATCGGCCAGGCCTTCGAGGAGGAGGGCGCCGACGCCTGGTTCAAGCCCGGGGCCAAGGAGCGCTTCCTCGGCAACGCCGTGCCGGACCCCGAGAACTGGACCAAGATCGACGACATTCTCGATGTGTGGTTCGAGAGCGGCACCACGCATGCCTGGGTGCTGCGCAACAAGCAGAAATGGCCGGACCTGCAGTTCCCCGCCGGCATGTATCTCGAGGGCTCGGACCAGCACCGCGGCTGGTTCCACTCGTCGCTGCTCGAAAGCTGCGCTACCAACGGCTTCGCGCCCTACAAGTCGGTGCTCACGCACGGCTTCACCCTCGACGGCGAGGGCAAGAAGATGAGCAAATCACTGGGCAACACCACCGCCCCGCAGGACGTCATCAAGCAATACGGCGCCGACATCCTGCGCCTGTGGGTCGCGGCCTCCGACTATGCCGACGACCTGCGCATCGGCAAGGAGATCATCAACACCACCGTCGACAGCTACCGCAAGCTGCGCAACACCATGCGCTGGCTGCTCGGCAACCTCGCGCACTTCAAGCCAGGGGAGCGCGTGGCGCTCGCCGAGATGCCCGAGCTCGAACGGCTGATCCTCAACCGCCTCTCCGAGCTCGATGCGCTCGTCCGCGAGGCCTACGCGCAATACGACTACAAGCGCGTCGTCGCGGCGCTCAGCAACTTCATGAACGTCGAGCTTTCGGCCTTCTACTTCGACATCCGCAAGGACGTGCTCTACTGCGATCCGATCTCGTCCACCAAGCGCAAGGCGGCGCTGACGGTGATCGACGCCGTGTTTGACTGTCTCACGGCCTGGCTCGCGCCGATCCTGGTGTTCACCATGGAAGAGTGCTGGCTGGAGCGGCATTCCGGGAAGCTGGAGTCGGTACACCTGCGGCAGATGCCCGAAGTGCCCGCGGAGTGGGCTGACAAAGCGCTGGCGGAGAAGTGGGAAAAGGTGCGCGAGGTCCGCAAGGTCGTGACCGGCGCGCTCGAGCTTGTGCGCAAGGACAAGGTCATCGGCTCCTCGCTCGAGGCGGCGCCCAAGGTCTATGTCGACAATGCCGAGCTGCGCGCTGCACTGGAGGGTGTTGACCTTGCCGAGATCAGCATCACCTCGTTCCTCGACCTGCAGGCCGGGGCGGCTCCGCCCGGCGCCTTCATGCTGCCCGAGGTGAAGGGGGTCGGCGTCGTCTTCGGCCGCGCCGACGAGCACGGCCGGCAGTGCCTGCGCTCGCGCCGCTACTTCGCCGAGGCCGACATGGATGCTGAGATGCCCGAGCTGAGCAAGCGCGACGCCCAAGCGATGCGCGAGCGGCAGGCGGCGGGGCTGCCGGCTTGAACCGTCACGGTCTATGGCTAAGCCTTGTGCTTGGGGCGGTCGCGTTTGCGCTCGACCGGCTGCACAAATACCTCACGATCGAGACACTGCACTGGCCTCCCGGCTACACCCGGCCGCTGCTGCCCTTCCTCGACCTCACGCTGATCTACAACACCGGCGTGTCCTATGGTCTGCTGAGCGCGCTGCCGTTCCTCGCGGTCGCGGCGGTCGTCGGCGTGGCGCTGGTGGCGCTGATCGTCTGGTGGGCCCGCAGCACCTCGGCACTGGTGCGGGCCGGGCTCGCGATCTGCATCGGCGGCGCCGCCTCGAACGCGCTCGACCGGCTGATCTACCCCGGCGTCGCGGACTTCTTCTGGCTGCATCTGGGCGACATCTCCTTCTTCGTCTTCAACGTCGCCGACGCGGCAATCACCGTCGGAGTGTGTCTTTTGCTCCTCGATCTGCTGGGAATTGCGCGGCCGAAAGCCGCCAACCCGGTGTGAACCAATTGCTGCCAGAATCTGGTCTTAGGCGGCCTAACCGGGTATAGAGGCGCGCTCGGGCGGCAAATTGCTGCCCCTGTTGCGACAATCACCCCGGGGCCGTAAGGGGCGTAAAGGACATCGTCTATGCCGTTTGAGTTGAGCGTGCCGCGCGCGGCTGCCTTTGCCGCAATCGTGCTTGTCGGCATGGGCCTTTCCGCCTGCACCACCACCGAAGGCACCAACGCCTTTGCCTCGCCGCAGACCTTCGAGACCGAGGTGATGGACAAGACGGCGCAGGGGCTCGGCCTGATCCCGACCCCGGTCAAGCCCGACCCCACCGATCTGCGCGCCCCGCTGGTGCTGCCCAAGGATACGCGCGACCTGCCGCCGCCGCAGACGGCCAATGCCGATGTCGCGGCGCTGCCGGTCGACAATACCAAGCCCAATATCGATACCGCCGGGATGAGCCAGGCCGATATCGAGCGCGCCCGGCATGCCCGCGTCGTGGACATCAACACGCCCGACGGCCGCCCGCTCACTGCGGCCGAGCTCAAGACCCTGACCGCCAAGATGAAGAGCTTTACGCTCAACTCGAAGCGCTCGATCTTTACCCCGCCCGAGCAGTATTTCTCGCTCGACAACAACCAGCAGGATCTCGTCTGCCTGTCCAAGACCGGCGACCTCGTATCGGTCAACGATCCGAGCTGCCCGGTCGAAATCCGCAACGCGCTGCTCAAGAAGAAGAGCTGAGCGATCTTCCGGCGCGGAACCCATCCGCGCCGCCCCCTTCTCATGATGCGCCGACCGGGGTTTGCCGCCCCAGAGGTCCCGCAGGAGTTTTGAATGCCCGAAATCGCTTCGTCCTTTGCCGGCGACCGGCTTGCCAAAGTCATCGCCCGCGCCGGCCTCTGCTCGCGCCGTGACGCGGAGCTGTGGATCAAGGACGGCCGCGTCGCCGTCAACGGCAAGGTGATCCGCACGCCTGCCTTCAACGTCACGGAAAAGGACCAGGTCAGGGTCGACGGCCAGCCGCTGCAGGCTCGCCAGGGCACCCGCGTCTGGCTCTACCACAAGCCCGCCGGCCTCGTGGTCACCGAGAAGGACCCGGAAGGGCGCCCGACCATCTTCGAGACGCTCGAACAGCAGGGGCTGCCGCGCGTCGTCTCAATCGGCCGCCTCGACATCAACACCGAAGGCCTGCTGCTGCTCACCAACGACGGCGGTCTCAAGCGCGTGCTCGAACTGCCGGCCACCGGCTGGCTGCGCAAATACCGCGTCCGCGCCTTCGGCACCATTTCGCAGCCGCAGCTCGATGCGCTCAAGGACGGGCTCGAGGTCGATGGCGTCAAGTACGGCCCGATCGAAGCCACGCTCGAGCGCGAGCAGGGCAGCAACGTCTGGCTCGTCCTTGCCCTGCGCGAAGGCAAGAACCGCGAGGTCAAGAATGTGCTCGGGGCGCTGGGCCTCACGGTCAACCGCCTGATCCGCGTCAGCTTCGGGCCGTTCCAGCTTTCCGACCTCCCGATCGGCGGCGTCGAGGTGGTGCGCGCCCGCGTGCTGCGCGAACAGTTGGGCAAGCGCCTCGCGGACGAAGCGGGCGTCGATTTCGACAGCGAGCTGCCCGAGCCGGCGGCGATCCGCATGGCGCGCGGCGCCGCCAATCCGGCGCTGCGCGCCAGCAGGCCGGGCACCGAGCCGGCCAGGCAGCGCAAGGCGATGGCCGACCGCACCGAGCGGTTCCATTTCACCGACCGCCCCGACCGCGAGCGCAAGCCGCGCCCGGAAGATGCCCCGCTCCGCAAGGACCGTCCCGGCAGCCGCTTTCCGCGCCGCCCGCCGCCGGACCGCCGTGAGGCGCCGGTCGATGCCGGGCCGCCGCGCAAGGTGTTCAACCCCGACGGCACTGAAACGCTGTTCGAGCCCAAGACCTACGGCAAGAAGCCGCGCCCACCGCGCGACGAGGGCGATCGCGCAGCCTTCCGGAAAAGCTTCGGGGACAAGCCGCGCGACGGCGACCGCAAGCCGTTCGCCAAGGTCCCGCGCAAGGACTTCGGCGATCGCCCCAAGCGCGATTTCGACGATCGTCCGAAACGCCCATACACCCCGCGGTCCGGCGAAGGCACGGATCGCCCGAAGCGGGCCTACACGCCACGCTCCGACGTCTCCGCCGGTGATCGTCCAACGCGGGCCTACACGCCACGCTCCGAGGCGCGGACCGGCGACCGCCCCAAGCGTCCTTACGCCGGCGAGGGCGCCGAGCGCCCGAAGCGGGGTTACACCCCGCGTTCGGATGCAGCCGGTGAGCGCCCCAAGCGGCCATACTCACCGCGCTCGACGGAAGCCGCTGATCGCCCCAAGCGTCCCTACACGCCACGCGGCGATGCACCGGCCGGCGACCGGCCGAAGCGGCCGTACACCCCTCGCCCCACTGCAGGCGCCGACCGCCCCAAGCGCAGCTTCGGCGACAAGCCGCGGGGGCCGCGCCCTGCCGGCGACAAACCCTTCGGCAAGCGCCCGCGCGGCTCCGGTCCAGACGGCGACCGCCCGCGCCGGCCGCGTCCGCCGCGTCCCAAGGCATAATGCGCATCGTCGCCGGCAAATTCCGTGGCAAGCAGCTGACCTCGCCCGAAGACGACTCGGTCCGACCGACCGCCGACCGCGTCCGCGAGGCGATCTTCAGCATCGTCGCGAGCCGGCTGGGTCCGAGCCTCGACGGCCGGCGCGTGCTCGATCTCTTTGCCGGCACCGGCGCGATGGGTCTCGAGGCGTTGTCGCGCGGCGCCACGAACGTCATCTTCGTCGACACCGGCGCCGAGGCCCGCGGCCTGATCCGCGACCACATCGAGGCGTTCGGCGCCGGTGGCGTGACAAAACTCCTGCGCCGCGACGCCACCAGCCTCGGTCCAGCGGGCACCATGGGCCCGGTTGATCTCGTCTTCCTCGATCCGCCCTACGGCAAAGGGCTCGGCGAGCAGGCGTTGGCTTCGCTCCGCGATGGCGGCTGGCTGCAGCCCGAGACGCTGCTGGTGCTGGAAGAGGCGAGCGAGGTAGCAGTGACGCTGCCGGCGGGCTTCGAGCTTGAGGATCGCCGGGAATATGGCGCTGCGGCCGTGCACATCATAAGCCCCACCCACCAAGTGTCATCCCCGGCTTGACCCGGGACCCATTTCTCCACTGGCGCAAGGTTCGAGTTGGGTCCCCGCCTCCGGGGATGACACCGGGGGAAAGGACGAGCTATTTCATCATCACTTCCCGATAAGGGACTTGCGCGCCTCGGGTGCCGAGGACGGTGCCGGGGCCTCAACTCGTCTACCGCGTCCGCCCGAACATGCGTTCGAGGTCGGCTTTCTTGAGCTCCACATAGGTCGGCCGTCCGTGGATGCATTGGCCGGAATGCGGCGTGCGCTCCATGTCTCGCAACAGCGCATTCATCTCATCGATGCGCAGCACGCGGCCGGCGCGCACCGAGCCGTGACAGGCCATGCGGGCGATGATGGCATCGAGCCGATCGCCTAGAGCCTCGGCGCTGTCCCACTCGGCAAGCCCGTCGGCAATGTCGCTGACCAGCCCATCGATGTCCGACTGCCCGAGCAGCGCCGGCGTCTCGCGCACCGCGATCGCCCGTGGCCCAAACCGCTCGAGATGGAGTCCGAGCCGCGCCAGCACCGGGGCGGCCTCTTCGAGCCGCCCGCAATCTTCCTCCGGCATCTCGATCACTACCGGGATGAGCTGCATCTGGCTCGGCACCGGCCCATCGGCGAGCCGCGCCCTGAACTGCTCATAGACCAGCCGCTCATGCGCTGCGTGCTGGTCGACGAGCACGAGTGAATCGCCGTTCTGCGCGACGATGAAGTTCTCGAACATCTGCGCCCGGGCGGTGCCGAGCGGATAGCTCTCCTCCGCGAGCGGCGGGTCAAACGCCTCGTAACGCGCGCTGGGCTCGGCGAGGCCCGCGAAGCCCGCCGTCAGCACCTCGCCCTCCTCGCGGCGAAGCCGCGGGGAGGGGGGACCGCCGAAGGCGGTGGGTGGGGCGGCCGCTGCCGTCGCCATCTCCGGCGCCCGGAAGGCCCCGAGCACATCGTCGGCCACCGTGCTCGACGCCCGATATCCGGCCTCCGCCAGCGCATCGAGGATGGCGCGGATCACCGCGCCGCGCACGCCGCCCGAATCGCGAAACCTGAGCTCTGCCTTGGCCGGATGCACGTTGACGTCCACGGCGGCCGGGTCGACGCGCAAGAACAGCGCTATGGCCGGGAAGCGGTCGCGGAACACGACGTCGGCATAGGCCGCGCGCACCGCGCCGAGCAGCACCTTGTCGCGCACCGAGCGCCCGTTGACGAAGTAGAACTGGCTCAGCGAATTGGCGCGCGAATACGTCGGCAACCCCGCGAGCCCGGTCACCACCACTCCGTGCCGGGTCGTCGCCAATGGAACCGCGTTTTCCGCAAAGTCGGCGCCCATCACCTGCATGACGCGCGCCCTGAGCTCGCCGTCGGCCGGCCAGTTGCTGGGCGACCGGTCTGACCCGTCGAGCACGAAATGGATGTGCGGGTTCGCCATCGCGAGGCGCTTGACCACATCGGCCACTGCCGCCGCTTCCGCCCGGTCGGACTTGAGGAACTTGAGCCGTGCCGGCACGCCCGCGAAAAGATCGCGCACCGTCACGATCGTGCCGCGGTTCATCGCCTGCGGCAGCACGCCGGACTTGCGCGACCGGTCGACCTCGATCCGCAACCCGGAGGCGGCCTCGGCCGTGCGGGTTGCGACGGTCAGATGCGCCACGGCCCCGATCGAGGCCAGCGCCTCGCCGCGAAAGCCGAGCGTGCGGATGTCGTCGAGCCCGTCATCGGCAAGTTTGCTGGTCGCGTGCCGTTCGACCGAAAGCACGAGGTCGTCGCGCTCCATCCCCTGGCCGTCGTCCTCGACCCTGATCAGGCTGCGCCCGCCGCCCGCCGTGGTCACCACGATGCGAGTGGCGCCGGCGTCGATGGCGTTCTCGACCAGTTCCTTCACCACGCTCGCCGGGCGCTCCACCACCTCGCCCGCGGCGATGCGGTTGATCAGATCCTCGGGCAAATGGCGGATGGGCAAAGGTGATGATTCTCCGGACCCGTTAGTTTAGCTCGCCCCGGAAACCTGCTACCACCCGGAAATGCACCAATCCCCGATGGACGTGGCGATCGAACTGGCGGAGCAGGCGGCCGCCGCCGGCGAGGCGCCAGTGGGCGCCGTCGTCGTCGACAACGGTGTCATCCTCGCCGCCGAGCGCAACCGCATGCGTGACATGCGCGATCCGACCGCCCATGCAGAGCTGTTGGCCATCCGCGAGGCGCTGCACCGGCGCGGCACCGGGCGGCTCGATGGCTGCGATATTTACGTGACGCTCGAGCCCTGCGCCATGTGCGCGGGCGCCATTGCGCATGCCCGCCTGCGCCGCATCATTTACGCGGCCTCCGACACCAAGGCCGGCGCGGTCGATCACGGTGTGCGCCTGTTCGAAAACCCCAACACCCATCACCATCCTGAAGTGGTGTCAGGCGTGAGCGAGCGGCGGGCCGGGGAGTTGCTGAAGGATTTCTTCGCGCGGCTGCGGGAATAGGCTTCCCGCGCCGTGACGGGTCATTCGGCGCGGGTGGTCTCGCCGGTCTGCATGATGAACTGCTCGACCTTCCTGGTGAGGTGGCGCTTGAAGTTGTCCTTCTCCTTGTCGGCCGCCTCGATGATCTCCTTGACCCGCCAGAATTCGAGCGCGCCGAACGCGCTGATATGCGGCCGCGCGTAAACGTCCGGCGGATACGCCGCCATCATCTGCGCCGTCAGCGAATGCATCATGATCTGCGCCGCGCCAAACCAGAAATCGAGCGCGTGGAAATCGGCGCGGTGCAGCGCCTCGCTCGGGTCGCCGTTGACGTCGACGGCCACGAGGATGTCCTGGCCGCTCGCCTGGTCGACCGGCAGCGGGTTCACCACACCGCCATCGACCAGCACGTGATTGGCATAGCGCACCGGCTTGAACAGCGACGGGATGGCGATCGAGCCGGCGATCGCCGACCGGAGCTCGCCGGCGTTGAACACCGCCTGATGCCAGCTCTGGAAATCGGTCGCCACGACGTAGAGCGGGATCTTCAGGTCCTTGAAGTCGTCGGGGAACGGCTGCGGCAGGAACGCATCGACGATGCGCATCGCATCGAGCTGCAGGTTGAAGCCGTTGCGAACGAGCCCGCCGAGGTTGCCGATCTGATGGCCCCAGATACGGCCGGCGATGATGCGCATGGTTCCCAGCACCGAGAGTGCGTGCTCGCGTAGCTCCTTGCCGGTCATGCCATTGGCCCAGCCCGAGCCGATCAGCGCGCCGATCGAGGTGCCGGCGATCACCGAGGGCTTGAGCCCCAGCTCGTCCATCGCCTCGATGAACGGGATATGCGTGAGGCCGCGGGCCGAGCCGCCGCCGAGCGCAACGCCGATTGTCGGCATGCCGCGATTGGGGGTCAGAGGCGCCGCGGGAGGGGCGTCCTCGCCCAGCCGCATACGCTCAATCAGCTCCTGTCCCCGCTGCTGGATGGGGATCAGTTCGTCCTCATGTGCGAGGTCCTGAGCCATTCTGAACATCTATGCTGCGCCTCGAAGGTTTATAAGACCTTCCGGCTCCCTTGCGGAATCTAACGTCCGGGAAGGCTAACGATCCAACCGGGCATTGCGTTCACGCAGGATCGCGCGCCAGCCGATGTCGTGGCGGTGGAATCCCTCCGGCCAGTCGATTTCGGCGATTGCTGCGTCGGCCCGCTCCTTGGCCGCGGCGACTGTGCTGCCAAGCGCAGTGACATTCAGCACCCGCCCGCCGCTGCTCAGGAGCTGGCCGTTTTCGCGCCTGGTGCCGGCGTGGAACACCACCAGCTCCGGCGTTCCGGCGGGCAGCGGCCCGATGGGCGTATCCTTCCTGTACTCGCCGGGGTAGCCGCGCGTCGCGAGCACCGTAGTCAGCGCCGCCTCCGGCCGCCAGCTCGCAGTCTTGCCGGCCAGCGCACCGGTGGCGGTCGCATAGAGCAGGTCCAGCAGGTCGCTTTCGAGCCGCAGCATCAGCACCTGCGTTTCGGGGTCGCCGAAGCGCGCATTGAATTCGATGAGCTTGGGGCCCTCGCGCGTCAGCATCAGCCCGGCATAGAGCACCCCCTGGTACGGGGTACCGCGCGCCCGCATGCCGCGCACCGTCGGCTCGATGATCTCGCGCATCGTCTGCGCGATGAGGTCATCGGTCATCACCGATGCGGGCGAGTATGCGCCCATGCCGCCGGTATTGGGGCCGTTGTCGCCGTCGAAGGCCCGCTTGTGGTCCTGCGCTGTGGCGAGCGGCAGCGTGTGCTCGCCGTCGCAGAGCACGAAGAAGCTTACTTCCTCGCCCTCGAGGAAATCCTCGATCACCACCGAGGCGCCCGAACTGCCGAACGCGCCGCCGAAGCAGTCTTTGATGGCGTGCTCCGCCGCTGCGACATGCATGGCGACGGTCACCCCCTTGCCGAGCGCCAGGCCGTCGGCCTTGATCACGATCGGCGCACCTTTCTCGCGCACATAGGCGAGCGCCGGCTCGGCCGCATCGAACCGGCGGTAGCCCGCCGTCGGGATGTGCATCTCGTCGCAGAGCGCCTTGGTGAAGCCCTTGCTGCCCTCGAGCTGCCCCGCCGCCTTGCTCGGCCCGAAACAGGCGATGCCGGCCGCGCGCACGTCGTCGCCGAGCCCGGCAACCACCGGCGCATCCGGTCCGATCACCACAAAGTCGATGGCGTTCGCCCTGGCCCAATCGACCACCGCGGCATGATCGGCCGGGTCGAGCGCAACGTTCTCGGCCACCTCGGACGTGCCGCCATTGCCCGGCGCGACATAGAGTTTCGTCAGCCGTGGGCTCTGGGCCAGCTTCCAGGCCAGCGCATGCTCCCGTCCGCCCGATCCGATCAGCAGTACTCGCATCGCAATTCCCAAACCCGCCCGGCCTCCTTGACACAAACGCGAACGAAAGCGCAACAGGAGGCATGGAGCTGCCCCGCACCAACACGCCCGAATTCACGGTCAGTGAGCTGGCGCTCGCGGTGAAGCGCACGGTCGAGGACGAGTTCCAGTACGTCCGCGTGCGCGGCGAAATCTCGGGCTTCCGCGGCGTGCATTCGTCGGGCCACGCCTATTTCACGCTCAAGGACGATGCAGCGGGCATCGACGCGGTGGTGTGGAAGACCACTTGGCCGCGGCTGCGGTTCAAGCCCGAGGAGGGGATGGAGGTCATCGCCACCGGGCGGCTCACGACCTTCCCGCGCTCATCCAAATACCAGATCGTCATCGAGCAGATCGAACCGGCCGGCGCGGGCGCACTGATGGCGCTGCTCGAGGAACGCCGCAGAAAGCTCGCGGCCGAGGGCCTGTTCGCCACCGAGCGCAAGAAGAAGCTGCCCTACCTGCCGCGCGTCATCGGGGTCGTGACCTCGCCGACCGGCGCCGTGATCCGCGACATCCTGCATCGCCTCGACGACCGCTTCCCGAGCCATGTCATCGTCTGGCCGGTGCGCGTGCAGGGCGAGACGGCGGCTGCCGAAGTCGCCCACGCCGTTGCCGGCTTCAACGCGCTGCCCGAGACCGGCGGCCCGGTGCCGCGCCCCGACCTGCTGATCGTGGCACGCGGCGGCGGCTCGATCGAGGATCTGTGGAGCTTCAACGAGGAGATCGTAGTCCGCGCCGTCGCGGCCTCGCGCATTCCGGTGATCTCCGGTGTCGGCCACGAGACCGACACCACGCTCGTCGATTATGCCGCCGACCACCGCGCGCCGACGCCCAGCGCCGCCGCCGAAGCGGCCGTGCCCGTGCGCTCCGAGCTCATTGCCTACGTCGACGACCAGGGCCAGCGCACGCGCAGCGTCGTTCGTCGCATGCTCGGCCACGACCGCGATCGCCTGCGCGCCGCCGCCGGCGAGCTGCCGCGACCGCTCGACCTGCTCAACATCGCGCGGCAGCGGCTCGATCTCGCCTCGACCAATCTCAGCGCCTCGCTCCGCCATCTCGGCCAGAACAAGCGGCTGCGCCTCGCGACCGTCGGGGCGCGTCTCTCCACCCGGACGCTGACCGACGAGCTGCGCCATGCGCGGGCGCGGCTCGCGCCCTGTGCCGACCGGCTGCAGCCGGCGTTGCGCCGCATCGTCGTGCAGCGCGGCAACGACCTCGGCTCGCTGGGCAAGCTGCTCGAGTCCTACAGCTACAAGGGTGTGCTCGACCGCGGCTTCGCGCTGGTGACCGATGACCAGGGCCACATCGTCCGCAGCAAAGCCGCGGTCCGGCCGGGCCAGCTGCTCGCCGTGGAAGTGGCCGACGGCCAGTTCGGCGCCGCGGTGTCCGGCGCCCCGGTGCAGCGCAAGAAACCGCGCCCGCCCAGGGACGACGGCGGGCAGGAGAGCTTGTTCTAGGGCTCGGTTTGCACCCGCCGCAAATCCCCCTATATTTGGGCGGAAAGGCCTGACCGATGAACATCTACGACAAGAACTTCACGCCCTCCGAGGCGGTCATCCGCTATCTCGACGGCGACTATGTCGTGGTCCGGCCGGGCAGCTTCGTGCGCTGCGCCATCACCGGCAAACCCATTCCCATCGACGAGCTCAGCTACTGGAACGTCGACCGGCAGGAGGCTTACGTCGACGCCGATGCCGCGCTGGAAGCCTTCAAGCGCCACGGCCTCTCCGGCAAGTAAGAGCTTGGCCTCCACCAGGCTTCTCGTCATCACCAACGGCATCGGCGAGGACTCGGTGGGTGCCGAGCTGGTCCGCCGTCTGCCGCCCTCGGTTGTCGCGCACGCCTATCCCACGCTGGGCAGCGGCCAATACTACGACGGTGTCTGCGAGATCGTCGGACCACGGGCGACACTCGCCAGTGCCGGCTCGCGCGTCGCCAAGGGCACCATCGCCAGGGACGTCGCCGGCGGCCTGCTCGGCACGGTGCCGCCCGGCCTCGCCTTCATGCACCGCGTCCGCAACGCCTACGACCGCGTGCTGGTGATCGGCGATTTCATCGGCGTCGGCGGCTGCTTCCTTACGGGCATCCGCGGCGTCACCTATGTCGACGTGTACAAGACCGGCTACGGCAGCCCGTATCTCGGCATTGAGCGCTGGGTCATCGGCAAGACCTGCCGCGCCGTCTTCAGCCGCCATCCGTCATTGGCCGAGAGCCTGAGGGCGCATGGCATCGACGCGCGGGCCGCCGGCAACGTCATGATGGACACCATCCCGCGCAGCGAGCTCGACGTGCCATCGCTGCGCACCCGGCCGCTGGCCGTGACGCTGCTGCCCGGCAGCCGCGAGCAGACCGCCGCCAATTTCGCGCTGCAGGTCCAGGCGTTGCGGCGCGTGCCCGATGCGTTGCGCCCCGATGTGTTCCTGGCGCTGGCGGGCGGCGTCGATCCCGACGCTCTGGCGCGCGCGGCCAACCTGACCTGGACCGGTGTCGGCTTCACCGGCGACATGACCATCCATGCCGCCCGCGGCGCACTCGGCAATCTGCTCGACGAGTCGGACGTCGTTCTATCGCAGGCCGGCACCGCCACGATCCAGGCCCTCGGCTCCGGCCGCCCGGTCATCAGCTTCACCCGTCGAGGCGACCGCATGAAGCGTCACCGCGACGAAAGCCGCCTGTTCGGCGAGGCGCGATTGCTGGTGCAGGATGATGCCAGAGA
>JBQCIY010000012.1:0-20986 GCA_051953275.1 Devosia sp. | reverse complement strand
CTGGCGCAGCGCCAGGCTTATTACTGGGGCCTGCCGGTGCTGGCTCTGATCCTGATCTTCTGGAACCGCGTGCCGCGCGCCGTCTGGTTCATCGCCATGCTCGTCGCCGCCGCCATCTTCGTCTGGTCGACCTACATGGCGAGCTACCATGCCGGCGTCGAATGGGGCTGGTGGCCCGGGCCGACTGCCTGCACCGGCAATGGCGACGGGCTTAGCTTCAACGACCTGTCGACCGGCAACATCGCCAAGGTCATTCCCTGCGACCAGGTGCAGTGGCGCGACCCCATCATCAGGTTCAGCCTCGCCGGCTACAACGCCCTGATCTCGGCTTTGCTGGTGGTGCTGCTGGTGGTTGCGATGGCGCTGCGGGCGCGGCGCTCGCGGAGCTAGGTATCCGGAAACAGCAGACGCACGTAGTCGCGCGCGCTGTGGACGATGTGGTTGATTTCTATCGCGTCGCCCGCAACGGAGTAGAAGATCAAGTAGCGACCGTGGGGGCATCTTCGAATTTCGCGGCCGAGCCATTTGGTGGCAATCGGATAGCGAAGAGGGTGTTCGACGAGCCCGAAGCAGCGATCCAATAGCTCCTGGCCGAAGCTGTCGGCGCGCAGCGGACTATCTTCAGCAATGAAGTCGCCGATTTCTTCGAGATCGGCTCTTGCAGCGGCGGTGATGGTGACGCGCATCAGGCACGCTTTTTCGCCATAGCACGGTACTTGGCGCTAAGGCGTTCGACGACATCTTCCAGCGGCTCAGTTCGACCAGCTTCTGAGTCCGCAATGCTCCTGTCGAGCGCGGCGTGGAGCTTCGCCAGCGCCGCCTCGCGCTCCTGTACCAGCCGGACGCCCTCGCGGAGCACTTCGCTCTTGCTGTTGTAGCGGCCGTTGGCGACGAGGTCGTTCACCACCGCTTCGAGCTTTTCACCCAGGTCTGCGCTGATCGCCATTTCTTGGCCTCCATGAACGTGACCAATAATAGTTATTGCCCGCCGGGCTCGCAAGCCTAGGGCTCGAGCTCGATGTCCCAGTACAAGTAATCGAGCCAGCTCTGGTGCAGGTGGCTGGGCGGGAAGGCCCGGCCGGCATTGTGCAGGTCGTGCACCGTCGGCTGGAACGGCGCCTGCATCGGGAACATCTTGATCTCTTTGGGCAGCCGGTTGGCCTTCTTGAGATTGCACGGCGCACACGCCGCCACGACGTTTTCCCAGGTCGTGCGTCCCCCCTTCGACCTGGGGATCACGTGGTCGAAGGTGAGATCCTCCTTGCTGCCGCAATACTGGCAGGTGAAGCGGTCGCGCAGGAACACGTTGAACCGCGTGAACGCGGGATGCCGTGCCGGCTTCACATATTCCTTGAGCGACACCACGCTCGGCAGGAACATCTCGAAGCTCGGCGACTTCACGATCCGGTCGTAGCTCGAAACCACCTGCACGCGGTCGAGGCAGATCGCCTTGATCGCGTCCTGCCACGACCACAACGACAAGGGGTAATAGCTGAGCGGCCTGTAATCGGCGTTCAGAACCAGCGCGGGACACGACTCGGGCGACACATGCACGGTCACCGGAGACCCCCACTGTGGGAATCGGCAGCACGCATATCGGTCTTATACTATATGCAGTATGACGCCGCCGTGAAGCGACAAATCGCCAGCGAATTCTAAGCCTTCGCCGCCATCGCCTCACCCAGGAAGGCGCCCGCGAAACCGAGCCCGTCCGGCGCGATGCCGTGGCTCATGTCCCGCTCGATATGGAGCCGCACGTCGATGCCGACAGCCCGGAGCGCAACCTCCGCATCGCGGCTCAATTGCACGGGCACCACCCCGTCCAGGTCGCCGTGGATCAGCGCCACCGGGGGCTTGCTCCACGGCTCCGGCGGCGGGATCAGCGCACCGGAAAAGGCGATGATCGCCCGCACCTCGTGGTCGAGCGACAGGCCCGTATGGAGCGCCATCATCGCGCCCTGGCTGAAGCCGCAAAGCACCGTGTCCCGCGCCGCAAGCCCGGTCTGCGCCCACAGATCGATGAGAAAATTGACGATCACCGGCCGCGCCCTGTCGGCGCCCTCGCGCCGGAAGCTCTCGACCGGCGGGTCATTCACCGGAAACCACTCGAAGCCGCCCGGATTGCGCCCGCACGGCCATGGCGCATTCGGCGACACGAACAGCATGTCGGGGAATCGGTCGCGCCATTCGCCGCCGAGCCCGATCAGGTCGCTGCCGTCCGCCCCGTAGCCGTGCAGCAGCACCATCACCTGTTTGGCCGGCTGGCCCGATCTGGGCGGCAGCATCGGCCCCGAAAGCGTGATCGTCACAGCGCGATGCCCCCGGCTTTGCGGATCGCCACGGCGTAATATTTCCAGAACAGCAGGGCGGCGGCATGCCGGTGCGGCGACCACGGTTTCGCGATCTCGACCAGTTCCTTGGCATCCGGGATGTGGTCCATGCGCAGGGCATGCCCCACCGCTTTCTGCAGCGCAAGGTCGCCGGCCGGGAAAATGTCGGGGTGGCCCGAGCAGAACATCAGGTAGATCTCGGCCGTCCACGGCCCGATCCCCTTGTGGGCCGTGAGATAGGCCAGCGCCTCGTCCGGCGGCAGCGTCTCGACCAGATCAAAGTCGAGCTCGCCGGCCACCACGGCCTCGGCGATCACCCGCACCGTGCGGAACTTGCCGGCCGAGAACCCCACGCCCCGCACCGTTGCCTCATCGAGCTCGAGATACCCGGCGGGGTCCAGCGCGCGGGGCAGATCCGCGAACCGGCCGTAGATCGCCCGGGCGCTCGCCACCGACAATTGCTGCCCGCAGATCACCCGCACCAGCCCCGGAAAGCCACCCGGCGTAAGCCGGATGTCGAAGGCGCCGGCAGCCTTGGCGACCGGGCGCAGCGACGGATTCTTCCTGAGCAGCGCGCGCAGGTGCCACTGCAGGGCATCCGGCGACGTCAGCCGGTCTGTGGCCCTGTGCCGGGCTGTGCTATGGGCGGCCATGCCGATCCTTCGTTTCGCGCCGAGCCCCAATGGCTACCTGCACCTCGGCCATGCCTATTCGGCGCTCTTTACGGACCATTGGGCGCGGCGGCTGGGTGGCCAGTTCCTGCTGCGTCTCGAAGACACGGACACCACGCGCTGTAAACCCGAATTTGCCGAAGCGATCGTCGAGGACCTGCGTTGGCTCGGCCTCGACTGGCCCGAGCCCGTGATGGTTCAATCCCAACGCTTCCCCATCTATGCCGCGGCCGCCGACCGGCTGCGCGCCCTGGGGCTGCTCTACGAGTGCGATTGCACCCGCCAGGAGATCGCGGTGCGCGCCACCGGCACCGATCCCGACGGCGCCCCGCTCTATGACGGCAAATGCCGGCTCCATGGCCCGGCCGGCGGCCGGCCGGTGCAGACGCGGCTCGACCTCGGCCGCGCCGTGGCGCTCACCGGGCCGTTGAGCTTCACCGTCGCACAGCCGACCCCACTCGATCGGCCGCAGCTCCGTTATGCCCGGCCGGAACGCTGGGGCGATGTCGTGCTGCAGCGCAAGGACGTCCCCGCGAGTTACCATCTCGCCGTCGTCGTCGATGACGCCGCGCAAGGCATTACCAATGTGACGCGTGGGCGCGACATGGAGCCCTCGACCGACATCCACGTGCTGCTGCAGATGCTGCTCGGCTACGCCCAGCCGGTCTACACCTTTCACAAGCTGCTGCTCGATACGGACGGCAAGAAGCTCAGCAAGTCCAGGAACTCGCTGAGCCTTCGCGATCTGCGGGCCGCCGGCCGGACGGCCAGAAGCATCTGGACTGAACTGGGGTTCTAGTCCTGAAGGGTCCCGCCACCACTGGGTCATTCCCGCGCAAGCGGGAACCTCTGTTACCCCTGATGAAATGGCCAAACGGGGATGACTCCAGTCAATTAGGCGAGCACCACCCCCACCGCACCTTTCGTCGCCTGCATCCTGCCCAGATACGGCGCTGCCGCCGCGGCGACGGCCTGCTCGAACGGCGTGTTGAACCCCTCGCCCAGAATTTCGTCGAGCCGCTCATCCCGCAGTTCCATCGGGTTCTCCCAGATGTAGAGCATCTTGCCGACTTCGCGAACCACCGGATCGACCAGGCCGAACGCCCGCAGTTGCCACATCGGGAACGCGCTGAGCTTGACCGGCCCCGGCGCCGCCTTGGCGATCGCCGCCCCCATCTCGTCGCCGGTGACGAAATTGCCGGCGAAGTGGAAGCTGTCGAACGCCCTGAGGCTCTTGCGCACCGACGCGAGCGCCTCGAACGCCCGGCCGAGGTCGGGCAGGTAAGCCCAGGCATGCGGCACGCCCGGCTTGCCCATGGTCTTGACCACGCCCTTTTTGATGCCGGTGAACACCACCTGGTCGAACCAGTCGTTGCTGCTGCCCGGCCCGTAGAAGTCGCCGGCGCGAATGATCAGCGCCTGGATGTCGCCGCGTGCTGCGGCCGCCTCGAACTGCTGTTCGACCCGCACGCGCAGTTCGCCCCGCACCGTCTGCGGGCGCTGCGGCAGGTCCGGCGTCACGACCCGGTCCGTCGCCGCGAAATTGTAGATGTTGCCGGGAAACAGCATGGTCTTGCCGCTCGTTCCCATCGCCTCGAGGACGCGCGCCATCTGCGCTTCCATGCGGCCCTCGAACCACTTGTCGTACGGCATGTTGAGGGCATTCACGACAATCTCCGCATCGCCGATCGCGCGTCGCATGTCCTCGACGGAATCGGAGTCTCCCTGCACGTAGCGGATCCCGGGTGTCCGGTGCTTGTCGCTGCGCGCCATGCCCGTGACCTCCCAGCCGGCATCGCGGAATGCAACCGCCACGGCGTGGCCGATATGCCCGTTGAGACCCAGAACGACGACGTTTCCCTTGCTCATATCCATGTTCCTTTCGCGGTGGATGACGGGAACATGAGCCATTCACTTCCAGTGTAAAATTGGCGATGATTGAAGACTAGCCATACAGGATTGAATGGATGGCCACTGCAGAACCGGACTGGGCCCTCTGGCGCAGCTTTGCCGCCGTTGTTGCGGATGGCTCGCTTTCGGCCGCCGCCCGCCGCATCGGCTACAGCCAGCCGACGCTCGGCCGCCACATCGAAGCCTTGGAACAGCAGCTCGGCATCACCCTGTTCGACCGCACCCTGCAGGGCCTGAAGCCGACCGAAACCGCGCTCCGCCTCTATCAGTCGGTCTCCGCCGCGGAGGAAAAGCTGGCTGAGGCGGCTCTCGTCGCCGAAGGCTCGACCGGCGACCTCGAAGGCACGGTGCGGATCACGGCCAGCACGGTCGTCTCGCACTACATTCTGCCGCAGCTTCTGCGCCCGATCCGCGACGAATTCCCGGCCGTCGCCATCGAGATTGTCCCGTCCGACTCGATCGAGAACCTGCTGCTGCGCGAATCCGACATCGCGATCCGCATGTTCCGCCCGACGCAGCTCGAGCTCATCGCCAAAAAGCTCGGCGAGTTGCCGATCGTCGCCACCGCTCATGCGAGCTACCTGGGCGCCCACGGGACGCCCACGACGCCGGACGATCTCCGCCACCACACCCTCGTCGGCCTCGATCGCTCCGATCTCCTGATCACCGCCGCCAGGAGCCTCGGCTTTGAGCTCAGGCGCGCCGACTTCGCCCTCAGGACCGATAGCCAGACCGGCGGCTGGGAGTTGCTCAAGGCTGGCCTCGGCATCGGTTTTGCACAGCTCGGCCTCGTCAACGACACCCCCGGCATGCGCGCGCTGCTGCCGGGGCTGAAGATTCCCGGCCTCGACGTCTGGCTGACCACCCACCGGGAACTGTTCCTCAGCCCACGAATTCGTGCCATCTATGACCGCCTCGCGGCCGGCTTGACGGCCTATATTGCCCGTGCGAACCGGGCGCCGAACGAACGGACCACTCCATGAACGATGTCGTCACGCTGATCACCGTGCTTGCCTGCCTGGTGGTGGCAGCCATCCTGTTCATGGGCCTGTGGAACATGTTCCGCGGCGGTGACTCCAATCGCAGCCAGATGCTGATGCGGGCTCGCGTCATTGCGCAGTTCGTGGCGCTGGTGATCCTGATGGGCGCCCTGTTCTTCTTCGGTCGCGGCCCGCACAGCTAAGCCATGGTCAAGCTCAACAAGATCTACACCAGGACCGGCGACGACGGCACCACCGGCCTCGTGCGCGGCCCGCGCCGCTTCAAATACGATCTGCGCGTCGCCTGCTACGGCACCATCGACGAGGTCAACTCGGTGGTCGGCGTCTGCCGCCTGCTCACCACCTCGATGCCCAAGATCGACAGTATGCTGGCGCGCATCCAGAACGATCTGTTCGACCTCGGTTCCGATCTTGCAACGCCCGGGGCCGATGCGCCCGGCACCACGCCGTCGCTGCGGACCACGCCCGAGCAGTGCCAATGGCTCGAGCAGATGATCGACACCTACAACGAGGGCCTCGAGCCGCTGCAGAGCTTCGTGCTGCCCGGCGGCAGCCCGCTCGCGGCCAACCTGCATGTGGCTCGTACAGTCGTGCGCCGCGCCGAGCGGCAGGTCGTCGAGCTCATCCACAACGAGCCCGCCACCAACGGCCAGACCCTCGTCTATCTCAACCGCCTCAGCGATCTCCTGTTCGTCCTCGCGCGCGTCGCCAACAATCTCGGTCGGAACGACGTTCTATGGGTGCCGGGCCGGCACGGCCACGGCAGCAGGGACAACAAAGCCACGGACCAATCCTGAACTGCACGGGTCGCGGTAAGGATCTGTTTACGCCCGCGCCCTAGCCTAGGGAGCATGGGTGATCTCGCAGCAGCTTTGGTGATGATGCAGGCGGCCGGCACGCGCCAGTCCGCGCAGATTGCCGTCATGAAGCAGCAGCTCGACATGCAGAAGTCGGTGCTGACGCTGCTCGACCCCAGTGCGAACAAGGCGCCGGCGCCTCCGGGTATGGGGCTTGCCGTCGACAAGACGGCCTGATGGATACCGACGCCGCGATTCGCCGTCTCGCTTTCGAGCAGGCCCGCTACTCGGTCGCTGAAGCCATGGTCGGCATGGCCGTCGCCAGCCAGGAGGCCGACAACGTCCAGGCCGCCGGCAAAACCGAGACCCAGACCGCGCAGGACTTCGCCGACGAAGCCGATCGGCTCCACGCCGAGCACGTCCGCGCCGAAACCCACGCCGTCGACAAGAGGGCCTGAGGACGCGCAGTCGGCGCACCTCCGCCCAGCGGGGAAGGGGCGAACTGGGACTAGAACACCGGCGGAATCACCCCCACCGGCACCAGCCCCGCAAACGCCAGTCCCGCGGCGATGCTGATCGTCTGGCTGTAGGAGCCGTCCGCCGCTTGCCCGCCCAGGATCAGCCCCTTGTACTGGTCGGGAATGATCGGTCCGAGGCGCTCCACCACGCCTTTGGAATTGAGTTTTACCTGCCCGTTGACCCGCCCCTGTGCGTCGAGCGCAAGTTGGCCGGTCGCCGAAAAATGTGTGTCGCCGTCGGTCCCGTTGAAGCCTTTGAGGGTGAAGCTGCCGCCCGCCGCCTGCCAGCGCTTGACGATGTCGGCATCGCCATAAGTCCGCACGTCGTCCGGCAGCTTGTCGACCACCCCCTCGAACGTCACCTTACCCGAATTGATCCCGTAGCCCGGGGCATTCAGCGCGTCGACCTCGACATATTCACCGAGTCCCGCCAGGTGCGCTTTGGCATCGTTGAGGTCGGGCAGGTCGATCAGGTGAGCCTCGGCATGGTCGGCTTTCGCCAGCAGCCGGTCGTCGAGTACAGTGTCGTTCCACACCGGTTTGTCGAGCACCAGTGAGATGCGGTCGATGCGCCAGCCGCTGAGCCGCGCGCTCGCCTCGGCCGAGGCAAAATCCACCCGGCTCTGGCTGCCGGTAAAGGCGTCGGCGAGGTTCACCGGCGACTGCACCATGAGCAGCACATGGAACGGGTCATAGACCTGTGCCGCCCCTTTGAGCTGCGGCGCCGTCACCGTCACGTCCCCAAAGACAATACTGGCCTTGCTGCACGTGACGTCGAACCCGAACGGCCACCCGCTCACCCCGAAGCTGTCGCAGGTCACCTTCGGCGTCGTGATCCCGTCGGCCGCCGCCAGTTGCTGTTGATAGCCCGAGATGAAACTTGCGCCATACAGCCAAGCCCCCGTCCAGGCGAGGATCACGACGAAGACGACGATGCCGAGCGCGATGATTCGTTTCATGCGCGCACCTTCTACAGACGGCATGCCCGCCCGTCACGCCGCCACACCCACAGCGTCTTTCCCGCGAAAGCGGGAACCCGGGCGAAGTATGCGGACGTCCCCATCTCCAGTCTGGATTCCCGTGTTCGCGGGAATGACGTAGGGAGTGGTCTTGTCCCGCTGTCGGCAGAAGGACGAGTGATGACAACCCCCAATCCCTGGGTCTTCGGCTATGGCTCGCTGATCTGGAACCCGGGCTTTGCCTTCCTGCGTTCGGAAAAGGCGGTGCTGCACGGCGCCCACCGCTCGCTTTCGATCTATTCGCACCGACATCGCGGCACGCCCGAGCGGCCGGGCCTCGTCTTCGGGCTGAGCCGCGGCGGCAGTTGCCTCGGCGTGGCCTTCGAGGTCGATGCCGGCGTCTGGCCCGAAACGTTCGATTATCTTCAGGCCCGCGAACAGGATCGCGGCGTCTATCGTGAAGCCTGGCGCCGCGTGACCCTGGCGACCGGCACCCGGGTCAAAGCCCTCGCCTATCTCGTCAACGAAGCCCACCCGCAGTTCGCCGGCCGGCTCGATCTCGGCGAGCAGGTGCGGCTGGTCGCCCGCTCGAGCGGCGAGTCCGGCCGCAACACCGAATATGTCCGCAACACCGCCCGGCACCTGCTGTCGCTCGGTATCCGCGACCGGGCCCTGATGCAGATTGTCGCTGCGCTGGATGGCGATGCGGGGCTGTTGGTCGCAAGCGCCTGAGGCCGCAACCCCGGGCTCACGCCGCGCTCAGCCCGTTGACCGGTTCCGCGCCCTCGAGATCCCACACGACCGTCATCCGGGTGACCTCGTCCGCCTCCACGTCCACCGCGAAGGCTCTGTCGGCAGCCTCGAGCGCCAGCCGGAACCGCGCCCGGCTCTGCGCGTCATTGATCACGTCGAAGGCCGAGCCGACCCACACCGGCAGCGTGCCGCGGGCCAGCAGAAACAGATCCTCCCCGACGAGCTGAAAGCTGTCGAGACGTTCCGGCATGAGCGCATAAAAACGGCCCGATCGGCCTCGCCAGTTGACCTGCCGCGGCAGCGGCATGACCGCCAGCCGACGCTCCGCACCACTTGCCATAGCCAGCATGCCCCCGACTCCCGAAAGGGAACAAAACTAGAACAAATTGGCGTACAAAGTCAATCGAATTTGTCCACCAACGCAACATGTATGGGCTGCTTCGGGTGGATACGTCAACCTATAGTATGCCGCCTACGCACTGGCCCCAAGCCTTTGCTTCGCGGCCGCCAGCCGCGCCAGGAAGTCCGCACTGAGCGGCCGGACAATCCCGGCGTCGACCGCTTGGACGATCAGCCGGTCGCTTTCGGCCTCGATCATCCCTTGCAGCTTCGTGGCAAAATCCTCCGCACTGAGCCCCGGCAGGATCGCCGGCAGGAACTTGGCCCGCGCCGTCCCCGGCCAGATGGTGGCGCTGAGCTTGCCCCAGCACAGCCCCGAATTGAGCGCCACCGGCACCACCGGCACGTTGAGCGCCGCGTACATCCGGGTGATCCCCTGCCGGTAATCGGGATCGGCCAGCGGCTTCTTCCGTGTCCCTTCGGGATAGATCACGATGCGGCAGCCGCGGCTCAGCGCTTCCGCTGCATCCTCGAGCATGCGCGGGATCGCCTCGGCCCCGAGCTTCCGGTCGATCGGGATCGTGTTGATCGAGCGCGCTGCCCGCCCGAACATCGGAATGTCGATCAGCTCCTTCTTGGCGATGAAGGCCGGCTTGTCGTCGGTAAAGGGCAGGATCGCGAAGATGTCCCAGTCGCTCTGGTGTTTGGCCGCGATGATGCAGGCGCCGGGCGGAATATTCTCGGCCCCGCTGACCTCGGTCTTCACCCCGACGATGGTCCTCAGGAACGCGATGTTCGAATTGCGCCAGTATTTGGCGATGCGCCACGAGGCCTCGGTGCGTCCGCCCGCGATGAGCGCGATCGTCCCCACCACGATGGCGAGGATGATCGTCTGGCCCATGAACAGCACGTAGAACACGCCCGTCCGCAGCGCCTGCGCGGCTCTCATGCGCCGCCCTCGCTCACAGGCCCGACGTCTGGCTGAGGAAGCGCCGTACCGTGAGCCGCGAGGTGATGGCGGTGAGCGAGGCGATCACCGGCACCACCGCCGCGATGCCCAATATGCCGTCGAAGCCCAGCGAAAACCGGCCGAACAAAAAGCCGAGCTGCGCGCTCGCCTGGTCCGGCACGAGCGAGCCGGCCGCGCCCGCGACCACGAAGAAGAACAGCACCGCGCCCAGCCCCCCGATCACGCCGCCGCGGAAGCCCAGCGCCAGGAAGCGGCCCTGGAATTCGCCTGCGATGAAGGCGTTCGAGGCGCCGATGAAGTGCAGCACGTCGACGATCTCGCGGTTCGAAGCCATCGTGCCGCGCGTCGCGAACACCACCGCCAGCACCGTCGCCACCACGATCAGCACCAGCACCAGCACGCCCGAGAGCACCAGCGTTCCCGCCATCGTGTTGAGCTGCTGCCGCCATGCCGCGTGCGTTTCGAGCGTTGCGCCCTTCACCGCCTGCAGGTCCTTGGCGAGCCGGTCGAGGTCGACGCTCTTGGGGTCGCCCAGGTCCACCACGATCAGCCGCGGGATTTCGAGCTGGCTCAGATCGAGCCCGGCCCCCAGCCACGGCTCCAGCAGCTTCTCGCTGTCCGCGAGACTGAGCGCATGCGCGTCGCTGACGCCGGGGATCGCTTCGGCGAGCGAGATCGCGGTGCGGATATTGCTGTCCATCACCTCGCCCTCCATCGGGCGGATCTGGATCGTCACCTGCCGGCCGACATCCGAAGACCACGCGATCGCCGATTTCTGCACCAGCACCACCCCGCCCAGCGTCACGCCCGACAGGAACGTCATGATGGCGATCAGCAGCACCAGCGTTCGCCCGGCGACCGAGCGCTCCGGCACGATGGCCGCCGTCCGCTTCGACGGCGGCTTCGCGGCGATCGACGCCACCGTCATCGTCTCGATCGTCACCTCAGCCATGCATCGTCACCTGGCCGTCGCTCAGCGACATGCGCGGAAAATCGAACGCGTCGAGCAGGCTGAGCTCGTGCGTCGCAAGAATGATGGTGGTGCCGAGCTTGTTGAGCTCGGCGAACAGGCGGACCAGCCGCAGCGACAGCTCGGAATCCACGTTGCCCGTCGGCTCGTCGGCCAAGAGGATATCGGGCCGGCCGATCACCGCGCGCGCGATCGCCGCGCGCTGCTTCTCGCCGCCCGACAGCAGCGGCGGCAGCGCGTCCATGCGCTCGCCCAGCCCGACCCATTCGAGCAGTTCGCTGACGTTGGAGCGGTAGAGCGATTCCGGCTGGCCCAGCACGCGCAGCGGCAGCGCCACGTTCTCGAACGTCGTCAGGTGGTCGAGCAGGCGGAATTCCTGGAACACGATGCCGATATGCCGGCGCATGTCGAGCAGCGAATCCTGGTCGAGCTGGCTGACATTGCGCCCGAACATGGTGAGCGTGCCGCGGCTCGGCTTCAGCGACAGCAGCAGCAGGCGCAGCAGCGACGTCTTGCCCGACCCGGACGGACCGGTGAGAAAATGGAACGAGCCCGGCTCGATGCGAAAGCTCAGGTCACGGAGGATTTCCGGGCCATGGCCGTAGCGCAAACCGACATTGGTGAACTCGATCACTCGCCGCGTCTCTCCGAATCAGCGCTCGCGATCATAGCAGCGGAACCTGAGTTTCGTCGGCGGCGCCGATAACCCCGGGCGCCGCCCGGTTTTGGGAAGGGGTGCTCTCGTTCGCCTAACCCGTAACATGGGCGAGTTTGAGGAAACTTAACCCTGCCCGCACTAGGGTCGGCCATGAGTTCAGCCGACCTCGCAACGGTTGTGATCACGTGCCCGCATTGCGGCACGCAATACCAGGTCCCGTTCGCCACCATCGGGTCGGACGGGCGCGAGGTTCAGTGCGCCCAGTGCGGCAAGCCCTGGCACGCGACCGCCAACGAGCCGCCCCCGCCGCCGATCGACCCGGACCTGCTGTTCCCGGAGGAGGAAAAGGCCCTCGATATCGCCTTTGAGCAAGAGAGCAGCAAGCTTCCGGCCAAGGCTGCCGACCCGGCGCCGCCGCCGCTCGATCCCGATCACGCGCGCACGCTCGCCGAAATCCGCGCCGCCATCGCTCCCAAGCCCAGGAAGGGCCCGGCCAACAACATCGATGCCAAGGCGCTCGACAAGGTCAGAAAATCCTTCGACCGCCGCCGGAAGCAGGCCGTCGGCAAGCTGCCGCTGGCGCGCCTGCGTCGCACCGCCCGCCTCGGCGCCTTCGTGTTGCTGGTTTCGATGCTCGTCCTCGGTTTCTCGCTGCGCACCGACCTCGTGACCTGGTTCCCCTCGCTCGCCGGGCTCTACGCGACGATCGGCCTGCCGGTGAACGTCGTCGGCCTCGAATTCCAGGACAGCAAGACCATCAACACCCTGCGCGAGGGCAAGATGGTGATGCAGGTCTCGGCCCGCATCCACGCCGTAGCGAGCCGGCCGGTGCCGGTGCCGCCGGTGCTGGTGACGTTGCTCAACGACAAGGGCGCGACGATCTACGAATGGACCGCGACCCCGGCCATCCGCGAGATGGAGCCGGGAGAGCTCATCGATTTTTCCACGGAAGTGAACGCGCCGCCGGCCGGCGCCGTTGCGGTCCGTCTCAGTTTCACAACAAAGGCTTCGTGATGGCACGCATTCTGGTGGCCGAAGACGACGACAATGTGCGGGCGTTCGTGACCCGCGCCCTCGCCCATGTGGGCCACGAGGTGACCTGGGCCGAGGATGGCGGCCTCGCCGCCGAGATCTGCGCCGAACGCCAGGGCGCCTTCGACCTCTTGCTGTCCGACATCAAGATGCCGGTCATGGACGGCATCGCACTCGCCCTGACCGTTGCTGCCGATTATCCTGATCTCACCATTCTGCTGATGACCGGCTTCGCCGATCAGCGCGAGCGCGCCCACGGCCTCGAGGCCCTGATCTACGACGTGGTGCCGAAGCCATTCTCGCTCGACGTGCTGCTTGCCAAGGTCGCCGACGCGCTGGCGAACAAGCCGCTCGAGCTGCCGTCGCTGAGCAAGCTCGCCGGCTAGAGCGTTTCCAGCAAAAGTGGAATCCACTTTTGTGGTTCGGAAACGCGACCGGTCTGGAACATGGAGCCCACTTGTGGGCTCTAGTCGGCGACCGGTGCGAACACCACCTCGCGCCGCTCCGCGCCGTCTTCCATGAACGCGAGAAAAGCTACGCCTTCCTGCTCGATCGCCCGCTGCTCACGCTTCAGCAGCCTGCGGAACGGCGTCAGCGTCAGCGTGGCATCCTGCTTCTTGCGTCCGATGCTCCACGAGCCGGCAACGACCCCGTCCACCAGCACGGCGCGGAACGATCGCGTCAGTGCCGCCAGCCGCTTCTGGTCGCCGGCACTGACGATCCGTTCGCGCCGGTCGTAGCCTAGAATGGCGTTGTCGTAGTCAGGCAGGAACCGCACCGGCGCCTCCATATCGGCGTCCGGCAATGTCGCATCGGCGAGATCGTAGAGCACGCGGCCATCCTCGCCTGCGTAAGTGCGCAGCCGGTCGCCGAGCGCCGCGAACACCGGCGCGAGCTTGCCGATGCCGCTCCAGCTCTGCATGTCGCCGACCGACGCCGGACCGTAGGCCCGCAGGTACCGCAGCACCAACTCGTCGAGCTTCAGCGGCCGCCGGTGCGGCTTCGGCACCCAGTTTTCGGCCCGTGCCAGCACCGGTGCATGCCCCGAGCCCCACAGCCGAGTCGGCGGGACCTGGATCAGGATTTCCTTGACCTGCAGCAGCGTCGATTTCGCCAGCGGCTCGCCATCCGGAAATTGCGCCTGCAACGCCTTGCCCAGCGCACCGCCGGTTGTCGGCGCTTTGTTCAGCAGTTTCACCCCGGCCTTGCGCACCGCCGCGGCGTCGTTGTCGCCGAACCGCCTGCCGAAGGCGCTCTGCCACATCCGGTCGAGTGTCGGCTGCACATGCGGCCTGAGCCCCAGCAGGTCGTCGACGCTGTGCAGATGCAGCGTGGCGCGCAGGCTGGTCGCGCGGACCAGCGTCCGCTCGACGATGAGTTCGGTGAGGTCCTCGTGCCGGAAGCCCGCGAGCCGCGACCACAACCCCTGATACGGCCCCTCGCTGACCTGCCCCTGGAGCCCGATGAGACTGCCGACCGCCTCGACCAGACCCCTCCGCTGCCGGTCGAGCAGCATCTGCCGGTCGAGCGTCGCGCGATTGAGCTGGCGTATGCTGAGCGTGTCCATGACCTGAACCATGCCACGCCGTGCTGACAAGGTCTGTCAGCAATGTCGCCGCGATTTCCCTCCCCCGCGTGGGGAGGGCGGCGCGCTTGGCGAGCGAAGCGAACCTAGCAAGCCGGGGTGGGGGGACTCTCGGTGAATGACGAAGAGCTCACAGCTTCACACCCACTCCGGCACCGAATCCAGCGCGATCAGCTCCGCGATCGACTTGCGCGGCCGGATCACGTGCCACCTGTCGCCGTCGACCAGCACCTCGGGCACCAGTGGCCGCGAATTGTAGGTCGAGGCCATCACCGCGCCATAGGCGCCGGCCGACATCACCGCCAGCAGGTCGCCCTGCTTGACGCCCTCCATTTTGCGCCCGAGCGCGATGTAGTCGCCGGTCTCGCATACCGGCCCGACCACGTCGGCGGTGATCTGCGGCAGGTTCGAGTGCCTGACCGGCTCGATCTCGTGGAACGCCTCGTAGAGCGTCGGGCGGATCAGATCGTTCATCGCCGCATCGACGATGACGAAGGTCTTGTCGCCCTCCTTCACATACTCGACCGTCGTGACGAGGATGCCGGCATTGCCCACGATCAGCCGCCCCGGCTCGAGCACCAGTTCCGCCCCGAGCCCGCCCAGGTGCTTGATGATGATCTTGGCATACTGGCTGGGCAGCGGTGGCGCGTCGCCCTCGGCGTGATACGGAATGCCGAGCCCGCCGCCGACATCGACGTGGCGGATATTGTGCCCGTCGGCCCGCAGCGCCTTCACCAGTTCGGCCATCAGCGCATAGGCATTGTCGAACGGCGTCATGTCGGTGATCTGGCTGCCGATATGCATGTCGATGCCGACCGCCTCGACCCCCGGCAGCGCCGCGATCCGAGCATACACCTCACGCGCCCGAGCATAGGGAATGCCGAACTTGTTTTCCTTCTTGCCGGTCGAAATCTTGGCGTGCGTGCCGGCATCCACATCCGGATTGATCCGCACCGACACCGGCGCGACCTTTCCCACAGACTGTGCGATCTCGCTCAACCGCTCGAGTTCGGGCTCGCTCTCGAGATTGAAGCACTTGATTCCGACCTCGAGCGCCCGCTTCATCTCGGCAACGGTCTTGCCCACCCCCGAGAACACGATGCGGCTGGCCGGAATTCCCGCTGCCAGCGCGCGCTCGAGCTCGCCGCCCGATACCACGTCGGCGCCCGCCCCTTCCTTGCCGACGAGCTTCAGCACCGCCTGGTTGGAATTGGCCTTCATCGCATAAGCAACCAGCGTTTCGATGCCTTCGAACGCCTCGCGCATCACCCGCACGTGCCGGCGCAGCGTCGCGGCCGAATACACGTAAAACGGCGTTCCGACCTTGCCGGCGAGCGCCGTCACATCGACGTCCTCGGCGAACAGCGCGCCGTCGCGATACTCGAAGTGATGCACTCAGGACTCCGTGGGATAGGCGCGGTCGATGCGCTCGGCGACCAGCTCCTGCAGCCGCCATAGATGGTGGTCGTGGATGCCCAGCCGCTCGAGATGATCGACCGTGGCGTGGAGGTATTCGGCCATCGAGCCACGGCTGCCGGTGGCGCGCGACAGCACGTCGGCGATCTGCGGCTCGGTGAGGCCGGTGATGTAGCGCGGCGATTTCCGGTCGATGCAGAAGGTGATGGCGCGGGTGATGCCTTCCTCCGTTTCGACCTTGGCCCAGCGCGGCGGAAACGGCGAGGGCTTGAACCCCATCTCCCGCTCGAGCAACTTCTTGAGGCTCGGCTCGACCGCATCGGGCGGCATCCGGTAGAGCACGCCTTTGCAGGCGCCCCCGGGAGCCAGCGCCAGCATCAGACCCGGCGCCTCGTCGGACCCGCGGAATCGCGTGTTCCAGCCGAGGCAGAACGCGCGGTGCCAGCCGCGGACCAGTCCGACCCGCATCTCGACGAAATCGAAGGCCGGCTTCCAGATCAGCGAGCCATAAGCGAAAATCCAGACGACGGAGTCGTCTGTTGCGTCCGACAGGAGTTCTCTGATCGTCTGCGCATGGTCCTCGTCGGTCGACTTCTCGACGCCCGGAGCGGGCGGCCCCGGCAGCTCGGGAATGTCGCGCCGCATCAGCGCCACGTGGCGCTCCGTGAGCCGCATCTGCCGGGGTGCGCGCGGCATGATGCTCAGTCGATCCCGCCGTCGCCGTGGCCGCCACCGAGCGACACCTTCGGCTTGCGCGGCTCGACCGGCTGCCCGGTGAGCAGCGACTTCCACCGCGCCGCCTGCGCCAGCACGTTTTCCGGCGCCGTACCCCCATACGAGCGGCGGGCCCGTACCGAGCTTTCAACGCTCAGCACCTTGTGGATGCGGCTGTCGATGCGATGATCGATCAGCTTGAAATCCTCGATCGTCAACCCGTCGAGTGGAATACCCTTCTCCTCGGCCAGCTTGACGATGTGGCCGGTGATTTCGTGCGCATCGCGAAACGGAATGTTCGCCTGCCTGACCAGCCAGTCGGCGACATCGGTCGCGGTCGAAAAGCCCATCGAGGCGGCGGCCCGCATCCGTTCGCGGTTGACCTGCAGGTCACCCACCATGCCGGTCATCGCCGCAAGGCTGAGGCTCAGGGCGTCGAGCGCATCGAAGGCCACCTCCTTGTCCTCCTGCATGTCCTTGGAATAGGCGAGCGGCAGCCCCTTCATCACCACCATCAGCGAGGTCAGCGCGCCGAGCACGCGGCCCACCTTGGCGCGCACCAGCTCCGCCGCGTCGGGGTTGCGCTTCTGCGGCATGATCGACGAGCCGGTGCTGAACTTGTCGGAAAGCCGCACGAAGTTGAACTGCGCCGAGCTCCAGATCACCAGCTCCTCGGCAAACCGGCTCAGATGCATCGCCATGATGCTGCCGGCGCTGAGCGTTTCGAGGATGAAGTCGCGATCGCTCACCGCATCGAGCGAGTTCGCCGTCGGCCGGTCGAAGCCGAGCGCCTTCGCCGTCATTTCCCGGTCGATCGGGTACGGCGTGCCGGCCAGCGCCGCCGAGCCGAGCGGGCTCTCGTTGAGCCGCCTGCGGGCATCGGTGAGCCGCCCGCTGTCGCGCCCCAGCATCTCGACATAGGCGAGCAGGTGATGGCCGAACGTCACCGGTTGCGCCGTCTGCAGGTGCGTGAAGCCCGGCATGATCGTCTCGGCCTCGGCGTCGGCGCGCTCGACCAGCTTGAGTTGCAGCACCTTGATCTGCGCCAGGAGCGTATCGATGGCGTCACGCACATAGAGCCGGAAGTCGGTTGCCACCTGGTCGTTGCGGCTGCGTGCCGTATGCAGCCGTCCCGCGGCGTCGCCGATCAGCTCGCGCAAACGCGATTCCACATTCATGTGGATGTCCTCGAGCGCGCGCGAAAAGTTGAACGTCTGCGAGTCGATTTCGCCGAGCACCGCATTTAGACCGGCGACGATCGCATCCTTGTCCTCCTGCGTCAGAATGCCCGCCTCGGCGAGCATTTGGGCGTGGGCAATTGATCCGGCGATATCCTGGCGGTAGAGCCTCTGGTCGAAGCCGATCGAGGCGTTGATCTCTTCCATGATGGCGTCGGGGCCGGACGAGAAGCGGCCGCCCCACATGCGATTGCTCATCGCCGAAATCCCTTGGAGTTTCGAGTGTCCGAACCCGTCAAAGCGCGTCCGATGTTGACACCCAGCCGCATGGCGGTCGCGGCCGTCCTGATTGTGGCGCTAGCTATAGCGATTACATATTTCGTGAGCAATGCCGGCACCGCCATGCCCTGCGCCCCGCAGTCGGCGGCGGCCGAAAAGCTCGATGCCGCCGCCACGGGGGAGCTCGCGGCGCTCAACGGCACCGGCACCGGTCGCGGCTATGCCGACCTTGCCTTCACCGACAAGGATGGCAAGCCGATGAGCATCAAGGACTTTGCCGGCAAGACCCTGCTCGTCAATTTCTGGGCCAGCTGGTGCATCCCGTGCCGCGCCGAAATGCCGGCACTCGACAAGCTGGCGGCTCAGGAGGACGACGCCAATTTCATGGTCCTGCCGGTCAATACCGGCGAAGCCCAGCCCGGCAAGGGCAAGGAGTTCTTCAACGCCGGTGGCTGGACCCACCTGCCGCTCTATGTCGACGACAAGTTCGCCGTGCTCGAGCGGCTGAAGACCACCGCCGTCTCGCTAGGCCTGCCCACCTCGCTGCTGCTCGACAGGAAAGGCTGCGAGCTCGGCGTGCTGCAGGGCCCCGCCGTCTGGGACTCCCCCGACGGCAAGCGCGTCATCGATACGCTGAAGACGCTGTAGCGCACCGGAGGCTTCAGTCACGTCCCTCCCCCACAAACGGGGAGGACAGAGGGGGTTGACCCCGGGTGCCGGCCGAGGGCCTACGCGTCGTCGCCGCCCCCGTGTTCGCGCACCGGCTGCTGCGGCTCGACATTGACGTCGACCACCGGCGCCGGCGCCCCGTCGAGCACCGCCGTTCCGGACGGGCCGCTGATCGTCCGCGCCTCGCCGTGTGGCCGGCCGAAATCGGCGGCCGCCGTCTCCTGCCCCGCCGTGATGATCGAGCGCCGGATCTTGCGCGTGCGCGTGAACAGCGCCTCCATGCCGGGCCCGTCCCCGACCCGCACCATGCGCTGCAGCTTGCTCAAATCCTCGAGGAAGCGCCCGAGCATCTCCAGCACCGCGTCGCGATTGGTGAGGAACACGTCGCGCCACATGACGGGGTCGCTGGCGGCAATACGGGTGAAATCACGGAAGCCCGAGGCCGAGAACTTGATCACCTCCGACTGCGTATCCTGCTCGAGGTCGGCCACCGTGCCCACGATGTTGTAAGCCACCAGGTGCGGGATGTGGCTGGTGATCGCCAGCACCATGTCGTGGTTCGCCGGCTCCATCAGCTCGACATTGGAGCCGAGCGCCGACCAGAACGCGCTGAGCTTGCTGACCGCGCCGGGGTCGACGTCCTTGCCCGGCGTCAGCACGCACCAGCGATTGATGAAGAGTTCGGGAAAACCCGCCGAGGGGCCGGAGTGCTCGGTACCGGCGATCGGGTGGCCCGGAATGAGGTGCACGCCCTTGGGCGTGTGCGGCGCCATCGCCTTGGTGACGTACTCCTTGACCGACCCGACGTCCGAAAGGATCGCGCCCGGCTCGAGATATGGCCCGATCTTTTCCATCACCGCGCCATAGCTCTGCACCGGAATGCAAAGGATCACGAGGTCCGCATGCCGCACCGCTTCGATCGGGTCCATCGTATAGATGTCGCCCAGCCCCAGCGCCCGTGCCTCGTCCAGCGTCTCCTGCCGACGCGTCGAGATCGCGATGGTTTTCGCCAGTCCCTTGAGCCGGCTCGCGCGTGCGATCGACGATCCGATGAGACCGATCCCGATCAGCGCCAGTTTCTCGAACATCACTCTAGTCCCTTTTGCCCGGCGCGCCGCACGCCTTCAGTATCTCCACCACGGCGCGCATGTGCTCCTCGAGCCCGATCGAAATGCGCAGCCCCTGCGGAATGCCGTAGCCGTGCATCTCGCGCACCAGGTAGCCCCTGGCGCGAAGCGCCTCGAACGCCGCCCGTGCCGCCTCTTTATCCTCGAATACCGCCAGCACGAAATTGCCCTGGCTGTCCGGCACCTGGATCGCGTTCGACCGCAGGTTGCCGGTCAGCCACGTCCGCCATTTTGCATTGTGCGCGCGCAGCTTCGCGGTGAACTCGACGTCGCGCGCTGCCGCGGCGGCCGCCGCCTGCCCGCTCAGCGACACGTTGAACGGCCCGCGGATGCGATTGACCGCATCGACCACATGCGCCGGCCCGTACATCCAGCCCACGCGCTCGCCGGCGATCCCCATCTTGGAGAAGGTGCGCACCATCACCACATTCTGCGCCCGGTCGACCAGGTCGATGCCGACCGAAAAATCCACCGCCGTCACATATTCCGCGTAGGCATTGTCGAGCACGAACAGGATGTCCGGCCGGAGCCCGGCATGCAGCCGCTCGATCTCGCCGGTGCTGAGATACGTCCCTGTGGGGTTGTTCGGGTTGGCGAGGAACACGATTCTGGTGCGCGGCGTCACCGCCTGGAGCATGGCGTCGACGTCCGCCCGGAACCCCTTTTCCGGCGCCATGATGATCTCGGCCGACGCCCCGCGCGTGATGATCGGATAGACATTGAAGCCATACTGGCTCATCACCGCATCGTCGCCCTCGCCCAGGTAGACCTGCGCCAGAAGGTGCAGCAGATCGTCCGAGCCGAAGCCGCAGACGATCCGGTTCGGGTCGAGTCCGTTGACCTCGCCCAGCGCCTCGCGCAGCGCCCGCGACGAGCCCTCGGGGTAGATTTCGAGCTTTCCCGCCACCGCCTCATACGCTGCCCGTGCCTTCGGACTGGCGCCCAGTGGCGACTCATTGGCCGACAGCTTGACAAGCTTCACCCCCGCCGGCGCGTCCGAGCGGCCGGGCACGTAAGGCGCAATCTTCAGGATGCCGGGCTGCGGCTGTGGACGGTCGGGCGTGTCGGACATTGGTGGTCGGCGGGTCGAAAAATCGCCGGGACCATAG
>JBQCIY010000011.1:0-5496 GCA_051953275.1 Devosia sp. | reverse complement strand
GCGCAGGAAAAGCGCCGGATGAGGGTGGGGCCGCTCGCGCCCGACCACTCATGACCAACCTCTACCGCAACTTCCTCAATGTCGGCGTGATGACGACCGGCAGCCGCATTCTGGGCTTCGTGCGCGATGCGCTGGTCGCCGCGGTGCTTGGCACCGGCCCTGCCGCCGACGCCTACCTCGCCGCCTTCCGCTTCCCCAACCTGTTCCGCCGGCTGTTCGCCGAGGGCGCCTTCAACACCGCGTTCATTCCGCTCTTCGCCAAGCACCTCGAGCAGGACGGCATGGAGCCGGCCCGCCAGTGGGCCGCCCGCATCATGAGCTGGCTCGTCGTGGTGGTGACCGGCGTCACCATCTTCGCCGAGCTCTTCATGCCGCAGATCCTGCCGCTGTTTGTTCCGGGCTTCCTGGGCGATCAATCCAAGTACGACCTGACCGTGCTGCTGACGCGCATCTGTTTCCCGTACCTGATGTGCATGTCGCTGATGGCGGCGTATGCGGCGATCCTCAACGGCCTCAACCGCTTCACCGCCTCGAGCTTCGCGCCGATCCTGCTCAACATCGTGATGATCGTGTTCATGGCGCCGCTGGTGCTGTGGCCGAACACCGACGTGCAAACGGCGATCTGGATCGCGATCGGCACCATCGCCGGCGGCATCGCGCAGCTGCTGATGGTCTATATCGCGATCCGCCGCTCGGGCTTCGTGCCCAGGCTGCACTGGCCAAAGTTCGACGCCGAGGTGCGCCGTTTCTGGATCCTCGCCATCCCCGCGGTGATTGCCGGCGGCATCACCCAGGTCAACATTTTCGTCGGCACGATCATCGCCTCGTCGGCGGCGAGCGCCATCGCGTACCTCTACTATGCGGACCGGCTGTACCAGCTGCCGCTCGGCATCATCGGCATTGCCATCGGCACCGTGCTGTTGCCGGAGCTGAGCCGCCACCTCAAGGGCGGTCGCGACAAGGAGGCTGATGCCAGCCAGAACCAGGCGCTGCTCATCTCGATGCTGCTGTCGATGCCGGCGGCCACGGCGTTGATCGCGCTCGCGACGCCGATCGTTGCCGTGCTGTTCCAGCGCGGCGCGTTCTCGGCCGCCGATACTTACGAGACGGCTCAGACCATGATCTGGTTTTCGGCGGGCCTGCCGGCCTATGTGCTGATCCGCGTGCTGCAGCCGGGCTTTTTCGCGCGCGAGGATACCCGCACGCCCACCGTCTTTGCCGGCATCTCGGTGGTCATCAATATCGGCCTGTCGCTGCTCTTGTTTCCCATGCTGAAGCATGTCGGCATCGCCGTCGCGACCTCGGTCGCGGCGTGGGCCAATGCGGCACTGCTCGCCATCTGGCTCGGCCGGCGCGGGCATTTCCGCCTGCCCGCCGACGACTGGCGGCGGCACGCGCTGATCATCGCCGCCGCGGTGGTGATGGCAGTGGTGCTGTGGGCCCTGGCCATTCCTCTCGGGCCCTATATGCGCCCGCACGCCCCGCTGATCGTGCAACTGGTGGCGCTCGGCGCGCTCTGCGTCTTCGGTGCCGCCCTCTATTTTGCGCTGGTGCATTTTTCCGGCGCGCAGCGGCTCGATACGCTGATGGGCCGGCTGAAGCGGAGCCCGGCGCGCGGCTGACGGCTTGCCTAAGCCGTCGCGAAAAGGCTAAGGGCCGCAACGGATCACAACGATTTCGACACCACGGACCATGCCCTTCACCCCGCGCGTCTTTTCCGGCATCCAGCCTTCGGGCGAGTTGCACCTGGGCAACTACCTGGGTGCCATCAAGCGCTTCGTGCCACTGCAGCAGCAGTTCCCATGCATCTACTGCGTCGTCGACATGCATGCGATCACGGTCTGGCAGGAGCCGGACGACCTCAGGCGCGCTACGCGCGAAGTGGCGGCCGCCTATGTCGCGGCCGGCGTCGATCCCAAAGCGCACATCGTCTTCAACCAGTCGCGCGTCGGCCAGCACGCCGAACTCGCCTGGGTGTTCAACTGCGTGGCGCGCATGGGCTGGATGAGCCGCATGACGCAGTGGAAGGACAAGACGGCCGGCAAGAACGCCGAAGCGGAGTCGCTTGGCCTGTTCGCCTATCCGTCCCTGATGGCGGCCGACATCCTGCTCTACAAGGCCACCCACGTGCCGGTGGGAGACGACCAGAAGCAGCACCTCGAGCTGACCCGCGACATCGCGCAGAAGTTCAACAACGACTTCGGTCCGTCGATCCGGGAACAGGGGCTGCCGGCGGACTATTTTCCGCTGACCGAGCCGGTGATCACCGGCCCCGCGACGCGCGTGATGTCGCTGCGTGACGGCAAGAAGAAGATGAGCAAGTCCGACCCGTCGGACCAGGCGCGTATCCTGCTGATGGACGACGCCGACGCCATCAGCAGAAAGATCAAGCGGGCCACCACCGACCCCGAGCCGCTGCCCTCGGAGGAAAAGGGACTCGAAGGCCGGGCCGAGGCGGACAACCTCGTCGGCATCTACGCGGCGCTTGCCAATACCAGCAAGGCCGAGGTGCTGCGCCAGTATGGCGGGCAGGGCTGGGGCGTGTTCAAGCCGGCGCTCGCCGAGCTCGCGGTCAAGGAGTTGGCGCCGATCGCCGGCGAAATCCGCCGCATGCTGGCGGACCCCGGCTATATCGACGGCTTCATGGCCGACGGCGCAGCGCGGGCCACGATGATCGCGGAGGCGACCATGGCTGAGGTGCGCCGCATCGTGGGGTTCCTGCGCTAGGCTTGTCCAACTCCGGTCCGGATGGGACAATGCTGCCATGGCGGACCAGAATTACTCCCGAAAGTTCCTCGTCCTCATCGATGAATCGCCCGAGTGCGACCGCGCCGTCAGCTTTGCGGCGCACCGGCTGAAGCGCACCGGCGGCACGCTGGTGCTGCTGTCGGTGATCGACAGCGCCGATTTCGACCAGTTCATCGGCGTCGCCGAGACGATGCGGGCCGAGGCGCGCAACGAGGCCGAGCGCAATCTCGATGCGCGCATCGCCCGGATCGCCGAGATCGGCCAGATCCGCACCGAGACGGTGATCCGCGAGGGCCGGCCAGCCGAAGCGATCGAGCAGCTGGTCGCCGAGGACAAGGCCATCGCCGTGCTGGTGCTCGCCGCCAGCACCTCCGACAAGGGGCCCGGCCCCCTGGTCAGCCACTTCGCCGGCCACAAGAGCCTCCATATCCTGGTGACGATCGTGCCGGGCGCCATGACCGATGCGGAGATCGTCGCCGTCGCCTGACCCGCCGATCCCTCGATACGGTGGCCCCGACCGCAAGGAGACGCCGATGACCGACCAGCCGATTCGCTTCACCGATGGCGCCGGCTATGAGCAGATGATGGGTATCTGGAGCCGGGCCGCCGGCCAGGTGTTCCTCGACTGGCTGGCCCCCGCCAAGGGCCTGCGCTGGGCCGACGTCGGCTGCGGCAATGGCGCGTTCACCGAACTCGTGGTCGAGCGCTGCGCGCCGGCCCGCATCGTCGGTATCGATCCTTCGCCGCAACAGCTGGACTACGCCCGCCGGCGCCACACCGCCGGGATTGCGGACTTCGTGCCGGGCAACGCCATGGCGCTGCCGATTGCCGACCACAGCGTCGATGCCGCCACCATGGCGCTGGTCATCTTCTTCGTGCCCGAGCCGGCCAAGGGTGTCGCCGAGATGCGCCGCATCGTGCGCCCCGGCGGCTCGGTCTCCGCCTACGCCTGGGACCTGCTCGAGGGCGGCTTCCCGTGGGAGCCGGTGCATGCCGAGCTGCGCGAGATCGGCCGGCCATCGCCGATGGCGCCAAGCGCCGAAGCGAGCCGCATCGAGAACATGCAGAGGCTCTGGGTCGATGCCGGGCTCGAGGCGGTCGAAACGCGCGCCATCACCGTCGAGCGGGTGTTCCAAAGCTTCGAGGACTTCTGGACGACGGTCCAGCTTTCGCCGACGCTCGCCACCGTCTTGCCGACGCTCGACGTCACCGAAACCTCCGGCCTCAAGGATCGGGTCCGCGCCAGACTGCGGATGGATGGTGACAGGGTCGTCCATACCGCTCGCGCCAACGCCGCCAAGGGCACGGTGCCGAGGTAGCGCTTGCCTTTGCGCGGTCGCTCGCCTATTTTAGAACCGTTCCAAGTCGAGATTGTCGATGTTCATCCAGACCGAAGCCACGCCCAATCCGGCGACGCTGAAATTCCTGCCCGGCCGCGACGTGCTGGCCGGCGAGCCGCGCGACTTCCGGACCGCCGAAACGGCCGCCGTTTCGCCGCTGGCTTCGGCACTGTTTTCGATCCCGGGCGTCACCGGGGTGTTCCTCGGCTCCGATTTCGTTTCGGTCAGCAAGGACGTGACCGAGTGGAACCACCTCAAGCCGGCGATCCTCGGCGTCATCATGGAGCATTTCCTCTCCGGCAAGCCGGTGATCGACGAGACTGGCGAAGCCGCCAAGGCGGGCGAGGAATTCTTCGAGCCCGCCGACAGCGAGACCGTCGAGATCATCAAGGAACTGATCTCGACCCGCGTCCGCCCGGCGGTCGCCATGGACGGCGGCGACATCACCTTCAAGGGTTTTCGCGAAGGCACGGTGTACCTGCACATGCAGGGCGCCTGCTCGGGCTGCCCGTCGTCGACCGCGACGCTCAAATCCGGCATCGAGAATCTGCTGCGGCACTTCGTGCCCGGCGTCGAGGCCGTGCAGCAGGTCTGATCGCGGGCGACCCGCGGTCGCGCCGCAACCACCAGGCGCGTTGGACCCCTGCGTTCGCAGGATGACACCTTGGGGCTGTTCCCGCTTGTGAGCCGCCGCCGCCCGGCCTACATCAGCCGCATGGGCCTTCTCCTCGCCATCGATACCGCGGCGCCACGCCTGCAACTTGCGCTGCTGCGCGATGACGGCCGCCTGGAGACTTTGATCGAGGACATGACGACCGGCCAGGCCGAGCGGCTGTTTCCGGCGCTGGACGAGCTGCTGGCGCGCGCCGGCGTCGGCTATGCCGATCTCACCCGCATCGCGGTGACCACCGGGCCGGGCTCATTCACGGGCCTGCGCATCGGGCTCAGCGCCGCGCGCGGCCTCGGGCTGGCGCTCGGCATTCCGGTCCTGGGGATACCCTCGCTTCTTGCGCTGTCGCTCGGCGCCGGCTGCCATCCGCTTGCCGTGCTGCTCGATGCGCGACGCGACGAGGCCTATGTCCAGACCTTCTCCGGCCCCGCAATCGCCATCCGGCCGCCGGCGCTGCTGCCGATCGATGCCGCCCGCCGGCTGGTGCCGTTGGGCGCCGAGGTGCTGACCTCGCCCTTCGTCGACATCGCCGCACTGGCAAGGTTCGCCGTGACCGCCGATCCCGCCGCCTATCCGCCGGAGGCGACCTATATTCGTGACGCCGACGCCAAGCCGCAGGAAAAATTCCGCGTCGCGCGGGTCAGCGGAGACGCTGTCGCATGATGGAGCGGAGCTGGATGGCGCCGCTTGGACTCCATATCGAGCCGGCGCAGCCCCGCGACGCCGACGCGGTGGCCA
>JBQCIY010000010.1:0-2048 GCA_051953275.1 Devosia sp. | reverse complement strand
AGCAAGGCATGGATCGAGCGTCGCATCGACGGCTCCCACAAGGGTCTGGAGATTGTAGCAGAATTGGAGCGGGTGAAGGGAATCGAACCCTCGTATTCAGCTTGGAAGGCTGCTGCTCTACCATTGAGCTACACCCGCCTGCGCTCTTCATGAGCTTCGGCGGGCTTGCCCGCCGCGGCAACGGACACTGGCCATCGGTGGCCTGCCATCCGAAGCTGCAGCGCAGCGCAGGATGGTGGGAGAGGTAGGACTCGAACCTACGAAGGCATAGCCAGCGGATTTACAGTCCGCCCCCTTTGCCGCTCGGGACACTCTCCCGGTTCCTCGGAACCACTGGCACCGCCAGACGCAACCCGATACGGCCGGGAAAACGCGTGCGCCTTATGGCGAGCATGACAGTGTGTGTCAACAGCCCGCCGGAGGGCAAACGCTTGAAGCCAATGCACAAAGGCTCTAGGCCCGCAGCATGCGTGTGAACAAGTTTCCGGCCAAGCCGAAATACGACCCCGACAGCGGGCCGGTTTATCTCTACGGGCTGCACACGGTGCGGGCGGCGCTCGACAATCCTCGGCGCGAGAAGCGCGAACTGCTGGCAACCCCCAACGCCTTCATGCGGCTCAAGGAAACGGGGCCGATCGGCAAGATCAAACAGCGTGAAGTGACACCCCGTGAGCTCGATCACCTGCTCGGGCCCGAGGCGGTGCATCAGGGCGTAGCGCTCGAGGTCGACCCGGTCGGGCGCTTCGGGCTCAAGGACATCGAGCCGCTCCGGCTGGTGGTGGTGCTCGACCAGATCACCGACCCGCACAATGTCGGAGCGATCCTGCGGACGGCCTGCGCTTTCGGCGCCGACGCCGTGATCGCCACGTCGCGGTATGCGCCCCGCGAGACCGGCGTGATGGCCAAGGCCGCCTCCGGAGCACTCGATCTCGTGCCGTTGATCGAGGTGCGCAATCTGGGCGACACCCTGGAGCTGCTCAAGACGCGCGGCATGCGCGTGCTCGGCTTCGACTCCGAGGCGCCCGCGCCGCTCCTGCCGCGGACCGACCGCTCGCCGCTGGCGATCGTGCTCGGCGCCGAGGGCAAGGGTCTCAGGCAGCGCACGCGCGAGCTCTGCGACGAGATGGTGCGGCTCGACATGCCCGGCCCGATCAAGTCGCTCAACGTGTCGAACGCCGCTGCCATCGCGTTGTTCGCGGCCACCGCCGGAGCACGCGGCTAGTTCGCAATTCTAGAGCTCGAGTCGAAAAAGGCCGCGGTTACCCGCGGCCTTTCGATCTTCCGTGCCGACAACCAATCAGGGCGAGCAGCGGACGTAGGCCTTGCCGTCGATGGTCAGCGCGTTCGGGTCGGTCAGTTGCAGCGCGATACTGCGGCTGCCGGATGTACCGCCGGCATTTAGCGTCACCTTGCCGTCGGCATCGAGGCCCTTGAAGTTGCCGTAGATGGCGCTCGGTCCGTCCCGGAACGTGGCGACGGTGATCACCGCAAAGCCGGTGGCGCCGGGCTGGTCGATATTGGCGCAGGCCGCCGTGTCCGTGGCCCAGACGCCGACATAGCCGTAGCCCTTGGCCGTCGAACCGTTGGCAGCGATCTGAGTGTCGCCGCTGAGGCCGGTTGCCGGCAGCTTGCCAACCGTGGTGCTGGGAGCCGTCGAGGCTTGCGCTGACGGTGAGCTGACCTCGGATGCGGACGAGAGCACGGCCGCTTCGGACGAGGACGACCCTGCCGCCTCGCTGGAAGACGACTCCATGCTCATCGGCGCCATTTCCGAGGACGACGAGGCGACCGCCGGGGCTTCCGAAGAGGAGACAGCCGCGGCCTCGCTGGACGACGACTCCATGCTCATCGGCGCCATCTCAGAGGACGACGAGGCGACCGCCGGGGCCTCCGACGAGGACACTACCGCAGCCTCGCTCGACGACGACTCCATGCTCATCGGCGCCATCTCAGAGGACGACGAGGCGACCGCCGGGGCCTCCGACGAGGACACTACCGCAGCCTCGCTCGACGACGACTCCATGCTCATCGGCGCCATCTCAGAGGAC
>JBQCIY010000009.1:0-7051 GCA_051953275.1 Devosia sp. | reverse complement strand
GTCTTGTTGTCCCACATCTGCAGCGCTTCGAGCAGCGACTGGTTGGGACTGGGCAGGCAGAAATCGACCACCATCGTCGTGCCGCCGCTCAGCGCGGCACGGGTGCCGGACTCGAAATCGTCGGTCGAGTACGTGCCCATGAACGGCATTTCGAGATGCGTGTGCGGATCGATGCCGCCGGGCATCACGTAGCAGCCGGTGGCGTCGAGCACGTCGCCACCCGCAAGGTTCTGCCCGATCTCGACGATCCTGCCGCCCTCGACCTTGACGTCGGCCTTGTAGCTCAGGTCAGCCGTAACGATGGTGCCGTTCTTGATGATGGTCATGAAGATGCTCCCAGTCGGCACGAAAAAGCCGACCGCAGGACGGTCGGCCGCGTTCGTGGCGATGATGAAAAGTCAGGCGTCGGCCAGATTGAGGCGCTTTTCAATCCGAAAGACACGCTCATCGAGCCGGTCGATGCGCGTCGAGAGGCTCGCGTACTGATGCTCAAGGATGCCGAGGCGGGACTTGACCTCCTGCATATCCTCCGAGATGCGGTCGGCCGTCGAGCGAATGGCGCGCAGATGCTCGAGCACGATGTTGTCGGTTTCCACGATTGCATCTCCGGCCTAGTGCCTTGCCCGCAATATAGTCCCCGCCGCATCACTCCACAATCTCCGCCGTCTCTACCACCGCGTGGAACAGCACGTCGGCACCGGCGGCGGCCCAGTCCTTGGAGATGTCCTCGGCCTCGTTGTGGCTGAGGCCATCCACGCATGGGCACATGATCATCGTGGCGGGCGCGACGCGCGCCATCCAGCAGGCGTCGTGGCCGGCGCCGGAGATGATGTTCATGTGGCTGTAGCCGAGTTTCTCCGCAGCCTTGCGGACGCGGTCGACAAGTTGCGGATCGAACGTCACCGGATCGAAATGGCCGACCGGCTCGACGCTGCATTTCACCCCCAGCGCCGCGCAGATCTTGGGCGCCTCGGCCTCGATGCGGGCGCGCATGGCGTCGAGCTTTTTCTGCTCGGGCGAGCGGATATCGACGGTGAAGCGCACGGTGCCGGGCAGCACATTGCGCGAATTGGGCGAAAAGAACATCTGGCCGACGCCGCCGACGGCGCCGGGCTGATTGTCCATCGCGACGGTCTGCACCATTTCGAGGATGCGGGCCATGGCGAGACCGGCATTGATGCGCATATTCATCGGCGTCGAGCCGGTGTGCGCCTCCTTGCCGGTGAGCGTGAATTCGAGCCACCACAGGCCTTGCCCGTGCGTCACGACGCCGATCTGCTTGTCCTCGGCCTCGAGGATGGGACCCTGCTCGATATGGTACTCGAAGTAAGCATGCATCTTGCGGGCGCCGACCTTCTCGTCGCCGACCCAGCCGATGCGCTTGAGCTCGTCGCCAAACGTCTTGCCCTCCGGGTCCTTGCGGCCATAGGCGTAGTCGAGCGTATGGACGCCCGCGAACACACCCGAGGCCAGCATCGCCGGGGCGAAGCGGGCACCCTCTTCATTGGTCCAGTTGACCACGACAATCGGCCGGCGCGTCCTGATGCCCAGATCGTTGAGCGTCCGGATGACCTCGAGGCCGCTCAAGACGCCGAGCACACCATCGTAGCGGCCGCCGGTCGGCTGCGTATCGAGATGGCTGCCGATATAGACCGGATCGAGCGAGGGATCGGTGCCCTCGCGGCGCGCGAACATGGTGCCCATCTGGTCGAGCCCCATGGTCAGCCCGGCCCCCTCGCACCAGCGCTGGAACAGCGTTCGACCCTTGGCGTCGTCGTCGGTCAGCGTCTGCCGGTTGTTGCCCCCGGCCACCCCCGGCCCGATCTCGGCCAGCTCATGAATGGAGTTCCACAGCCGGTCCGGATTGATGCGGAGATTTTCGCCGGGTGCTGCCATCACGTTACTCGCTGTTCAAACGCGCGACGCCGCCAGTCAGGCGCCTGCTGCGTTTCCTGGTGGTCGCGGCGCTGGCCCCACGCGACCCTCGCCCCTCAGGGGAGAGGGTGGCGGGCGCGAAGCGCTCGCCGGGTGAGGGGTGCCCGGCCAGCGCGAGCAGAATTGCCTCCGCAACGCCCTGAGCATTGGTCAGCACATCGTTGTTCCAGAAGCGAAGGACTGAGTAGCCTTCGGCGTTGAGCACCGCGGTCCGCGCATCATCGGTTCGTGAGTCGACATGCTGGCTGCCGTCGAGCTCGACGATGAGCGCCATCTCGCGGCATGCGAAGTCTGCAAAATAGGGGCCGACCGGCAGTTGTCGCACGAATTTGTGGCCATCGAGCTGCCTGTTGCCGACGATCTGCCAGAGCACATGCTCGGCGTTCGTCTCGTTGCGGCGCAACGAGCGCGCCCGAGAAACTGAACCCCTCACCCTTCCCTCTCCCCTCAGGGGAGAGGGTGTTACGGCCGGAACCGCGATTTCGGGTGCGCGATGCATCACTTCTGGCTCGGGAAGCTGAACTCGGCGCCGCCCTTGATGCCGGCGGGCCAGCGGGTCGTCACCGTCTTGAGGCGGGTGTAGAAGTGCACGCCTTCGGGGCCGTAGATGCCGTGGTCGCCGAAGATCGAGCGCTTCCAGCCGCCGAAGGAGTGGTAGGCGACCGGCACCGGGATCGGCACGTTGATGCCGACCATGCCCACTTCGATCTTGTCGGCGAATTCGCGCGCCGCGTCGCCGTCGCGGGTGAAGATCGCCGTGCCGTTGGCGTAGTCGGTGTTGTGGATCAGCTCGACGGCATCGCCGTAGGACTGGGCGCGCACCACCGAGAGCACCGGCCCGAAAATCTCCTCGCGGTAGATCTTCATGTCCGGCCTGACGTTGTCGAACAGCGTTCCACCGACGAAGAAACCGTTCTCGTAGCCCTGCAGCTTGAAGCCGCGGCCGTCGACCACCAGCTTGGCGCCTTCGGCGACGCCAGAGTCGATGTAGCCGACGATCTTGTCGCGCTGCGCCTTGGAAACGATCGGGCCCATCTGCGCGTCCTTGTCGGTCGCGGGGCCGATCTTCAGCGCCTCGACGCGCGGCTTCAGCCGGGCGATCAGCGCGTCGGCGGTCTTGTCGCCGACCGGCACCGCCACCGAGATCGCCATGCAGCGCTCGCCGGCCGAGCCGAAGCCCGCGCCCATCAGCGCGTCGGCCGCCTGGTCCATGTCGGCGTCGGGCATGACGATCATGTGGTTCTTGGCGCCGCCCAGCGCCTGCACGCGCTTTCCGGATTTCGTGCCGCGCTGGTAGACGTATTCGGCAATCGGGGTCGAACCGACGAAGCTGATCGCGGCGATATCGGGATGGTCGAGCAGCGCATCGACCGCCTCCTTGTCGCCGTGGACGACATTGAGCACGCCCGCGGGCAGGCCGGCATCCATCAGCAACTGCCAGGCGAGCATCGGGGCGCTCGGGTCGCGCTCGGACGGCTTCAGCACGAAGGTGTTCCCGCAGGCGATGGCGATGGGATACATCCACATCGGCACCATGGCCGGGAAGTTGAACGGCGTGATGCCGGCGACGACGCCGAGCGGCTGGCGGTCGGAATAGGTGTCGATCCCCGGCCCGGCGTTGCGCGAGAACTCGCCCTTCAGCAGCTGCGGGATGCCGCAGGCGTAGTCGACACAGTCGATGCCGCGGGCGATCTCGCCCATCGCGTCGTCATGCACCTTGCCATGCTCACGCGAGATTTCGCGAGCCAGCTCGTCGGCGTGCTTTTCGAGCAATTCCTTGAACTTGAACATCACGCGGGCGCGCTTCATCGGCGTGGTGTTGGCCCAGGCCGGCAGCGCCTTTTTCGCCGCGGCGACCGCGGCATTCACCTCATCGAGGGTGGAGAGCGGCAGCGTCGCCGTCGCCTCGCCGGTCGCCGGATTGTAGACCGGCTGGGTGCGCTTGCTGACGCTCTGGGTCAGCTTGCCGGCGATGGCGTTCTGGATGGTCTGCATGATGGTATCCCGCTCGTTATGGAATTTCTGTTCTATCTTGCTCGGAATAGAACAAACGTTCCATGCTATTCAAGCGTCTTCAGGATCTCCGCCAGCTTGCCGATCAAGGTGTCGATGTGGCTCTTTTCGACGATCAGCGGCGGCGACATGGCGATGATGTCGCCGGTCGTGCGGATCAGAATCCCCTGCTCGTAGCCCTTCACGAAGGCCGAGAAAGCGCGCTTGGTGGGTGAACCGGCGATCGGCTCGAGCTCGACCGCGCCGATCAGGCCGAGGTTGCGGATGTCGATGACGTGCGGCAGCCCCTTGAGCGAGTGCAACGCGTCTTCCCAGTACTTGGCGAGCGAAGCACCGCGCGTCAGCAGCCCCTCGTCCCGGTAGGTCTCGAGCGTGCCCAGCCCCGCCGCGGCGGCGACCGGATTCCCCGAATAGGTGTAGCCATGCATGAACTCGATCATGTGCTCGGGGCCCTGCATGAAGGCGTCGTGGATTTCCGAGGTGACGAGCACGGCGCCCATTGGAATGGTGCCGTTGGTGAGGCCCTTGGCGCAGACGATCATGTCCGGCATGACGCCGAAATAGTCGGCGGCAAACGGCGTGCCGAGGCGCCCGAAGCCGGTGATGACTTCGTCGAAGATCAGCAGGATGCCGTGCTTCTTGGTGATCTCGCGCAGCTTCTTGAGATAGCCCTTGGGCGGGATCAGCACGCCGGTCGAGCCGGCGACGGGCTCGACGATGACCGCCGCGATGGTCGAGGCGTCGTGCAGCGTCACGATGCGCTCGAGCTCATTGGCCAGCGCCTCGCCGTCGCCCTCGCGCTCGCCGCGGGTGAACTGGTTCTTGCCCGGCGTATGGGTGTGCGGCAGGTGGTCGACGCCGGTCAGGAGCGTGCCGAACATCTTGCGGTTGGTGACGATGCCGCCCACCGAGATGCCGCCGAAATTGACGCCGTGATAGCCGCGCTCGCGCCCGATCAGGCGGAAGCGGCTGCCGTCGCCCTTCACCCGATGATAGGCCAGCGCCACCTTGAGCGCGGTCTCGACCGACTCCGAACCGGAGTTGGTATAGAGGACGTGGTTGAGGCCTTCGGGGGCGATGCCCACCAGCGCATTGGCGAGCTCGAACGCCTTGGGGTGGCCCATCTGGAACGCCGGAGCGTAGTCCATTTCGGCCACCTGTTCCTGCACCGCCTGCACGATCTTGGGGCGGCAGTGGCCGGCATTGACGCACCATAGGCCCGCGGTGCCGTCCAGCACCTGCCTCCCGTCGGAGGTCGTGTAGTACATGTCCTTGGCGGCCACGAACATGCGCGGCGCCTTCTTGAACTGCCGGTTGGCACTGAACGGCATCCAGAACGCGCTCAGATCGTTCGGCGCTACGTTTTGGCGATTGGACACGACGGCTCCCTCGGAGATTTCCCTGGCCCTTGCGATTGGCCCTTGACGGACGGACAGGTTTGCCCAGAAATTTGACCAGTTGGAAAAAATGTTAGCACTCTGCGGCCAACGATCAAGGTGAAAATGCTCCCCGAACGATGCCGCGCAGGACGCCGCTGATGGCTCCTCCGACCAAGGCCCGGCCGCGCACGCGCATCCAGCGCGAAAAGCAGGATCTGATCCTCAACGCCGCGCTCGACGTGTTCTCGCTGCACGGCTTCCGCGGCGCGACGATCGACCAGATCGCCGAGGCGGCGGGGATGAGCAAACCCAACCTGCTCTACTATTTTTCGAGCAAGGAAGAGATTCACCGCCGGTTGCTCGAGGACATGCTCGATCTCTGGCTCGATCCGTTGCGTGAGCTCGACAATGACGGCGACCCGGTGCCGGAATTGCGCTCCTACATCCGCCGCAAGCTCGAAATGGCGCGCGATTTTCCGCGCGAGAGCCGGCTCTTCGCCAACGAGATGCTGCAGGGCGCGCCGCACGCCATCGATGTCCTCGAAGGCGAGCTCAAGGCGCTCGTCGATGCCAAGGCGCGGGTGCTCGAGAGCTGGATGGAAGCCGGCAAGATCGCCCGCACCGATGCCTATCACCTGATCTTTTCGATCTGGGCGACGACCCAGCACTATGCCGATTTCGACGTCCAGGTGCGCGCCGTGCTCGGCCCCGACCGCAACGGCGAAGGTCGCTTCGAAGACGCCGCCCGCTACCTCGAAAATCTGTTCATGCACGGCCTGGTGGTGAAGGGGGGATAGGAGGAGGTGCGCCGACTGTTCAGTCCCGCATCGTGTTTCCATCTCTCGGTTCCGTCATGGCCGGACTTGATCCGGCCATCCAAATGCATGTGCCAAGTACGCTGACGGTCCGGCTGGGTCCCCGGGTCAAGCCAGGGGATGAGGGAGCGGATAGGTTCGCGCGTGTCTGCCAGCGACCGCGCAATTTTACCGATTGGAACAGAGTTTTCTTGACGCCTTGATGGAACGCTGGAGCGCATTCAGGAGTCATGCGATGTCCCCGCGACTTGCCGTTCTGATCGATGCTGAGAACATGTCGGCCAAGAACTGGCCGAGGATTCGCAAGCACATCCAAGACCTAGGGACGATTGCAACGTGCAAGGTCTTCGGCAACCTGATCGAGGAGCGCCTTGCGGCATGGCTCAAGATCGCCGAAGACGAGGCGCTCCAGCCCATGCTGCAATTCTCCGGCCCCAACGCCTGCGACATCTCACTGACCGTCTCTGCAATGGACCTCCTTCATACCAGCAAGCTCGAAGGCTTTTGTCTCGTGACGTCCGACGGTGACTTCACGCCGCTTGTTCACCGGCTCCGGGCGGCAGGCATGAAGGTCTATGGCTTCGGCAGCGCAAAGTCCGCACCGGGTCTGGCCAAGGCGTGCACTGATTTCATTCGGCTGGCCGACCTGAAAGCCGTGCCGGCCGCGAAAGCAGCCTAGTCCCTTACCACCGCCAGCACGATCAGCCCCAGCACGGTTACCCCCGCGCCGGCGATGACGCTGAGGCTCGGCAGGCCGTGGCCGGCGAGCGCTTCGAGCACGATCACGAAGGCCGGGGTGAGGTAGCCGTAGGCGATGACCTTGGGCGCGGGCAGGCGCAGCGACGCGAACTGGATCAAAAAGAAGCAGATCGCGGTCGAGCCGACCGCAAGATACAGCACGACCCACCA
>JBQCIY010000008.1:0-5185 GCA_051953275.1 Devosia sp. | reverse complement strand
CACCGGGCTTCGCCCGGTCCCCCCTCCCCATGAAGGGGAGGGAGCGGCAGGAACGGCAAATCCCGTTTTTGCGTCAGGATCGGTGCGCGCATTCTCCCGTGCTCTGCCCCTCCACCGCTATCGCTTGAGAGGACGCCGACGGCCAAACTTTTTGTAGGCATTTGTTGGCGATACCCTTTCACGTGTCCCACTCGATGCTCCTAATGCGAAGGCCCGGAGCATTGCCCCGGGCCTCATTCAGTCCAGCGCTAGAACTCGGTCCTAGCGATCATCGCAGCATCACGCCGCACCCGCCATATGCGCCAGCACGGCGAGGAGCAGCAGGGCGACGATGTTGGTGATCTTGATCATCGGGTTCACAGCGGGGCCCGCCGTGTCCTTGTAGGGGTCGCCGACGGTATCGCCGGTGACCGAGGCCTTGTGCGCCTCGCTGCCCTTGAAGTGCTTTACGCCGTGGCTGTCGACGAAGCCGTCCTCGAAGCTCTTCTTGGCGTTGTCCCAGGCGCCGCCGCCGGCCGTCATCGAGATGGCGACGAAGAGGCCGGTGACGATGACGCCCATCAGCATGGCGCCGAGCGCCGCGAAGGCCGAGCCGGCGCCCGCGATCCAGTAGATGATCACGAACACCACGATCGGCGACAGGACCGGCAGCAGCGACGGCACGATCATCTCGCGGATGGCGGCGCGGGTCAGAAGGTCGACCGCCTTGGCGTAGTCGGGCTTGCTGGTGCCCGCCATGATCCCGGCGTTCTCCTTGAATTGCCGGCGCACCTCGATCACCACCGACTGCGCGGCGCGGCCCACGGCGGTCATGCTGAGGCCGCCGAACAGGAACGGCAGCAGGCCGCCGAACAGCAGGCCCACCACGACATAGGGATCGGCGAGCGAGAAGGTGACGTCGCCGATGCCCGAAAGGATCGACCCCGCCGGCGCGTTGGCCGAGAAGAAGTGCAGGTCCTGCGTATAGGCCGCGAACAGCACCAGCGCGCCGAGCCCGGCCGAACCGATGGCATAGCCCTTGGTGACGGCCTTGGTGGTGTTGCCCACCGCATCGAGCGCGTCGGTGTTGTGGCGCACTTCCTTGTCGAGCCCCGCCATCTCGGCGATGCCGCCGGCATTGTCGGTGACCGGGCCGAAGGCATCGAGCGCGACGATCATGCCGGCGAGCGCCAGCATGGTGGCGACGGCAAAGGCGATGCCGAACAGCCCCGCCAGGTTGTAGGTGACGATGATGCCGGCAACGATCACCAGCGCCGGCAGCGCCGTCGCCTCGAGCGAGACGGCAAGGCCCTGGATGACGTTGGTGCCGTGGCCGGTGATCGAGGCTTCGGCGATCGAGTTCACCGGGCGCCGGCCGGTGCCGGTGTAGTATTCGGTGATGACGATGATGAGGCCGGTGATGACGAGCCCGACCACGCCGCACCAGAACAGCGACCACGGCGTGAACGCCTTGCCGCCGGTGGCGCCGAGCGCCGCGTTGAGGTCGCCGAACACCCACCAGAGCACCGGCAGCAACACGATCAGCGACAGGATGCCGGTGGCGATGATGCCCTTGTAGAGGGCCCCCATGATGTTCTGGCTGGCCCCCAGGCGAACGAAGTAGGTGCCGATGATCGAGGTGATGACGCAGGCGCCGCCGATGGCGAGCGGCAACACCATGCCCGCGAGCTTGTAGGCATCGGGCAAGACGATCGCCGCGAGCACCATGGTCGCGACCGAGGTCACGACATAGGTCTCGAACAGATCGGCGGCCATGCCGGCGCAGTCGCCGACATTGTCGCCCACGTTGTCGGCAATGGTCGCCGGGTTGCGCGGATCGTCCTCCGGGATGCCGGCTTCGACCTTGCCGACCATGTCGCCGCCGACGTCGGCGCCCTTGGTGAAGATGCCGCCGCCCAGACGGGCGAAGATCGAGATCAGCGAGGCGCCGAACGAGGTGGCGACGAGCGCGTCGATCACCGTGCGCGAGGTCGGCGCAAGGCCGATGAACTGGGTGAGGATGATGAAGTAGAGCGTGACGCCCAGCAGCCCGAGCCCGGCGACGAGCAGGCCCGTCACCGCGCCGGACTTGAAGGCGAGGTCGAGCCCGCCGCTCAGCGCCTTGGTCGCCGCCTGCGCGACGCGGACATTGGCGCGGACCGAGACGTTCATGCCGATGAAGCCGGCGGCGCCGGACAGGATCGCGCCGATCAGGAACCCGATCGCCGCGTAGGCGCCGAGCAGCCAGAAGGCGAGGATGAAAATGACCACGCCGACGATGGCGATGGTGGTGTATTGGCGACGGAGATACGCCGACGCGCCTTCGCGCACCGCCGCCGAGATTTCCTGCATGCGGGCGGAGCCGGCATCGGCGCTCAGCAGGCTGCGCGTCGTGACGATGCCGTAAACGATCGACAGCAGACCTGCGACGACGATCGCCCAGAGTAGAGTGGTCATGAAAACGTCCCTCGTGTGTGCAACCCCGAGGGACGATTCCTCAACGGCGGCCGCGGGTTTCCTCGCCCGCAGTCTCCTCCCCGCCCCTGGGGAATGTGACGGAGTTTTGGCAAATGATCCCGCCCGATTCAACCGATTTCACCGCGAACTCCCGGATTTCCGCGGGTTTGCGGCACCGGGCGACGGTGGCGGCATTGGGGTTTTCCCCAAGGCGGCCGTCCGGAACAATTTGTCGGCGATTTGCCCTTCCGGCGAATGCTAACGTTGTCTAGGTTTCGCGCCGGTGTTGGCGGCAAAACGCCGAGGGCGGTGTGGCGGACGAGATGAACAGACCCGACCCGCAGCGGCGCGAGCCGTTGCTGAGCCGGTTGCGCGAGGCATTTCTGGCACGCGGCTACGAGGCGATCACCATGATCGAGCTGGCGCGGCTGGTCGGGCTGTCCCGGCGCATGCTCTACAACCACTTTTCGAACAAGACCGAGGCCTTCCGCTACATGCTCTGGCATGACGGCGAGGTGGCGATCGCCAACGGCCTCGCCGCGGGCGAAGAGATGCTCGACGCACGGCAGGCGCCGCTCGAGATTTTCGTCCGGATCATGGATTTGCGCTTCGCGCAGAACCGCCGGGTGCTGATGCAGTCGCCGCACGCCCTCGAGATCAACGACAAGGCCTTCCGGCTGGCGCGCGACATCCAGGTCGGGCAGGCGAGGCTGTTCCAAGGCAAGCTCGCTGCGCTGATCGCCGAGATGGACCGACGGGGCCTGATCACGCTGCGCCCCGACACGACGCCGGCGACGCTCGCCCAGATGCTGTGCGATGGCGCCCGCGGCAGCAACCAGACGCTGCCGCCGATCCCGATCGAGCAGTTGCCGGAGCGCTACCGGTTGATCCTGGGCGCCATCCTTTACGGTGCCGTGGTCCCGATGGCGGCCTGAAGCAGCGCCGCGAGCCCCGGACCGTCGCCGGCGATCGCCACCCGCTTGGAGCGCGCCGTCTCGCCTGCGACCAGCCGCAGCGATGTTCGGGGGACGCCGAGCGCCCTCGCGAGCAGCGCCAGCACCGCCGTATTGGCCTTGCCCTTGTCGGGCGCGGCGGCAACGCGCACCCGCAGCACCGCCTCGCCATCGGCACGGCGCTCGACGCCCTCGATCCGGTCGGCGCCGGCATTGGGCGTGACGCGCAGGCTCAGAGTGACGCCCGTCGCGGTCAGGCGATACGGGACCGGCGGCAGTGTCAGAGCAGCCGGCCGGTCATGGCGAAGTTCGCAATGAACTGCTGCAGGAAGAAGATGATGATGAACACCACGATGGGGCTGAGGTCGAGCCCGCCCATCGGCGGAACGATGCGCCGGATCGGCCTGAGGATCGGCTCGGTCACCTGGTTGAGGGCGCGCCACACCCCCGCCACGAACTGGTTGCGGGTGTTGATGACGTTGAAGCTGATCAGCCAGCTCATGACGATCATGATGAGAAACACCCACCAGACCAGGCTGAGGATCAGGCTGATGGTCTGCAGCAAGGCAAAGATCATGCGCGGCCCCTTGGTTCGCGCGATTATCTAGGGGCTGGCGCGCGCGGGTGCAAGCTGGCGGTCTATTGCGTGGCCACCGTTCGCTGCTCGTGGTTAGCAATGGCGATCCAATTCGCGCTTCCGCCGGAACAATCGTCCGCTGCGACTACTCGATGGGAGGCTTCCGGCCGCCTGAAATGGTCAAGAAGCGGCGGCGATTATCATTTGTCCCGCCTTCGACATCGAGACGGGCTGTGTGCCGTTGTGCCTCTTTCGGGAACGTTCGAGGGATAGAACTGCCCTATGTCATTCGCTTCCCCAGACCTCTACCCTCTCCGTTTCCAAACGATGTGTTCTGGGCGAAGTGCGACATGATTGCCACCGTCGGCTTCGGTCGGCCCGACATGTTCCACACCGATCGTGATCAGACTGGCCGGCGAAGATATCTCCGGCCCGAGGTCTCAGCCGAGCAGTTGGCTCTCGTTCGAACCGGGATCCTTCGCGGCCTGGACGTGTAAAAAAGCGCGATAGCGATCATTTCTAGGGTGTTCGCTCGCGGGTGACCGCTGAGCCTCAAGACCTCCTCGGAGGTGAGCCCCGCGGAGCGATAACAAGCTCCGGCGGGGCTGTCTTTTTGACCTAGTGCACCGTGCCCTCGAGATGGCGCATCTTGTCGGGGTTGCGCATGACATAGACGGCAACGACCTTGCCGTCGCGGATGTCGACCGCGGTGGTCTGCAGCTCCCCGTCGGCTTCGAGTGTCACATAGCCGGGCAGGCCGTTGATCATTCCGTAGCGGATGAGCTGCGAGGGTTTCATGGTGAGCAGCCGGGTGAGGCTCTGCAGGAACTGCAGCACGGTTTCGCTGCCGACCAGGGGGCGCGGGCCGGCCGGACGTTTGCCGCCGCCATCGCTGGTGAACACCACGTCATGCGCGAGCATCGCCTTGAGCGCCGACACGTCGCCGGTCTCGACCGCGGCGTGGAAGGCCTCGGCCATTTCGAGGCCGCGCCGGCGGTCGACGGCGAAGCGCGGCCTCGCCTCGTGCACGTGCTGGCGGGCGCGGGCGGCGAGCTGGCGCGTGGCGGCGGCATCGCGCTCGATCGAAGCGGCAACGTCGTCGAACGGCATTCCAAAGACGTCATGCAACAGGAAGGCCGCACGCTCGAGCGGGCTCAGCCGTTCGAGTGCGATGAGCAGCGGCAGCGTCACGTCGTCGTCGAGATCGGGTTCTGCCTCG
>JBQCIY010000007.1:0-9701 GCA_051953275.1 Devosia sp. | reverse complement strand
CGGGTGTCGTTCTCGTCAGCAGATAAGTGCCGGGAGGAACCTGTGGCAGCCACTGCGTCGGATGTGCTCGTCGAAACCCTCATCGAGTGGGGTGTCGATACGATCTTCGGCATACCGGGAGACGGCATCAACGGCGTGATCGAGGCGCTGAGGCTGAAGCGCGAGAAGATCCGGTTCATCCAGGTGCGGCACGAGGAGGCGGCGGCGTTCAACGCCTGTGCTTATGCCAAATTCACCGGAAAGCTCGGAGTGTGCCTTGCGACCTCGGGGCCCGGCGGCATCCACCTGCTCAACGGGCTCTACGACGCCAAGCTCGACGGCCAGCCGGTGCTCGCCATCACCGGGCTGCAGTTCCACGACCTGCTGCATACGTTCACGCAGCAGGATGTCGAGCTCGACAAGCTTTACATGGATGTGTGCGTCTACAACGCCCGCATCATGGGGCCGCAGCACGTGCAGAACGTCACCGAGCTCGCCTGCCGGAGCGCGCTGGCGCGGCGCGGCGTGGCGCACATCACCATTCCCGTCGACATGCAGTCGGAGCCGATGAAGAAGGCGCCACGCTCGGACCGCAACATTCCCAATCACGTCTCGGAGATGATGGCGCGCCCGGCCAATCTTGCCAACGCGGAGCAGATGGCCAGGGCCGCGGCGATCCTCAACGGCGGCAAAAAGGTCGCGATCCTCGCCGGCCGCGGCGCGCTTGGGGCGCGTGAGGAGTTGCTGGCAGTGGCCGAGCGGCTCGGCGCGCCGATCATCAAGCCGCTGCTCGGTAAGGGCGCCGTGCCGGATGACAGCCAGTACAGCCTCGGCGGCATTGGCCTGCTGGGCACCAAGCCGGCCCAGGAGGCGCTCGAGAACTGCGACACCCTGCTGATCGCCGGAAGCGGTTTCCCCTATATCGAATTCTATCCCAAGCCAGGTGCCGCCCGGGCGGTGCAGATCGACATTGACGCGCAGCGGATCGGGCTGCGCTATCCGGTCGAAGCCGGACTGGTCGGCGACACCGGTGCCGTACTGAAGGCAATGCTGCCTGACCTCGCGCGCAAGGACGACCGCAAATTTCTCGAGGCTGCGCAGGCCGACATGGCCGATTGGCAGAAGCTGATGACGGAGCGCGGCACGCGCACAGAGACGCCGATGAAGCCGGAAGTGGTGGCGCATGCGCTGAACACGCTGTTGCGCGACGATGCTATCGTTACCACCGATTCCGGTACGATCACCACGTGGATTGCCCGCCACCTGATGATCCGCGGCGAAATGATGTTCTCGTGCTCGGGCAACCTTGCCACCATGGCCTGCGGGCTACCCTACGCGATTGCAGCGGCCGTGGCGCATCCCGGCCGACAGGTGGTCGCATTCGTCGGCGACGGCGGGCTGACAATGCTGCTGGGCGAGCTCGCGACCTGCGTAAAATACGGACTGGACGTGAAGGTCGTGGTTATCAAGAACAACGTTCTGGGCCAGATCAAGTGGGAACAGATGGTGTTCCTGGGCAATCCGGAATATGTCTGCGAGCTGCAGCCGATCGATTTCGCGACGGTGGCGCGCGGCTTCGGAGTCAAGGGCTATGTGGCCGACGATCCCAAGACCTGCGGAGACGTGCTGCGCGAGGCGCTGGCAGCGCCGGGTCCGGCGCTGGTCGAGGCCGTGGTCGATCCGCACGAACCACCGATGCCGCCCAAGGCGACTCTCAAGCAGGTCTCGAACCTCGCCCGTTCGCTTGCGGAAGGAACGCCGGCGGGCAACAAGATCGCGCTGACCGTCGCCTCGGACATCGTCCGCGAACTCGTCTAGCGACGATGTCCGGCTCGTCTCCTCGGATCGATCGCGTCAGCGCCGCCACTTATCGCATTCCGACCGATGCGCCCGAGGCGGACGGCACGATCGCGTGGGACGCCACGACATTGGTGGTCGCCGACGTCGCGGCGGCCGGCCAGAGCGGCATGGGGTATGCTTACGCCGACGCGGGAAGCGCAGGCATCATCGAGCACACGCTGTGCAACGTGCTGACGGGCAAGGACGCTTTCGATCTCCCGGCGCTATGGTCGGCGATGGTCGCGGCGGTTCGCAACATCGGCCGCGACGGCGTCGCGATGGGAGCCATCTCGGCGCTCGACGTCGCGATGTGGGACCTGAAGGCGCGGCTGCTCGACGTCGGCCTTGTCGACCTGTTCGGGAGAGCGCGGCAGAGCGTGCCGATCTACGGCAGCGGCGGATTCACCTCGTACTCGAATGAGCGGCTCGCGACACAGCTCAGTGGCTGGACGAGCAAGGAGGGTTGCCGCTGGGTAAAGATGAAGATCGGCACCGAGCCAGCGGCGGACTGCGAGCGGGTGCGCGTGGCACGGGAGGCGATCGCCGACGCGGGTCTGTTCGTCGACGCCAATGGCGCGTACTCGCGCAAGCAGGCGCTCGATTTCGCAGAGCGGTTCGCCGGGCTCGGCGTCAGCTGGTTCGAAGAGCCGGTCTCGAGCGACGACCTCGAGGGACTGCGGCTGTTACGCGACCGCGCCCCGGCCGGCATGGAAATCGCGGCGGGCGAGTACGGCTACAACGTCTTTGCCTTCCGCCACCTGCTCGAGATCGGCGCGGTCGATGTGCTGCAGGCCGATGCGACGCGATGCGGCGGCTATACCGGCTTCCTCAAGGCCGCGGCACTGGCCGACGCCTGGGGTCTACCACTTTCCGCCCATACGGCGCCCGCGCTGCATCTGCCGGTTTGCTGCGCTGCGCCGGGCCTGCGCCACATCGAGTGGTTCCATGACCATGCGCGGATCGAGGCGATGCTCTTCGAGGGGGCGCCGGTGCCGCGTGACGGCTGTATCGCGCCGGTGCCGGGTGCCAAAGGCCACGGGCTCAGCTTGCGCCGCTCCGAGGCCACATCCTTCGCATTGGCTTGAAAGGAACTACCGTGGCTGCCCGTTCGCTCGACCTCAATTTCGCCAGCCATCCGGATCGCGTGTTGGGCCGGGCGCCCAATGGCCGCATCCAGAGTGCGTCGCCGGCGCTGCCGCCGAACGCATTCAGCGAACTGGCCGCTGCGCTGCGCAACAGCATTTCGGGCGAGGTGCGGTTCGATGCCGGTTCACGGGCGCTCTATGCGACCGATGCGTCGAACTACCGGCAGGTGCCGATCGGCGTGGTGCTGCCGCGAACCATCGACGACGTGGTCAAAACGGTGGAGCTTTGCCGGAGCTACGACGCGCCCCTGGTGATGCGGGGGGGCGGCACCAGTCTTGCCGGCCAGGGCTGCAACGTGGCGGTGCTGGTCGATTTCTCGAAATACATGCACGAGGTCAAGGAGATCGATCCGGACGGCAAGCTTGCGGTGGTGCAGCCGGGCTGCGTACTCGATCACCTGCGCCAGGCGGCGGAGGAGCACCATCTGACCTTCGGTCCCGATCCGGCGACACACGACCACAACACTCTGGGCGGCATGCTGGGCAACAATTCGTGCGGCGTGCACTCGGTGATGGCGGGGCGCACCTCCGACAATGTCGAGGCGCTCGACATCCTGACCTATGACGGGGTTCGGATGACGGTGGGGCGCACCGACGACGCGGCGTTCCAGGCGCATCTTGCGGCTGGTGGTCGCGAGGCCGAGATTTTTCACGCGCTGGACGAGTTCCGCGGGCGCCACCACGACCTGATCGTCGCCCGTTATCCGCAGATTCCGAGGCGCGTGTCCGGTTACGAGAACCTCGACCAACTGTTCGACGAAAACGGCTTCAACGTCGCCCGGGCGCTGGTCGGGACGGAGTCGACCTGTGTCACGATCCTCGAAGCAACGCTCAACCTGGTGCCGAGTCCGCCGCATCGGGCGCTGGCCATCATCGGCTTCGGCGATGTGTTCGAGGCGGCCGACGCGGTACCCCGTGCGCTGACGTTCAAGCCAATGGCGCTCGAGGGCATGGACCAGCTGCTGGTCGACTTCGTGCTGAAAAAGCAGCTCCACCCCGACGACGTGGCGATGCTGCCCGAGGGTCATGGCTGGCTGATTGGCGAGTTCGGCGGTGATACGCCCGACGACGCCGCCAACCGGGCACAGGCCGCGATCGACGGATTCAAGGAGGGCCATGCGACTACACTGGTGCGCAGGCCGGAGCAGCAGCGCAAGATCTGGGAAGTCCGCGATGCGGCGCTAGGGGTGACGGCGCATGTGCCGGGGACGCCGGAGGGGCATCCGGGCTGGGAAGACAGCGCCGTGCACCGCCACAATCTGGGCCAGTACCTGCGACGGCTCAAAGCGCTGTTCCACAAATACGGATACGAGCAGGTCTCAGTCTACGGTCATTTCGGCGACGGCCTCATCCACTGCCGCGTCCCCTTTCAGTTGCGGACGGAGGAGGGGGTGCGCGCCTGGCGCCGGTTTCTCGACGAGGCTGCCGACCTGGTGGTCGAGTTCGGCGGCACGCTGTCGGGCGAGCACGGCGACGGGCAGGCGCGGGCGGCGCTGCTCGAAAAGATGTACGGGCGCGAGCTGGTGCAGGCGTTCCGCGAGTTCAAGGCGATCTGGGACCCCGAGGGGCGGATGAACCCGGGCAAGATCGTCGATCCCTATCCGATCACGTCGAACCTCCGGCTCGGTCCGGCCTACCAGCCGCCGCAGCCCGACATCTGGTTCGGCTTTCCCGAGGACGAGGGCAGTTTCAGCAAGGCGACGCGGCGATGCGTGGGGGTGGGCTCGTGCCGCCGCCGCGACAGCGACAAGAGCGTGATGTGCCCGAGCTACATGGCGACCAACGAGGAGAAATATTCGACGCGGGGGCGGGCGCGGCTGCTGTTCGAGATGATGGAAGGCGGCCCGGTCGCCGATATGTGGCGCAGCGCCGAGGTGGAGGAGGCGCTCGCGCTCTGCTTCGGCTGCAAGGGGTGCAAGAGCGACTGCCCGGTGAACACCGACATGGCGACGTACAAGGCGGAGTTCCGGGCGCATCACTACAAGGGGCGGCTGCGGCCGCGCGCCGCCTATTCGATGGGGCTCATCCGCGACTGGTCGCGCATTGCGGGGCGGGTGCCGTGGCTCGCCAATGTCGTGGTGCAGACGCCGGGGCTGAGCGGCATCGCCAAGGCGATCGGCGGGATCGCGCGGGAACGTCGCATTCCGCGCTATGCGGACGAGCCGTTCACCCAGTGGTTCGCGCGGTCGCGGCGACCGCCGGCCGATGGCGACAAGCGGCGCAAGGTGATGCTGTGGCCGGATACGTTCAATACCTATTTCCGGCCGCGGACGGCGATCGCCGCGACCAAGGTGCTGGAGTCGCTCGGCTATACGGTGGTGCTGCCGCCGCGACCCTTGTGCTGCGGCCGGCCGCTTTACGACTGGGGCATGCTCGACAAGGCCAGGGGCCTGTGGACCGAAACGATCGCAGCGCTGGAGCCGGCGCTGCGCGAGGGTATGCCGATCGTCGGGCTCGAGCCGGCCTGCGTCAGCGCCTTCCGCGACGAACTGCCGAACCTGATGCACGGCAACGAGCTGGCGCAGATGCTGGCCGGACAAGTGAAGCTGTTCTCGGAATTTCTCGAGCACGATTGTCACGAGGCGGCGCTGCCCAAGATCGAGCAGGAGGCGCTGGTGCACGTGCACTGCCACCACCACGCGATCATCAAGTCCGATGCGGAGATCGCCGTGCTCGACCGAATCGAGCTTGACTACGAGGTGTTGAAGTCCGGCTGCTGCGGCATGGCGGGGTCGTTCGGCTTCGAGGCGGACAAGTATGCAGTATCGATGACAGCCGGGGAGCGGGTTTTGCTCCCACGCGTGCGGGCGGCGCCCACCTCGACGGTTATCCTGGCTGACGGTTTCAGTTGCCGCGAGCAGATCGAGCAAGCGACAGGCCGGCCTACTCTGCACCTCGCCGAGTTGCTTGCGGCCGATTTAAGCTCGGACGGCGGCCGCCGATGAAAACGGGCTCGCCATCGATTCCGGGGATTTGAGCGGCCCTATCGCGCTTACCGCATTGTTGAAGAGCGACCGATCGCGGCCTCGCGTCTGCGCAGGCCACCTTGAGCGGGATGGCACTCGCCGCTGGTTGATCGGGGTCAAACCAATCTCACGCCGGCTCCGTACAATGTTTGGTCAGTCGAGGATTTGGCGTGTCGGCTCCACATTCTGCTCGCGCCGTCCGGCCGCGTCGTCGGCGGCTATGGCCGGTTGTCCCAGTATTGGGAGTGCTGATCACGATTGGGTGGTTGGCATTTGCCCAACCATGGGAGGCAACGCCGATCGCCGTCACCGTCGAGACGGCTGTCTCTGGGCCCACAATGCGCGTTCTGGCCGTCAATGGACGCGTGGAGCCGGAAACACAGATCGAGGTTCAACCCACCGTCAGTGGCCAAATAAGGACGGTCAGCGTTTCCGACGGTGACCAGGTCGAGGCGGGCGACCTTCTTGTCACCCTTGATGACACGCAACAGAAGGCCACCGTATCGCAGGCGGAGGCGGCACTGAGCGGGGCTCGTGTGCAGTTTGAGAAGGCTCAGTCCGACTACACGCGCGCGCAAAGGCTTAGTGACTCGATCTCGCAGAAGGACCTTTCGGCCGCCCTGACCGCTCTGCAAACCGTCCAGAACGATGTCGCCCGACTGCAGGCGGCACGCGATCAAGCCTTGTCCCAACTTGACGCGTTCACCATCCGGGCGCCGTTTGCCGGCACAGTGGTAACCCGCGGAGTCGACCCCGGACAGGTCGTCAGCCCCTCCACCGTGCTTTTTTCGCTCGCCGACCTGAACCATTTGCGCGCCAGCGCTAGCGTCGATGAACTATACGCGGCGCAGATCCGGCGCGGCCTCAAGGTCAAGATGCAGCCATCCGGCTACAATCAGACACTCTCCGGTCTTGTCAGCTTCGTTTCACCCACTGTCGACAGCAGCACTGGTGGTCGCATGGTTCGCGTCGGGATCAGCGACGACACGACCGGAATGGCACTTCCAATTGGGCTCACTGTCAATCTCAACATCGTCGTGGACGAGCAACCGAACGCCATCACTGTGCCGCGCCCCGCCATCGTTGATGCTGCGACGCAGCCGGCGGTCCTGCTTGTCAAGGATGGCAGAGCTGTGCGGACACCCATCGAGTTCGTCGACTGGCCAGCCGGGAGGCTCATCGTCACCTCCGGGCTTAAAGCGGGTGATGCAGTGATCACCAACCCCAGTCCGGCGATGATCGGCGCCCGGTTGTTGGCAGCACAGGCGCGCTGATGATCTACAGCCTCAAAGTGGCCTCCCGCTATCTGACGTCCAACCTTGCACAGACAGGTTTGTTGATCGTCGGGGTGGCCGTCGGCGTCTATGTGTTCGTCTTCATGAGCGCCCTGATCGGTGGCCTTGCAGTGCTTCTCCTCGACCGGACGGTCGGCAACATCGCGCACGTGACGGTGGAGGAGTCCGACCGTGCTCCCGTGTCACTATTCCCAGATGGCGATGGCACTCTCATCGCTGTCCTGAGGTCATCCGCGCAGCGCACCACCCTGCAGGCGGCGGACGCATTCGCGCCGCTGATTTCAGCAGTGCCGCATGTGAGGATGGTCGCGGGCGAGGTCCTGGGCAACGGTTTCATTCAAAAGGGCGAGGCTCTCGCGCCGGTCGCCGTGACGGGCCTAGTGCCGGATCAGGTCTCGGCCATTGCGAACATTGCTCGTAGTATCGTTGATGGCAGTCCAGACCTCACCATCAGTACGGTGCTGATCGGCACCGGTCTTGCGCGGACCCTGGGCGTGGGAGTTGGGCAGACCGTCAGCGTTCGTTCCGATCGAAATGTCGAACTAACGTTGACCGTCGGCGGCATATTCTCCCTTGGAGTGGCAGGGCTGGACGATGCGTCCGCGTATGTGAATCAGCGTGTTGCCCGTGTGCTGTTTGAGCTGCCGGCGGGCCTCAGCCGCTTCGAGGTCAAACTGGACGACTTGCAGCTGGCGCCGTCCGCAGCGAGCGCGATCGCAGCGCTAACCGGACTGAAGACGACACCTTGGACAGAAAAGAACAAAGAGCTCCTCGATGCTCTCGTGGCCCAGGCGCGCACCGGGGACCTGATCAAGGTCTTCGCTCTGATCAGCATCGTCATCGGTATTGCCAGTGCACTGCTGCTTTCCACTTACCGTCGCCAGTCTGAGATCGGCATCATGCGCGCGATGGGCGCGTCGAGGCGGTTCGTCGTTCTGGTCTTCGTCATTCAAGGTGCGATGATCGGTATCTGCGGCGGGATTCTCGGCGCCGGCCTAGGCTATCTGAGCCTCCTGCCGTTTCCCGTCCCGGAGGCGACCGCGGCTGCGGGACTACCGGTCGACATTCGGCAGGGTGCCTACGGCACCGCTATACTCCTCACACTTGTTGGCGCCGTCCTTGCCTCGATCTGGCCAGCCTATGCAGCCTCCAAAGTCGACCCTGTCACTGTGATCGGACCATGAGCGCGCCATTGGTCATCGTCGACAGACTCGTCAAGCAGTTCGGCGACGGTGACACGGCCGTAACCGTCCTCAAGGGGCTCGATCTGACGCTCGAGGTGGGAGAGTTCGTCGCGCTGCTAGGGCCATCAGGCTCGGGAAAGTCTACGTTGCTCAGCATTCTTGGCACTCTGATGCGACCCACTGAAGGGCGCCTCACCATGTTGGGCGAGCCTCTCGTCGACGCGGACGACGTGCAGCTCACCGAGTTCCGGAATCGCCATATCGGCTTCGTGTTTCAGGCCCACCATCTTCTTCCCGACTTCACAGCTCTCGAAAACACGATCTTCCCTGCTGCCACGCATCGAGGTCGCGAGACAGATGCCGATCGTGAGCGGGGCACCGCCCTACTCGATCGAGTCGGACTGTCCGATCGGCGAGACTTCCTTGCGGCCAAGCTCTCCGGCGGCCAGAAGCAGCGTGTAGCGGTGGCGCGCTCGTTGATGAATTCCCCAGAGCTGGTTCTCGCCGACGAGCCGACCGGGAACCTCGACCGGGAAAGTGCCGATCAGGTGATGGATCTGCTCGTCGAGATCAATCGTGCTGACGGGACTGCATTCCTGATCTCTACTCATGACGAGAGGATCGCCGGGCGTTGCAAGCGGCAAATCCGGATGCTTGACGGTAGGTTGGTTGATGCCTAACAGCGCGGCCCTTCGCGTCACAAACTCGGCATTGAGATTGACCACCGGCCACCCCCGGTCGCTCCATGGTTTGGCCTAAACTGTTGGAGACTCCCCGATCTTCGGCCTGCGACGTTCGACCTGCTTGGCCTGCTGCGCCAATTCGACGCCACCCTTTGCAAAGCAGCGGGAGCACCTCGGCCGAACGGCTCTAAGCGCCAGAGGCGCTAAACCGACTTTGGCGCTCGCGGTTGGCGATCCGCAAACCGACGAACCACAAGGCGATCAGCGGCACGTACAAGCACAAGTCGAATGCCATCTCAGGTGGATAAGCGCCGCCCCATGTCATCCAATCCGGTACGACGTATCGTCCAAACAGCAGCCTCTCATAGACAACGTACGTGTGAGGCTCCCCGTCATCGATGCGCAAAAGGGTAGTGAGGAGAATCATCACATCGGACGTCAGGCCCACAGTCGTCATGCGCCACGCCCCTGCGCTGCTGGATGTTATTAAACGAACGAGCACATGCACGACTGGGATCGCGAAATAGATTCCGAAGATCATCTCCCCGAGCGCGGCCCATCCACCGACCTCCAGCTTGACAAGGAACGACAGCTCGGCGGCGATAATACC
>JBQCIY010000006.1:0-3589 GCA_051953275.1 Devosia sp. | reverse complement strand
GCCGATGACGCGACAGGCGAAGCCGGATGCATAGATGTGCCGGTCGGGCCAACGGAGGAGGGCCGGAATGGCGGAAAAGTCAGGTGCGAATCGGCCGCTGATGACGGTGGCGGCGCTGCTCGGCGCGCTCGGCGTCGCCGGCGCGGCGCGTGGGCTGCACGGCGGCGAAGGCGACCTCTCGATCGCCGCCAACATGCTGCTGCTGCACGTCCCGGTGCTGCTGGTCGTCAGCCTGCTGCGCAGCCGCCGGCTGATGCAGATCGCCGGCTGGGTGCTGGTGGTGGCGCTGCTGCTGTTCGCCGGCGATCTGGCGATGCGGGATGAATTGCACCACCCGCTCTTTGCGTTTGCCGCGCCGATTGGTGGCGGCGGGATGATTGTGGGCTGGTTGCTGCTGGCGGTGGGCGTGTGGGTGGGGTGATTCCACAGGTGAGCAAGACGGGAGCGTTGGCGAGTGCCGAGTGAAGCTGGGCGCTTCCGCGCGTCACCGAGACTCCCCCCACCCCGGCTTTGCTAAGCTCGCTGCGCTCGCTCAGCGCGCCGCCCTCCCCACGCGGGGGAGGGAAACGTGGTGCCCGAGGCACGGCTGATGGCCCCCCTCGTTTCGATTTTGGTCTCGAGCTATGCCCGATAGATTCAGTCGGTTTCCCTCCCCCGCGTGGGGAGGGCAGCGAAGCTTGGCCGCAGGCCTAGCGTAGCTGGGTGGGGGGAGCTTCCATGAGTCGCCGAGAGTCCCCCCATCCCGGCTTGCAAACTCGCTCCTAAGCGCGCCGCCCTCCCCCGGGTGGGGAGGGAAAACGACTGCGAGCCGCGTGGGCGCCTATTCTCCTCTGCCACACGATGTCAGGACGGCGCGGATGACGCCATCAAGGTTTCGCAGGACATCGACGCTGCTGACGCGCAGCACGCCGTACCCTTCGCCTTGCATGAAGCGGTCGCGCTCGGCGTCGTGGTCGGGATGGTTGTGCGTCCAGCCGTCAACCTCGATGACCAGCTTGGGGTGGTGGGAGGCAAAGTCGGCGTAGTAGCGGCCGAGCGGCACTTGCCGGCGGAAGTGCAGGCCGAGCGGTTTCAGTGCACGAAGAGCGTTCCACAATGCCGCCTCGGACGGTGGCATGTGTTGGCGCAGGCTGCGGGCGCGCTCGATACTCATGCGGAAAGAGTAGCGGATTTCCCCTAGCCCTCCCATACGGGGAGGCGGAGAATATCGCCTACGCTGCGACCTCGGCCTCCTCGCGCGTCTCCCACATGCCCTCGCGCCATTCGCGGACGTGGATGGCGATGGTGCCGTGGGCGATGTCGATGAGATTGTAGGCGTTGGGCTCGCCGCGCAGGCGGTTGGAGATGGTGGAGCTCGCCTGGCAGACGAGGATGGGCGCGGCGGCGGCCTGGCGCGGGCCGGGCGGGATGCCGTCGCGGACGGCGGCGGGATCGTATTTGCGCACGAAACTGAGGTGGAAGTGGCCGGAGAGGACGAGGCGCACGCCGGCCGCCGCGAACGCCTCGAGCGCCAGCGACGAGCGCCGCACAGCGAGCGTCGGCTTCAGGGTGGGCAGCGCCGGCTGCATCAGTGGGTGGTGCGCGACGACGATGCGGACCGCGTTGGACGGCGCCTCGGCAAGGGCGCGGTCGAGGTGGCGGAGCTGGCCGCGGTTGATCGAGCCGTTCGACCAGTCGCGATCGGCCAGCGCGCGGCGCGTGGTGTTGAGCCCGGCGAGCGCCACGGTGGCCTCGGGTCGCGCGAGCTCAAGGGCCGGTTCGATCTCGGGCGCGATGTAGCGGCGGTAAAGCCCATAAGGATCGAGGAAGCGGCGGACGAGGTTGCGGCCGAGATCGTGATTGCCCGGCACGGCAAACACCGGCGCCGCGATCGAATCGAGGAAGGCACGCGCCATCTCGTATTCCTCGGGCGTGCCGCGCTGCGTGAAATCACCCGAGACCACGACGAGGTCCGGCGACTGCGCCGCGAGATCGGCGGCGAGCGTCGCCGAGACCGCCGGATCGTGATGGCCGAAGTGCAGATCCGAGACGTGGGCGAGGCGCATGGCGGCCGATCCGGTGGACTAGACCGATAACGGCCTCAGCCCGGCCAGGTTTCGAGCGCCGGCACACGCACGGGCACGGTGACGCCGTCGGGCAGCAGCGCCTCGGCGATTTCGTCGATGGCAACCGGCTTGCCCAGGACCGGGACATGGGCGAAACGCGGCGGCACGATGGTCGCCTCATAGGCGGTGGCGAAGACGAAGGGGATGGTCCGCTCCGCCAGCCCATCGGCCAGGGGAAAGACATGCTGACCCTGGAGGTTAATGTCGAGCACCGCGCCATCGAGCCGGTCGAGCGACCGCAGCCGGTCGATCGCCTCGTCGAGCGTCGCGATCGGCCCGACGATTTCGGCGCCGTTGGCCTCGAGCTGCTGGATCAGGTCGTAGACGAGAAAATAGTCGTCCTCGGCGAGAAGGATGCGCCGCCCGCCGAATATGTTGAAGTCTGCCATGAGTGTCTCCCTGCATGACACTAACGTGACAGGACGCTTACGGTTTCAGGCCGCGACCCGGCGCCGCCGGATCAACACCAGCTCGCCTGGTCCTGGTCGGGGTCGCGCAGCACTTCCTTGATGTTGGCCTCGATGACGCGGAAGCCGACATTGCCGTAGAGCTTCTGCCGTCCTTCGTTGAGCACGAAGGTGGGCGAGCCCTCGATCCGCATCTTCTCGGCGGCCTGGTAGTCGGCCGACAGCCGCGCGAAGGCCGAGCCATCGTCGATGGCGGCATCGACCGCGGCGAGATCGATGCCGAATGGCTGCGCCAGGCCGTGCTGGATGTCGCGGTGCGAGATGTCGCGGCCCTCCTCGAAGAACCCGCGGCGCAGCGCCCACATGACGCTTTCGAACAGCCGCGGCTCACGCTCGGCCGCCGCCGGAATGCGCGTGCGCTCCCATTCGAGCACGGCGCTGAGGAAGAGATGCGGGCTGAGCGAGGAGGCCGGCTGCACCTCGGACCACGCAGCCGGACCGACGGTCACATGGTCGAACCGCCCGGCGATGCCGGCCACGTGCTGCCCATAGCCGGAAAAGCCACCGCGATCACGCCAGCCCTCGCCGATCTTGCGCTGCGTATCGCCGAACACCGACACGAACCGATAGTCGATCCGCACCTCGTCGGGAAAGGTGCGCTTGATCGCATCGACCCGCGCCTGCGCCACATAGGCCCAGATGCACAGCACGTCGGAGAAGTAGGTAACGGTGATCGGCGTCATGCGACCCTCCCGGTCACGGAGGGTCGAGGTTGCGCGGCAACGGCACCTTGATCAAGCGCAAGTTGCGGTCCGGCCGGCGGCACCCGCGGCCCTCCGGTGCGCGAACTCCGGCACTGCCGGCCAAAACAAAAACGCCGTCCCTTCACGGAACGGCGTTTTGAATTTCGAAATCGTCAGAGATCAGATGTTCTTGGCAGACCTGGCAGCGACCTACTCTCCCAAGCCTTGAGACTTAGTACCATTGGCGCAAAGAGGTTTAACGGTCGAGTTCGGGATGGGATCGGGTTCTGGGCCTCTCGCAATAACCACCAGATCGGCGAAAAACATCTGAGTG
>JBQCIY010000005.1:0-2723 GCA_051953275.1 Devosia sp. | reverse complement strand
ACGCGCTACGTGGTCGAGCCCAATATCAAGGACGGCAAGGGCGGCCTGCGCGACCTCCATACCCTGTTCTGGATTGGAAAGTACTTCTACCGGGTCAAGACCAGCGCCGAGCTGGTCGAAAAGGGCGTACTGAGCGCTGAGGAATACCGGCTGTTCCAGCGCGCCGAGAACTTCCTCTGGGCCATCCGCTGCAACCTCCACTTCCTCACCGGCCGCGCCGACGAGAAGCTGACCTTCGACGTGCAGCCCGAGCTCGCCGATCGCCTGCACTTCGCCGACCGCCCCGGCATGCTCGGCGTCGAGCGCATGATGAAGCGCTACTTCCTCGTCGCCAAGGATGTCGGCGACCTGACGCGCATTTTCTGCACCAGCCTCGAATTCGACCACGCCAAGCCGCTCGACATGATGGGGCGGGTGGCCGGCATCTTCAAGCGCGGCAAGGTCGCGATCAGGAACGAGCCGGATTTCGTCATCGATTCGGGGCGCCTCAACACCGCGCGGCCGGATACCTTCGAAAAGCACCCGCTGGCGCTGATCCGCTCGTTCCTCGTCGCCGGCCGCAACGACCTGCTGTTCCATCCCGATGCGATCAAGCAGATCACGCGCTCGCTGCACCTGATCGACCACGACATCCGCAACGACAAGGCGGCGAACGAGTGGTTCCTCGAGATCCTGACCAGCCCGCGCACCGTCGAGCGTATCCTGCGGCAGATGAACGAGAGCGGCGTTCTAGGCAAGTTCGTGCCCGAGTTCGGCAAGATCGTCGCATTGATGCAGTTCAACATGTACCACCACTATACGGTGGACGAGCACCTGATCCGCTCGGTCGGCGTGATGGCCGATATCGCCAATGGCGGGTTGCGGCAGGAGCTGCCGCTGACGCACGAGCTCTGGCCCTCGCTCAACGATACGCGGCTGCTCTACGTAGCGCTGTTCCTGCACGACATCGCCAAGGGCCGGCCAGAGGATCACTCGATCGCCGGCGCCCGCATCGCGCGCAAATTCTGCCCGCGGCTCGGGCTCGATGCGGCCGAAACCGACACCGTCGCCTGGCTGATCGAATACCACCTGCTGATGAGCGAGATCGCGCAGGCCCGCGACCTGCAGGACCCCGAAACGGCGCGCGCCTTCGCCGACATCGTGCAGTCGCCGCAGCGTCTGGCGCTGCTGATGATCCTCACCGCCTGCGACATCCGGGCGGTCGGGCCCGGCGTGTGGACCGGCTGGAAGGGCTCGCTGCTGCGCTCGCTTTATTACGCCACCGAGCCGCTGCTGTCGGGCGGCCATTCGCGCGTCAGCCAGGCCGATCGCGTCGCCGCCGCCAAGGCCGACCTCGAGAAGGCGCTTGCTGCGTGGCCGAGGGACGAGCTCGAGACCTACGTGGCGCGCCACTACAACCACTACTGGCTGCGCGCCGAACTCGAGCTGCAGCTCGAGCATGCCAAGATGATCCGTGCTGCCGACCAGGCGCACCAGCCGTTCGCCGGCTCGATCCGCATCCGCTCCTTCGAGTCGATCACTGAAGTCTCGTTCTATACGCCGGACCATCCGCGGCTGCTGTCATTGATTGCCGGCGCCTGCACCATGTGCGAAGCTTCGATCATCGGCGCGCAGATCTTTTCGACCCGCGACGGCCAGGCGCTCGACACCTTCCGGCTCAGGCGCGCTTTCACCTCCGACGAAGACGAAAAAGTCCGCGCCAACCGCATCATCGAGACGGTCAAGCAGTTGCTGCAGGGCAAGCGCCAGGTGCTGATCGACCTCGGCAAGGAGAGCCGCCATAACCGCCGGCTGAAACCCTTCACCCTGCCCGCCGAGGTGCAGGTCTCGAACACGCTCAGCGAAAAGTTCACCGTCATCGAGGTCTCCGGTCTCGATCGCACGGGCCTGTTGCACCAGCTCACCCGCGCCATCTCCGACCTCAACCTCACCATCGGCTCCGCCCACATCGGCACCTACGGCGAAAAGGCAGTCGACGTCTTTTACGTCACCGACCTCACCGGCCATAAGATCGAGAGCAAGCCGCGCCAGCGCCTGATCCGCGACACCCTGCTCAAGGTCTTCGAGCCGCTCCGCCCGCGCGGCGACGAGCAGGACCTGCCGAAGGTCGCCAACGGGTGAGCAACCTTCACCGCAATTTCCTCAATGTCGGCCTGATGACGACCGGCAGCCGCGTGCTGGGTTTTGTGCGCGATGCATTGGTCGCGGCGGTGCTCGGCACCGGGCCGGCGGCGGACGCCTATCTCGCGGCGTTCCGCTTCCCGAACCTCTTCCGCCGGCTGTTCGCCGAGGGGGCGTTCAACACCGCGTTCATCCCGCTGTTCGCCAAGCATCTCGAGCAGGACGGGATGGAGCCGGCGCGCCTGTGGGCCGCGCGCATCATGAGCTGGCTCGTGGTGGTGGTCGCCGCGGTCACCGTCGCGGTCGAAATCTTCATGCCCTGGATCATGCCGGTGTTCGTGCCCGGCTTTCTCGGCGATCCGGCCAAGTTCGACCTCACGGTGCTGCTGACCCGCATCTGCTTTCCCTATCTCATGTGCATGTCGCTGATGGCTGCCTATGCGGCGATCCTCAACGGGCTCGGGCGCTTCACCGCCTCGAGCTTTGCGCCGATCCTGCTCAACGTGGTGATGATCGCCTTCATGCTGCCGCTGGTGGTCACGGCCACCACCGACGTCGAGACGGCGATCTGGATCGCCGTCGGCACGCTCGCCGGCGGGCTC
>JBQCIY010000004.1:0-4331 GCA_051953275.1 Devosia sp. | reverse complement strand
GGAGCGCCGGCAGCAGGTTCCGGCGGGCTGGCAAAGGTGCGGGCCTGTGCTAGGCAGGAGCATGCAGATCATTGTTCTTGGCATGCACCGCAGCGGCACGTCGGCCATGACGCGGCTCATCAATATGATGGGGGCATATTTCGGGCCCGAGGGTTCGGCACTGCCATCCAACGAGGACAACCCGAAGGGGTTCTGGGAGCGCCGCGATTTCGTGCTGCTCAACATGCATCTGCTCGGGGCGCGGGGCTGTTCGTGGTACGACCTGTCGGGCTGGACGGCGACGCCGCCCAAGCCGTTCGATCCCCGGCTGAGCGATGGCATGAAGACCTTCATGCTGGGGCTCGACGCGCATCGGCCCTGGGTCCTGAAGGACCCGCGGCTCTGTATCACGCTCTGCGACTGGCTGCCGCTGCTCGACACGCCGCTGGTCGTCGTCGCCTCGCGCGATCCGCTCGAGATTGCGCGCTCGCTCGAACAGCGCGAGGGGGCGCCGGTCGCCTATGGCCTCGCGCTCTGGGAGCACTATGCGGTGCATATCGTGCGCAACGCCGCCGCCTTGCCCAAGCTCTTCGTCGCTCACCAGGGGGTGATGTCGTCGCCCGTGACCGCGGCGCAGAGGCTGTACGATGGCCTGGTCGCCAACGGCGTCCGCCGGCTCGCGATGCCCTCGGAGCGCGAAATCCTCGGCTTCATCGAGCCGGCGCTGCATCGTGCGCGGCGGGCCGACGTGACCGCGACGCTGACGCCGCACCAGCAGGCGCTCGACGCCATGTTGCGCGGCGAGCGCGCCTTTGATCCCCTGGTCGAGGTCTCGGCAGCAAGCCGCGACCTCGTCAGGCGTGAAGCGCCGGCCATGGAGCAGCGCCTCAAGGCGCTGGCCGTCGGACGCGGCAAGGTCGCGAGCTAGAGTTTTTGGTGGTCGCGCTCTAGAACCACAAAAGTGGAATCCACTTTTTGCGGTAAGCGCTCTAGACGCGGCCCTCCATCGCGCGATCGAAGATCTCGAGTGCGCGCGCCTTGGTCAGCTCCACCGGATTGCCGCCGGCGGTCGGGTCGACGATCGCCATGTCGCCGATGAGGTCGCGCTTGCTGCCGTCGACCTTGAAGTCGCGCAGCGTATGCGGGACGTTGAGTTTCTGCCTGAGCGCGGTGACGGCGTGCAGGAAGGCTTCGAAGGTCGGCGGCAGGTCGCAATAGGCGGCGAGGCGCCCGATCCGGGCTTCGATGGCGTCGCGGTTGACGACAAGGACATAGGGCATGAACACGGCATTGGTCATGCCGTGATGCGTATCGTACAGCGCGCCGACCGGGTGGCTCAGCGCGTGGATGGCGCCGAGACCCTTCTGGAACGCGGTTGCACCCATCGCCGCGGCGCTCATCATGTGGCCGCGCGCCTCGATATCGTTGGGGTTGGCGACGACCTTGGGCAGGTTCTCCAGCACCAGACGGATGCCTTCGACCGCGATGCCGTCGGCGAGCGGGTGGTAGCCCGGCGCGCAATAGGCCTCGAGGCAGTGGGCGAGGGCATCGAAGCCGGTGCCCACGGTGATGAAGCTGGGCATGCCGACGGTGAGCTCGGGATCGACGATGACGATCTTCGGCATCATCAGCGGGTGGAAGATCACCTTCTTGGTGTGCGTCGCCTCGTCGGTGATGACGCCGGCGCGGCCGACTTCCGACCCGGTGCCCGCCGTGGTGGGCACGGCGATGATCGGGAAGATGCCCTTGGGGTCGGCGCGGGTCCACCAGTCGCCGATGTCCTCGAAATCCCACATTGGCCGGGTCTGGCCGGCCATGAAGGCGATGACCTTGCCGACGTCGAGGCCGGAGCCGCCGCCGAAGGCGATGACGCCGTCATGGCCGCCGGCGCGCAGGACTTCGACGCCGGCGTCGACATTGGCCGAAATCGGGTTGGGCTTGACGTCGGCGAAGACGCCGACCGCGAAGCCCGCGTCCTCGAGCAGCCTGATGGTGTTCTGCGTCACCGGCAGATTGACCAGCCCGGCATCGGTGACGAGCAGGGGCTTGTCGATGCCCGCAGCGCGCAGCGCGTCGGGCAGTTCGGCGATGCGGCCGGCGCCGAAGCGGACGGAGGTGGGGTAGTTCCAGTTGGCTTTGATCAATCGTGTCTCCCGGGTTTCTCGCTCCCCGTCGATCCCGCGCGGGCGGTGCCAGACGGTCTTTACGGACGTCCGCAAATCCGGCCTGGGTACCCGCCTTCGCGGGAATGACGTTCGGATGGAATGGCCTTATACGACCTTGAGATGATAGCTCTTGGGCTGGGTGAGGTTGTGGTAGCCGATCTCGCTCAGGGCGCCGCCCTTGCCGGTGTCCTTGACGCCGGTCCAGACCAGCGCCGGATCGAGATAGTCGCAGCGATTGGCGTAGACGGTGCCGGTTTCGACACGGGCGCCGAGTCTTGCCACTGCATCGAGGTCCTGGCTCCAGATCGAGGCGGTGAGGCCGTAGGGACTGTCGTTCATCAGCGTCACGGCTTCGTCGTCGTCGGCGACCTTCATGATGCCGACGACGGGGCCGAAGCTTTCCTCGCGCATCACCGCCATCTGGTGGTTGACGTTGGTCAGCACTTCGGGCGCGAGATAGGGCGAGGAGTCCTCGTCGAGATCGTGCCTGGTGTTGAGGTGGGCGCGGGCACCCTTGCGCAGGGCCTCGAGGGTCTGGCCGCGCACCAGGTCGGCGAATTTCGCCTGCGCCATGGGGCCGACGACGGTGTCCGGATCGAGCGGATTGCCGAGGGTCCAGCCTTTGGCGTTGGCGACGAAGCCGTCGACGAAGTCGTCGTAGATGTCGGCGTGCACATAGATGCGCTCGACGCCGCAGCAGGACTGACCGGAGTTGAAGAACGAGCCGTCGACCAGATTTTCGACAGCGTGCGCGAGATTGGCGTCGGCCCGGACATAGGCCGGGTCCTTGCCGCCGAGCTCGAGCCCGAGGGTGGCGAAGGTGCCGGCGGCGGCGCGCTCGATGCGGCGGCCGCCTTCGACCGAGCCGGTGAAGTTGACGTGATCGATGCGGCCGGAGGCGATGAGCTTTTCGGTGTCGGCGTGACTCAGAACGAGGTTCTGGAACAGGCCGTCGGGCAGGCCGGCGGTGGCCATGGCCTCGGCGAAACGCTCACCGACCAGGAGGGTCTGGCTGGCGTGCTTGAGGATGACGGAGTTGCCCGCCATCAGCGCCGGGACGATGGAATTGACGGCGGTGAGGAAGGGATAGTTCCACGGCGCGATGACCATCACGGTGCCGAGCGGCTCGCGTGCGATCCAGCGACGGAAGCCCTCCTTGCCCGGCTTTTCCGCCGGGGCGAGCGACGCCTCGGCGATGTCGATCATGTAGCGCGAGCGCTCCTCGACGCCCTTGCGCTCGCCGCCATAGCGGATGGGCCGGCCCATCTGCCAGGCGAGCTCGGGCACGATCTCGTCGTTCTTGCCGAGCAGCGCATCGACGAAGTGATTGAGGAATTTGGCGCGCTCGCGCACGGTGATTTCGCCCCACGCCCTGCGCGCGGCGCCGGCCCGGCTCACCGCCGCCTCGATGTCGGCGGCCGAGGCCACCGGGCGCTCGGCATAAACGCGCCCGTCGACGGGCGACACGATCTTGACCGTTTCGGTCATGGGAGATTCCTTCGCGGTAAATGTGCCCGCTGTTTACGACCGTTCGAAGCCGCGCTTCAACTCCCAGTCGGTGACGCGGCGGTCGTATTCGAACTGTTCCCATTCGGCGGTGTGGACGTAGTGGTCGACCACCTGCTGGCCGAAGGCCTGGGCGAGCATTTTCGACTTCTTGAGCGCGGCGGTGGCGTCGCGCAGGGTGCGGGACACCTCGCGCAGCTTCCTGACGCTGTAGGCGTCGCCGCTGAAGGCCGGCTCGAGCTCGAGCCTGTCCTCGATGCCCTTGAGGCCGGCGGCGAGCAGCGCGGCGTAGGCGAGGTAGGGGTTGAGGTCGGCGCCGCCGATGCGGCATTCGACGCGCACGCCCCTGGTGTTCTCGCCGCACAGGCGGAAGCCGGCGGTGCGGTTGTCGCGGCTCCAGATCGCCTTGGTGGGGGCGAAGGTGCCGGCCTGGAAGCGCTTGTAGGAGTTGATGTAGGGGGCGAGGAAATAGGTGATGTCGCCGGCATAGGTGAGCAGGCCCGCCATGTAGGCCTTCATCATCGGGCTCATGCCGAGGGAATCCTTGGTGTCGACGAAGACGTTGCGGCCGCCCTTGGCGAGGCTCATGTGGATGTGGCTCGAGGAGCCGGCAAGCCCGAAGTCCCACTTGGCCATGAAGGTGACGGCCTGGCCGTTGAGGTGGGCGATCTCCTTGGTGGC
>JBQCIY010000003.1:0-28492 GCA_051953275.1 Devosia sp. | reverse complement strand
ACCGTGCACGGCTACGACCTCTATTATCTCAACGTGATGGCCGGGCCGAAGCGGACGTGGAAGTTCCACAATGCGCCCGAGCACGAGTGGCTGTTGAAGTAGCGCCGGGCCGCTTGCGCGGTTTCCCCTCCCCACGCGGGGGAGGGAAACCAACTGCAAGCTTTGGCGCTAGTTCCCCAACACCTCGCTGACCTTCACCAGGCGGCCCTCCTTGGCCGACTTCACCGCCGCATCGGCGAGGGCGAGCGCGATGAGGCCGTCCTGCCCGCTCGGGGCGGCCGGGCGCTTGCCGCCGAGCGCATCGATGAACGCCGCGATCTCATTGGCATAGGCCTGGATGTAGCGGGTCATGAAGAAGTCGAGCAGCGGCGGGCGGGTGTAGCCCTTGGCGTTGGCGACCTCGATCGACACTGCGCGCTGGTTCTCGGCGGCGACGGCGCCCTTGCTGCCATGCGCCTCGATGCGCTGGTCGTAGCCGTAGCTGGCGCGCCGCGAGTTGGAGATGGTGGCGTGCTTGCCGGTCGCGGTACTGAGCATCACCGAGACGGAGTCGTAGTCGCCGGCCGTGCCGATGGCCTTGTCGACCAGCACCGAGCCCTGCGCCGAGACGCTCTCGATCTCTTCGCCGAGCAGGAAGCGCGCCATGTCGAAATCGTGGATGGTCATGTCTCGGAAGATTCCGCCCGAGCGCTTGATGTAATCCACCGGCGGCGGCGCCGGATCGCGCGACACGATGGTCACCATCTCGACCTCGCCGATCTCGCCGGCGTCGATCGCGGCACGCACCGCCATGAAGTGCGGATCGAACCGGCGGTTGAAGCCGACCATCAGCTTGGTCTTGTTCCTATCCACGACAGCGAGGCATTCGCGCACCCGCTTGACGCTCAAATCGATCGGCTTTTCGCAAAAGATCGCCTTGCCGGCGTTGGAGAACTTCTCGATCAAATCGGCGTGGGTGTCGGTGGGGGTGCAGATCACCACCGCGTCGATATCGGGCGAGGCCGCGATCTGCTCGATGGTGCGCACCTCGCAGCCATATTGCGCGGCGATATCCTTGGCCGCCTGCGCCATGGCATCGGCCACGGCGACGAGCTTTGCCGCGGGGTTGGAGGTAACGGCCCGGGCATGCACCTTGCCGATGCGGCCGGCGCCCAGAAGCGCGAAGCGGATGGTCATATTGCGACTCTCGTTGCTGGATGATCCTCGGGTGTAACCTTTACCGTGGCCCGAACGAAATTGCATGTGTCCGCGCCGCAATCCCAAGCCATCGCTCGTTTGTGAGCAGCCGGACGCGGCAGCCCGGGATGGCGGAGCCGGCGGGCAATTCCTATATTAGGCGCATCCGAGACAAGGAGAGACGAGATGGCAAGGACCGAACGTGCCGTGCTGGCCGGCGGGTGCTTCTGGGGCATGCAGCAGCTGATCCGGCGGCAGCCCGGCGTGATCTCGACCCGCGTGGGCTATTCGGGCGGCGACGTGCCCAATGCGACCTACCGCAACCACGGCACCCATGCCGAGGCGATCGAGATCGTCTTCGACCCCGACAAGACCAGCTTCCGCAAGATCCTCGAATATTTCTTCCAGATCCACGACCCGACGACGAAGAACCGCCAGGGCAACGACCTGGGCACGTCGTACCGCTCGGCGATCTTTTATACCAGCGACGAGCAGAAGGCCGTGGCGCTCGATACCATCGCCGACGTCGACGCCTCGGGCCTGTGGCCCGGCAAGGTGGTGACCGAGGTGGCGCCGGCCGGCCCGTTCTGGCAGGCCGAGCCCGAGCACCAGGACTACCTGGAGCGCATCCCCAACGGCTACACCTGCCACTTCGCCCGCCCCGGCTGGGTGCTGCCCAAGCGCAGTGAAGCGCGGGTCGCGGAAGCCGCAAAGTAGCTGTTCGTACTTCACCAGCATGTCATCCCCGCAGTCGCGGGGATGACTCCGTGGCGCAGGACGCTTCCGTCCGGGGGACTTAGCCCAGCTTCTGGTGCTTTTCGTTCTTGACCGGCGCGTCCTTGAGCTTGTCGAGCAGGTAGGCATGCGTCGGCCGGTTGGCGGCGATGATGCAGCCGGTCTTCTCGTAGAACTCCGCTCCACGGCCCCACCAGTCGGTGACGATGCCGCCCGCCTCCTGCACCAGCAACACGCCCACGGCCCAGTCGACGAGACCGGACTCCTCGAAATAGCCGGTGAGCCGGCCGCACGCGACGTAGGCGCAGGAATTGGCCGAGCTGCCGACGGTGCGGACCCCGCCGACCGGCTCGGTGATCCCTTCGAGGCGCTCGTAGAAACCGGCATGCGTGAAGCGTGAGCTGGTCGGCAGGCTCGTTCCCAGCATCATCAGGCCGATGTCGGTCTGCTCCGACACTTCGAGCCGCTTGCCGTTGAGAAAAGCGCCCCGCCCCTTGATGGCAGTGAACATCTCCTCGGCAACCGGATTGTAGAGTGCGCCGCACACCGTTTCGTTGCCGCGCCGGAGCGCGATCGAGATCGTATAGTGCTGGCCATTGATGAAATTGGTGGTGCCGTCTATGGGATCGACCAGCCAGCGGTGCTCGCGGTCGGCGCCATCGACCGGCGGGAATTCCTCGCCCGTAAAGCTCCAGTCGGGATAACGCGCGAAGAGATGTTTCCGGATGAGCTGCTCGGACTGCTTGTCCGCCTCGGAAACGAAATCGGCCGGCCCCTTGATGCCGATCTCGAGCTCGCGGAAGCGCTTGAAATGATCGAGCGTCAGCGCACCGGCCTCGCGGGCAACTGCGACCATGTCGGCAAGAATGGCGTTATAATTGTCGGCCATCAGGCACCTCCGAGCGAAACGAACAATCCCTCCGGATCGTCGGTGGTGATCTGGTCGACCTGGAGCGACAGGAGGCGCTCGGCGACGGGCCGGGTTTCGGCGTCGGCGGCCTGCAGCGTCCAGGCGTCGACGCGTTTGTTCGCATTGTGGAAGGCAGTAACGATGTCGAAGCCGGCATCAGCCGAATAGGTCACGATGCGCCAGTCAAGATAGATGAAATCGGCGGCGGGCGCCGCGGCAAGCGCGTCGTCGACGAAACCCTGCAGGTTGCCTGCCGCGAGCGCGGCGCGAAAGCGGTCCTCGTCGCTCGGATCGAAGCCGCGGAGCATGCCGGGAACGGCCTCGGTGAGGATTTCGACGGCCCGCGCCGATCCTGACGAAACAATCATGTTCCTTGCGATCGGCCGGGTCGCCCTGGCGAAGGTCTCCACCGTGCGGCCGTCGAGAACGCTCTCGTCCTCCTTGTAGTCGAGCTGCAGCAGCGCATCGGGATGTGGCGGCGTCTGAACGAGGAGGGCGCAAAGATCCTCGAGCAGCATCACATGGTCGGCGATGGGCTTGCCGTCATTGTCGCGCAGGCGGAGTGAGCGCAGCTCGGCGGCGGTATGCGAGACGGCACTGCCCTGCCCGGTGGTCTCGCGGGCGATCGAGAGATGATCGTGCAGCACGGCAAAGCCGCGATCCTTATGGACCACAAGGTCGACTTCGACGCTGGCGCCGAGCGCCATACCCTCGAGGATGCGCCGGCCGGTGAACACCGGGTCGGTGCCACGGCGGCGTGCGCGATGCCACTTGAGAAAGGTGCGGTGACCATTGCGGGTCACGCTGACGGGATCGATCATTGCGCGACGGCGGAGCGGTAGAGGACAGCATCGTCGCGATAGGCCGCAAAGGCGCGAGGCGCGATGTCGACGGGCTGGCCCGCCTTCCAGTCGCGCGCCTCGGGCACCATCGACTTGAGCCGCAGCCCGCCGTCGAGCTCAAGATCGACGAGGCCGTGCGTGCCATAGTCGGTGACGCGGTGCACTTTCGCCGAGCCGCTACCGGCAGCGGGCGAGATCGCCAGCGCTTCAGGCCGCACAGCAAAGATCGCGGGGCCGTCCGCGACCGGCAGCGCGTGGCTGAAGCCGAGCCGGCTGAAGTTGCCGCCGCTCACGTTGCCTTCGATCAGGTTCATGGTACCGATGAATCCCGCGACGAACGGCGTCGCGGGCTCACGATAGAGCATGTCAGGCGCCGCGACCTGCTCCATGCGTCCGTCATGCAGGACGACGATACGGTCAGCCATGCTGAGCGCTTCATCCTGGCCGTGGGTCACGAACAGGGTGGTGATCTTGAGCCGCTGCTGGATGTCGCGGACCTCTTCGCGCAGCCGCTCGCGCAGGTGCTGGTCGAGCGAGGCGAACGGCTCGTCGAGCAGCAGGATTTTGGGCTCGAGCACGAGCGAGCGGGCAAGCGCGACGCGCTGCTGCTGGCCGCCCGAGAGCTGGTGCGTCTGCCGGCTGCCATAGCCGGTGAGACCAACCAGCTCCATTACGGTATCGACGCGCCGCTTGATCTCGTCCGCAGGACGGCGCCGCAGCTTGAGACCGAAGGCAATGTTCTTGAACACGTTCATGTGGGTCCAGAGCGCATGGCTCTGGAACACCATGCCTGTAGGGCGGCGCTCCGGCGGCAGGTGGATCACCTCCTCGCCATCGATGGTGATGCTACCCGAGCTCGGCGTCTCGAAGCCGCCGATCATGCGCAACAGCGTCGACTTGCCGGAGCCGGACGGCCCGAGCAGGCAGACCAGCTCGCCATCGCCCACCGTCAGAGAGAAATCGTCCACCGCGCGCACGGCACCGCCGAACTGCTTGGTGACGCCTTTGATATCGAGTACCGACATGGAGCTGCCCTATGCGCCGAAGCCGCGCGCGAACGAACCACCGCTGATGACGCGGCGCGCGAACAGAAGCGCGAAGAAAGAAGGAAGCCAGAGGATGACCGAAAGCACGGCCCCATACTGGATCACCGGCTGGTTGTTGATGAAGGAGATCATCAGGATGGGCATGGTGCGCACCTGGGGTGCGCCGATCAGCCAGGCGCCCTCGGTCTCATAGAAGGTGTTGACGAAGGTGAGGAGCACCGCCGCGGCGATGGTGGGACCGGCCTGCGGCAAGGTAATGGACCAGAAGACACGCAACGGGCTGGCGCCGACATCGCGCGCGGCTTCCTCCATGCGTCGATCGACGCTCTGAAAGGCGGCCACCGGAATCCAGATCATGTAGAGCAGCGTGCCGACGAGCTGGATCAGCACCACGCCCCAGAACGTACCGATGAGGTTGAGGCTGAGGAAAATTCCCGCGATGGCGACGAGGAGGCCGAACTTCGGGAAGGCCTGGCCGGCGATGAAGGAGAAAAAGAGCAGGCTGCGGAACGGAAACTGCAGGCGTGCGAAAGCAAAAGCAGCGGGCAGGCAGACGACGGCCGAGATCGCCGTGACCGAAACGGCGAGGGAGATGCTGGTGGTAATGGCTTGCCAGACATCGGGTCGGGCGAGAGTCTGGTACCAGTAGCGGAGGCCGAACTCCTGCGGGACGAGATTGGGATAGCGCCAGACATTGGCGAATGCCCATGTGCCAACGACCAGAAGCGGGAAAATGATCACCAGCGTGAGAACGACGGCGAAAGCGATGCCGATCCAGTCGATCCGCGGCCTGGCGACGAAACTCTCGGTGGCCATCAGCCGCGGCCCCGCTGGTTCTTGACCACCGAGCGCACATAGAAGAGTCCGAAGACGATGCAGAAGAAGAAGGAAATCACCGCCTGGGTGATGGCGTTTGGCGCATCATACAGATCGCGGAAGGTGCGCTGCATGAACGGCCCCATCATCTCGGGGGCAGCTGGGCCCAGCACATAGGGGAGGGTGAAGGACGAGAAGATGCCGAGCACGGCGAAGGAGACCGCGACGAGGATGGAATTTCCGAGCTTTGGCAAAATGATGTTCCAGAAGACACGGAAACGTCCAGCCCCGACGTCGCGCGCCGCCTCCACCGAGGCATCGGAGACGACACCGAGGCCGGCGAGCAGGATCAGCACGGTCAGCGGGATGTGGTCCCAGACGAGACCGATCAGCGGCCCCCAGGGGGTCAGATAGGGTGTGCGGATTTTGGGCAGGTGCATGGCGTTGAGGATGATGTCGACCATGCCGTTCGGCCCAAGCACGCGGATGAAGGCGTAGCTCAAAATGATCGACGGCACGAACAGCGGAAAGATCGCGAGGCCCTGCACATAGGCGGCAAGGCGCCCCTTGGCAAAGCGCAAATAGAGCGCGATGGGCAGGCAGACGACCAGCAGGATGATGCCGCAGAGCGCAGTCGTCCACAGCGTCAACTGCAGGTTGGCAAGGCTGTAGCCGTCAGAAAAGAAGAAGCGGTAGGTCTTGAGGGTGAAAGCGTCGGTGCCGTTGGCATCGGGCATCCACAGCGTGGTCACCACTGCCGAGATGATGGGATAAATGACCATCCAGGCGACGAGGACCACCGGGATAGCGACGAGCAGGAGGCCGATCAGCCCCCTGCCCTGCGTCTTGGTGCCGACGATATCGCTCGTGGCGCCGAGCGTCACGCGTTGCGATCCACGTTCGGGGCGACGTTGCGGTACCAGCCGTCCTTCATGTTCTTGTCCCAATCGCCGCCCGGCCAGGTCGGGATCGAGGCAGGAATGACGTCCTTGTACTTGTCGTGCAGATCCTTGGAGACGTAGTCCCACGACACGCCGGGGAAGCCGCCGAGCTCGGTGATGATCGCCGACTGGATTTCCTCGGTGAGGATGAAATCCTGCAGCTTCAGGGCCTGGGCCTTGTTCACGCCATTGACCGGAATGGTGTTCTTGGTGAACCCGCCGGCGAGGGCGAGGTCGGACAGCTGCACGAGCCCCGTGGTCTCGGGGAGGACGCCGGTCTTGATCGCCGACAGTGCCTGATCGGACCAGGCCGGGATCATGGTGACCGCGCCCTGGCTCAACAGCTGGATCGACTGGGTGTTGCCCGAGGTGTAGGCACCTTGGTCCATCAGCGAGGGAGCGAGATCCTTGAGGATGTCGAACCCCTTCTGCAACATCGGATCGCCGGTTTCAGGCTTGTAGTTGTCGACCGTGAACTTCGATGGGTCGCGGCCGTTGGCTTCCCAGATTGCGCGCACCACGAAGTTGCCGCCCGAGCCGCCCTTGTCGGGGCGGTTATAAATGAACTGGCCGGGGTTCGCTTTGATCCAGGCAACGAGGTCGGCCCAGGTCTTGGGCGCCTTGTCGGCGGGAAGCTTTGTGGTGTCGTAGGCCAGCAGCACCTGGCTGCCGCGATAGGTGATATTCTGCGGAATATCGGCGGCCAGGGGGTTGAGCTTGGAGTAGTTCGACAGACCGGCCTTGCTGAAATCGACATAGACGCCAGCCTCGAGCGCGCCCGGCGGCAGGCGGGCCTCGGAACCCTCGAAGAAATCTGCCTGCGGGTCGGCCTTGCTCGCGAGCGCGGCGACGGCACGTGCTTCGATCGCCTGCAGGCCGGCGCTGTCGCCGGCGTCGACGAGGTTGAGGGTGACGCCAGGATTGGCCGCCTCGAACTTCGGCTTGATGATGTTGGTCCAGAAATCGATGATGTTCTGGTCCGAGCTGGTGTACCAGTCGATGCGGTTGGCGGCGGCGAACGCCATCTTCGGCAGGAGCGCAGCTCCGGCCGCGGCGGCGCTCGCCGAAATCATGAAATCGCGACGTTTCATTGGTTCACTCCCTTTGTGGCTGCCGGACAATCCCGGTCCCGATCGATCCGTGCCGACCTTGCCGTGACACTAACCCCCGTTCGGCGCGTGGCAAGCGAAAAAATGGACCAAAAATTCCATTATGACATTGCCGCGTCCGAAACGTTCCGCTGTCGGACCGCACTCTTAGACGGCATGCACGTGACAGCGGTGTGAAGGCGGGCGGCTAGTCCACCGCGACGATGCACTCGTGGAATTCGTAGCTGCCCACGAGGGTGTTCCAGCTGAAATCGGGCGGGCCGACGACGCGCAAGCCGGGGAGCGAGAGGAGCCGGGCGAGAAAGATCGCGCTCTCCTCCATGGCGATGAAGGCGCCGGGGCAGCGGTGGCGGCCGTCGCCGAACCCCATGACCGGCGCGCCGGTGCGTGGATCGGGCATCTTGCGGTCGGGATCGAGATGGAACGGGCAGGCGCCGACCGCCGCCGCGTCGCCATTGGCCGAGCGGATGTCGATGACGAAGCTTTGCCCGGCCTCGACATGCTCGCCGCCCGGCAGGTCCATCGGCGCGGTCGCGCGGCGATAGAGCTTGCCGATCACTGGCTCGAGCCTCAGGATTTCCTCGAGGATGCCGCGCCGCTCCTCGTCGCCCGCCATGAGGAAGCGCTTGGTCAACTCCGGCCGGTCGATCAGGTGCATGGCCGCGATGGTAATGAACTCGCGCGTCGTCACCATGCCGGCAGCGCCGAACAGCACGCACTCGGTGAGGATTTCGCGGTCGCGATAGCCGAGCGATAGGAGGTGCGAGATGACGTCGGCGCGCGGCGCCTTGCGGCGGAGCTTGATGTTGGGCCGCACGTCGAACAGGTAGAACTGCAACAGCTTGAACTGGCTGAGGATGATGCGCGGGATCAGCGCCGGCGACCATTTTTCGGCAACGGGCGGGTTGTTGAGGAAGCGCGCGATACGGTCGGCCATGCCGGGAAATACGTGCTCGGTGAGCCCCGCGATTTCCGCCGCGACGGCCACCGACATGTCCATCGCCATGATGTCGAGCCGGCCGCGCTTGTCGCGCACCAAGGCGTCCACGAGCCGGTCGGTCTCGCGCCGCATCACGGTGAGATAGCCATCTTCCACGGTGCGCGGCGCAAAGAAGCGCGCAGTGGCGCGGCGCAGTTCCTGGTGCTGCTGGCCTTCGAGGAACAGCACCGGAAGCCGCATCAGCGAGGCCTTGGCGCGGCGCATCAGATCGGCACCGAAGCCGTTCTGCTCGACCTTGGGCGAGCGCAGCACGGCGCGGGCCAGCGCATGCTCATGGACGTGGATGACGCCCTTGTCGTCGCGCACCATGCCGGGCTGCGGCGTCCACCCGGCGAGGCGGGCGGTCTTGCGGTCGTCGCGGAAATCGTCGGGCGTGGCGTCGAGCATCGGGTCGATCTCCGGGCAGCCTGAGCCCCGCGAGCTTAGCCAAAGCCGGGGCCGCTGCCTATCCGCCGCACGGACGATCACCCCATTGTGCGGGCCGCGCCAGCTGTGCTCTCGTCACCCGAGCGAGGAGCCAGAATGAAGATCAGAGTCGCCGTCGGGCAGTTTCACGACCTCACCGAGGAGCGCCTGCGCTTTGCCGCGCAGATCGGCGCCACCGGCCTGCAGATGAACAATCCGACGCTGCCCGGCGACACCCGCTGGGAAGAGCAGGACGTCCGCGCGCTGGTCGAGACAGTCGAGAGCCATGGCCTCAAGTTCGAGGCCATCGAGAACGTGCCCACGCATTTCTACCACAAGGCGATGCTCGGCCTCGACGGCCGCGACGAGCAGATCGAGAACTACCAGGCGACCATCCGCGCCGTGGCGCGGGCCGGCGTGCCGGTACTGGGCTACCACTTCATGCCGAACTCGGTCTGGACCACCGAACGCTCGGCCGAAACCCGCGGCGGGGCGGTGGCGCGGCAATTCGACATGGCGGTGGTCGAGGCCAATGCCGACAATCTCGACCTCCTGCGCAGCTTCATGCCGACGACGCTCGGCCGCGCCTCCTCGATGCCGCTCTTCGGCAAGGACGGGCCGGTGATCAGCGAAGCTGAGATGTGGGCCAACTACGATTATTTCATCAAGGCTGTGCTGCCGGTGGCCGAGGAGGAAGGGCTGCGGCTCGCGCTCCATCCCGACGATCCGCCGGTGCCGATGCTGGGCGGCGTGGCGCGGCTGTTCTGGCGGCCCTGGGGCTTCAGGCATGCCTATGAGCTGGCGGGCGGCAGCACGGCCTGGGCGCTCGACCTCTGCCTCGGCTGCTGCTCGGAGATGACCGGCGGCAAGGCCAACGTCAAAGAGATGATCGATTATTTCGCGCCCAAAGGCGCCATCGCCTACATCCACTTCCGCGACGTCAAGGGCACGGTGCCGAACTTCACTGAATGCTTCATCGGCGACGGCAACTACGATCCGGCCGAAGTGATGGTGCTGCTGGCGCGGAACGGCTTCGACGGCTTCCTGCTCGACGACCACGTCCCCAAGATGGACGACGACAGCGACTGGAACCACCGTGGCCGCGCGCACGCGATCGGCTATATGCAGGGCCTGATCCGCATGGGCGAATACCTGAAGGTGGGCGAGTGACACGAACGATTTTGATCACCGGTGCGGCCGGCAACATCGGCGGCAAGCTGGTCGCGCATTTCAAACAGGCCGGTACATATGAGCTGCGCCTGCTCGACAAACGCGCCGAGGGCGACATCATCGCGGCCGATTTCGGCGACTACGCCGAAAGCTGGGCCCAGCATTTCCGTGGTGTCGATACGGTGTTGCATCTCGCAGGCAACCCGAGCGGACAGACCAGCTGGGCCAGCGCCAAGCGCGACAACATTGCCGGCACGCAGCATGTCCTGCGGGCCGCAGGTCAGGCGAAGGTGCGCCGCGTCGTGTTCGCCAGCACCAACCAGATCATGCTGGGCTACCGTTTCAAGACGGGCCCCGTGACGACGGACCTGCCGCCGGCGCCGCTGAGCCCCTACGCCATCTCCAAATTCGCCTGCGAGGAGATCGGCCGCGAGTTCCACGAGGAGACCGGCATCGACTTCCTCGCGCTGCGCATCGGCTATTTCCAGCGCGGCGAGAACCTGCCTGGCGCGCACATGCAGATCGGCGAATGGGGCCAGTCGATGTGGCTGTCAAACCGCGACATGATCCAGGCGGCCGAGAAAGCCATCGAAGCGCCCAGCTTCGGCTTTGCGGTGGTGAACCTCGAATCCAACAACATCGGCATGCGCTGGGACATCGAGCACACCCGCAAGGTCATCGGCTATGTGCCCCTCGACACGGCCAACCCCGTGATCACGGATGCGACGCGTGCCATGGACGCGGAAGCCCGTAAGGTGGCAGTGGCGCCGGGCACCTGGCTCGATGAGCATTTTACGTTGGTGAAGCCGTAGCGCAATTCCGCCATCACGCTGGAGTTGCCGTTCATCCACGGAGTTGGGAGATGACGCAGCAGAGATAACTGGCGCGCTTTCACCTACTCCCAGGGGTTCTCGACGATCGGCCAGATGGTGCGCGGCGCCTTGCGGTAGGGCGTGAGCTGGGCGCGGTTGGGATAGGGCCGGCCGGCTTCGCAATAGATGACGTCGGCGGCGAACGTGCTGAAATCGGCGTAGAAGTGGTTGGTGGATTTCACCACCAGGATGTCCTTGCTCATGGGGTCGATTCCCATTGAAGAGAACACCGTTCTTTCGAACGCCTGGCTGCGCTCGGAATTGAGAATCACCTCGACGCCGTCGACCTCGATCAAAGCGCTGTCACCCATCGCCACGGGCATCGTGCCGAAGCTTTGGTGGGCGTCACGCACCAGCCGCTTGACGATGACCATCGCGTCATAGGGGTCGCCGCAATTGGGGGCCGACTTGCCGCCGAAGCGGAGCGGCACGACGGCGCCCTCGCCCGCAACGAAGCAGTGCGTCACCGCGACCGGGTCCCAGATCGTGGCAATGGCCGCATTGCGGATGCCGGCCTTGACCAGCGCCCGCAGGATGACCGTGGAATCGCCGGCGACGCCCCCGCCCGGATTGTCCCACATGTCGGCGATGACCACCGGGCCGCGGCCAACCGCACGGGCGCGCTGCAGCGCATCCTCGGGAGAAAGCTGCTCGGGCATGGACTTGCCGCGCATGGCGAACACCTCGCGGCCGAGCTGCTCTGCCAGCTTGTCCCCGTAGGCCTTGTCGCCATCGGTGATCACCAGCATCCTGGTGCCGAGCTCGGGCACATCGCCGGCCAGAAAACCGTGGATCAGGGTCAGCGACAGAACCTTGGGGTCAGCCTTTTCGATCTCGAACATCCGGTCGACGAAGCCGCGCGCCGGCTGCCGCGAGGTCGGGAACACGTCGATCATGCGGCAATCGAACACCGACATCACCGGGTTGATTTCGCCGCGCATCGCCCGTGCCATCAGGTCGATTACCTCGGCGCCGCGCTCGACGAAATCGGTGTGCGGGAATTCCTTGAAGGCGATGAGGATGTTCGAGTTCTCGACCCGCTTCCGGGTCAGGTGGCTATGCGGATCGAGCCCGGCGGCAATGATGCATTTGGGTCCGACGAGTTGGCGGATGCGGGCGATGAGGTCGCCCTCAGGATCGTCATAGCCCTGGGCCACCATGGCGCCGTGAAGGCAGAGGGCGACGCCATCGACCGGCAGCGCGGCGCGCAACTGGCCGAGGATTTCGTCGCGGATGGTCTCGTAGGCCTGGCCGTTGATCAGGCCGCCCGGATCGGTCCAGGTGACGGTGCCCTCGATAAGCTCGAACTCGCCGGCTGCGGCGCGCTTGCGCGCATGGATCAGCGGCGAGGTGACGAGCGTCGGCCGGTCGTCGTGCTGGCCGGGCAGCGCATAGAGCGTCCGCTTGAAGTTATCGAGGCCGATGAAGACCGGGGAGAAGGTATTGACCTCGGTGCCGATCCCGGCGACGAACACACGCATGACTATCCCCTGACCGCTGGCTGTGACGGGAATGGCACGCGAGACCGCCGGATGACAAGCGGCAGCCACTTGAGCCAAAGTCATATTATGATATGACCACCTGATGCTTGAACTGACCAGCCTGTCCGCGGCAACGGCGAGATCGATCCGCGTCGTCCTGACCGATATCGACGATACCCTCACCGACCATGGCCGCTTGCCGGCCGCAGCCTATGCCGCGCTGGAGGCGTTGCATGAGGCGGGTCTGCTCGTCGTGCCGGTGACAGGACGGCCCGCGGGCTGGTGCGACCTCATTGCCCGGCAGTGGCCGGTGGATGGGGTGGTGGGCGAGAACGGGGCGCTGTGGTTCCGCTATGACGAGGCGGCCCACCGCATGCAGCGGGTCTATCGCCGCTCGGCGGAGGAGCGCGCCGACGACGAGGCGCGGCTCAGAACCATCGCGTCGGCGGCACTCGCGGCGGTGCCCGGGACGGCGATCGCCGCCGACCAGCCGTTCCGCACCACCGACCTCGCCATCGACTATTGCGAGGACGTGCCGCCCCTCGATCATACCGCTGCCGCCCGTGTCGTGCAGGTCTTCGAGGCGCATGGGGCGACCGCGAAGATTTCGTCCATTCATGTCAATGGCTGGTACGGCGAGCATGACAAGCTGACGACCAGTCTTGGCATGTTGCGCGACGCGTTCGGCATCGACGGCAGCCGGGAGCGCGACCGAATCGTCTTTGTCGGCGACAGCCCCAACGATGCGCCGATGTTCGGGCATTTTGCCAATGCGGTTGGAGTGGCCAATGTGCGCGATTTTGCCGATCGCATGACGCATTTGCCCGGCTATGTCACGACGGCCCGTGGCGCCGCCGGGTTCGTCGAATTCGCGAGCCGGCTCATCGCGCTGCGGGCCGCCTAGAACTGCCCCGGACCATTGCAGCGGTCGCGAAAAGCCGCTAACAAAGTCATATTACGTCTTACCACTGACAACCGCCGTGCTGATCGACCAGACCATATTGCCCAATCCCCCACGGGCCACATGCGCCACGCAAGCGATGAGCCGATGAGCGCACCGTTTTCGCCCGCCAAGCAGCCCGCTACGACGGATCGGCTGCAGCAGCTGCTCGAGGGCAGCTACATCGATCCCGAAACGGGCGCACCCGTCACGATAGCGACACGTTCGCTGCTGATCGCCGACTCCATTGCCGGCGATGAATCGGCGCTGGTGGATGGACTGGGCTTCGGTCACCGGCTTGCGGTCGTCAGCGATCCGTCGACCGCTGCGGTGCTTGGGGCGCGGGTCGAGGCGGCGCTCAAGGGGAAGTATGAGGTGCTGAGCCTTGTCCTCCCCGCCGACCCGCACGCGGACGACGTGACGGTGGCGAAGCTGCGGGCCGCTGCCGGCCCTGCCGACGCCTACATCGCGGTGGGCTCGGGCACCATCAATGACCTCACCAAATATGCCAGCGCACTCGACCGCAAGCCGTATGCGGTGTTCGCCACGGCGCCGTCGATGAACGGCTTCGTGTCGCTGACCGCCTCGATCACCGTGGGCGGGCACAAGAGTACGCTGCCGGCGCAGCCGCCGGCGGGCGCGTTCTTCGATCTCGGCGTGCTGGCGGCCGCGCCCGAGCGCATGATCCGCGCCGGACTCGGCGACAGCATCTGCCGAACCACCGCGCAGGCCGACTGGCTGCTGTCGCACCTGCTGCTCGGCACGGCCTATCGCGAGCTGCCGTTCGACCTGCTGCGCGATGACGAGCCGCAGCTTCTGGCCCAGGCCGAGGCGCTGCTCAAGGGCGATCTCGAGGCGATGCGTACCCTGACCCGGACGCTGCTGCTCTCGGGTTTCGGCACCGCCATCGTCGGCTCGAGCGCGCCGGCGAGCCAGGCCGAGCACCTCGTCAGCCACTATATCGACATGCTGGCACAGCCCCCGAGCCCGGCGCTGCATGGCGAGCAGATCGCCGTGACCACGCTCTCGGTAGCGCGGCTGCAGCACGCGATGCTGGCCAAGCCCCGGATGGAGCTCGCCGCGGATCGCGAGGGCGCCGAGGAGATTGCCGCCCGCTTCGGCAAGGAGCTCGCGGACTCGGTGCTCGAAGAGTTCGCGCACAAGCGCCTGAACCGGGAGAAGGCCGACGCGCTCAACCATGTACTCGCGCGCGACTGGGACAGCATTCGTGCGCGTGTCGCGGCCGTACTGCTGCCGCTCGCAACGATCGATGCGACGCTGCGGACGGCCGGCGCGCCGCGCAACCCAGCCGACATCGGCATCGACCGCAGCTTCTATGAGCAGGCGCTGCTGCATGGCCGCGAAATTCGTAACCGCTTCACCATGCTCGACCTCGCCGCCGCCAACGGCCGGCTGGCGCCGATGCTGACTTCGCTCTGACCCACGGAGGCCGCGATGGACTTCATCTTCATGCTGACCCGCGGCGACAAGACGGTGGAGGACTGCCTGGTCGTGCTCGACCAGATCCTGCCGCTCGGATTGAAGCACATCGGCTTCAAGGACGTGGGCGTCGACTTCCCGGTGCTGATGACACTCACCGAGCGCATCCGCCGGGGCGGCGCGACGTCGTATATGGAAGTCGTGTCGGAGTCGCCCGAGGCCTGCCTGCGCTCCGCCGAAGCGGCGAAGACACTCGGCATCGACCGGCTGCTCGGCGGCACCGACGTGGCGGCGGTCAAAGAGATCATCGCCGGCACGCACACGAGCTATTACCCGTTCCCGGGCTTTCCGGTGGGCCACCCGACCAGGCTCGGCGGCCAGCCGGCGGACGTCACGGCGCATTGCGAGAGCTTCATGGCGCAAGGCTGCGGCGGCTGCGACCTGCTCGCCTACCGTGCCACCGAGGCCGACCCGCTCGACCTCGTGCGTGCTGCGCGCAAGGGCCTCGGCAAGAACGGCTACCTGATCGTCGCCGGCTCCATCGCCTCGCGCCAGCGCATCGCCGATGTTGCGGCGGCGGGCGGCGATGCGTTCACCATCGGCACCGCTGTGTTCGACGGCTCTTACAGCCCGCGCAAAGGCTCGATACTCTCGCAGCTCGGCGACGTGATCGCCGATTGCGCCACGGTGTGAGCTTCTTCCATGGCCCTGCTCGGGCTCGACCTCGGCACCCAGAGCCTCAAGGCGGTGGTGCTGGCTGACGACCTGCGGGTGCTGGGCTCGGCGGCCGCGACGTATCGGCCAAGCTTCCCGCGCCCCGGCTGGGCTGAACAGGACGCCCGCGCCTGGCTCGCCGCGCTGCGACCCGCGATCGTTGCCGCGCTCGGCGCTGCCGGTTGCCGGCCGGAGCAGATCGAAGCAATGGCGATCTGCGGCCAGCTCGATGGCTGCGTGCCGACCGACGGGACCGGCGACCCCCTCGGCCCCGCCCTGCTCTGGATGGACCGGCGCGCCACGCCGCTGCTTGCGGGGATCGACGCCGCAGTCGTGCAGGAGCGCTGCGGGCTGGTGCTCGATGCCACGCACATGGCCGCCAAGATCGCCTGGCTGCAGCACGAGCACGGCCCGGCCGCGACGTGGCACCAGCCGGTGAGCTTCCTGGTCGCGGCATTGACCGGAGCGCGCGTCATGTCCCCCTCGCTCGCCTCGACCACCATGTTGTTCGACCTCGCCGACGACGACTGGAGCGATGAGCTGCTGCGCCTGTTCGGCGTCGGGCGGGGGACGATGCCGATGCTCGCCGGCGAATCGGATGTCGCCGGTGAGCTCGGCCCGCGTGGCGCCGAGTTGACCGGATTGCGGCCCGGCACGCCCGTCGCGGTGGGAACGGGCGACGATTTTGCCAATCTGCTCGGCGCCGGCGTCGCGGCGCCCGGCACGGTGAGCGTCTCGCTCGGAACCGCCGAGGCGGTCGGCGCGCTGCACGACCGGGCCTTGATCGATCCGCAGATGCTGGTCGAGACACATGCCTTCCCGGGCGGCGGCTACCATCTCGGCAACCCCGGCTGGCTGTCGGGCGGCGCGGTGCGCTGGGCGGCAGACCTGCTACGGATCGACGGCGACACCGCGTTCAGCGCGCTGGCCGCGGAGGCGCCGGCTGGATGCGAGGGGCTGGTGTTCATCCCGGCCCTCAGCGGTGCCATGGCGCCGAGCTGGATCGCGGCGGCGCGCGGCAGCTTTGTCGGCCTGACCGCCGCGCACGGCCGAGCCCACATGGCGCGCGCCGTGCTGGAAGGGACGGCCTTTGCCATGCGCGATGTGATCGACCGGCTGGCGGCGCTAGGCGTTGCAACCGACGGCATCCGTGTGCTGGGTGGCGGCGCAAGGAGCGCCGTGTGGTGCCAGATGCGCGCGGATATCGCGGGGCGTCCGGTCGAGGCGTTGGGCGAGATCGACGCGTCGGCGCTGGGGGCCGGCGTTCTCGCCGCGGTGGCAGCCGGCAGGTTCAGAGATATCCGCAGCGCCAGCACGGCACTGCAACTCGCGACGACGACCGACGAGCCCGGACCCGACGCGGCCGCCTACGCCGGAGCTTACGAGCGCTACCGCGAGACCTTTGCGGCGCTGGTGCCGCTCTGGACCACCCGCCCGGTTGCGGCGGAGCGGTAGAGCCCGTCCACGACGAACAGCGCGGCCGCCGCGTCGGCGGCACCGGCGGGCACCGGGCCACCCTTGACGATGGCATCGACGAACGCCGCGAGCATCAACCGGTGGCTGTCCGGCCGCTCGACTGGAATCTCGGTCCAGCGCCCATCGGCGTAGAGGCGGAGCGGCTCGTCGCCGAACGGATCGGGCAGGTCGAGCCGGCCAAGCGTCCCGTCGATCTCGATGGTTTCGGCCCGCTGCGCTCCGGGCGCATGGGCACTGGCGACGAGGCTCGCCATGCCGCCGTTTGAGAGCGTGATCGTGGCGCTCGCCGCATCCTCGACCTCGACACCGGCGGGCGCGGCGAAGGTGGCGATGCTGCCGCTGACCGATGCATAGTCGAGCCCGGTGACATAACGCATGGTATCGAGCTGGTGGATCGAGTTCATCATCACGACGCCGCCGCCGGCCACGGCTTTGCTGGCGCGCCAGTTGAGATGGCCGGGCGGGCCCCAGTAGTCGCGGCGCTTGTCGATGATGGTGCGGAAGTGCACGAAGCGCACCTCGCCGATGCGGCCCTCCTGCACGAGCCTCCGGGCCATCTGGACGGTACCGGCACGCCGCAGCTCGAAGAAGACGGCAAGCTTGCGGTGGCGGGCCTCGGCGAGCGCGCCGAGCTGTGTTGCCTCCTTGGGCGTCAACGCCAGCGGCTTCTCGCTCAGCACGTGTCGGCCCGCCTCGAGCGCACGCCGCACCACCTGCGGCAGCAGCGCATGCGGCAGGCCGGCATAAATCGCCGTGATCTTCGGATCGTGCAGCATCGCATCCACGTCGTCGGCAACCGTGGCGCCGGCTTTCGTGGCCAGCGCCTCGGCGCGAGGGCGGTCGGTATCGGCCACCGACACGATCTCGAGCCCGTCGAGTCCGCTGCTTGCCCGCACGATTTCGCCCGCGGCCCACCCGCAGCCGACGATGCCGAGGCCGATCATCTTGGGTCCCCCGCGGCGACGCCGATGAGATGCGACAATGTATCGTAGTAGCTGTCGTCGGCGTAGCGCTCGAGCTCCAGCGCCACCACACCGAGCTCGCGCGAGGGCGGTGTCACCGGCCAGGGCCGGGTCAGGCGGACATGACCGGGCGTAACGAGATCGCGGCCGGTCCACTGGCCATCCTCCTGCCGCCGCCATTCCTCGAGATGCCAGAGCCCCTGCGCCTCGCGCGTGAGATACACGACGCCGTCGGGCACGTGCTCGGGGAACGCCATGCCGCCGACATAGAGGCCGGCATCGATATAGCCGAACTTGCGGCCGGCCGGCGCGACGGTCTCGACGCGCCACTTGCCGTCGCGCAGCGACGCGACGTGATACTGCGCATCGGTGGTCGAGTGGTCGTCCTTGACCTTGGAGACGAAGGCGATCTCGAACACCGGCCCGGAACTGACGTCGAGCAGGTTCACGGTGCGGTCGGCCGGTGTCTTCGCCACCAGTTCCAGCGCCATGTAGTTGAGCGGCAATCCGGCGCCCAAGCGCAGGTTACCCACTGTCCTGCCGGACGGCAGCCGCACCTCGCCGCTGCGCAGATCGACGAGACAGGCCCAGACGTCGTGCAGCGGCTTCTTCTCGTACTCCTTGGGGTGGCCGGAGACGCCGATGTGCAGCGTGTGACCGTCGCTGAGGAGCGCGCTGCCCATATAGACCTGCTGGTCGGTGTCGAAGGCGAAAAGGTCACGCGGTTCGCTCCAGCTCTTCCCCCAATCGCTCGACATACGCCAGCCCCAGCGGATTTCGTCGACGCGCGTGAACAGGTGGATCTCGCTGCCGACGACGTGCACCTCGGCGTAAGTGGTCGAGCCGCCGAAGGTGAGGATCTGCTCCGGATGCCAATCGGCGACGGACAGCGGCGCCGTCGAGATACGGTAGCGCAGCCCCTCCTCCGCATCGTGCCGCGAATAAAAGCAGATCAGCGGCTTGCCTTCGACGGCGAGCAGGGCCGGGTTGTTGTGGTCATCGTCCTCGAACTGCGCGAGCGTTTGCCGCTCGACCTGCCCGGTCGCAAGGTCGAGCCTGGCCGCAACGATACCGCCGCCCGATTCGATGCCGCCAAAGAACACCGAATTGCCGATGCGGCTGGCCCGCGGCCGGGTCCACCAGCACCAGGCGAGGTTGTCGAGCAGCCGATGCGGCGGCGAAAGCGATGGGGCAGGCATGCGTTGGTCCAAGTCATATGATGACTTACGAATAAGTCACAACCGATGACGAGGCAAGTGCCCTGCTACTGCAGCAGCGGTCCGGGACCGCGGCGATAGACGCGCAGCTCGATCACCGAGGGCACATGCCATTCGAGCGAGCGCATGACCGGCCGGCCGGTCGTATCGTAGTCGACCTGCTTGAGGTGCTGCAGCGGCGTGCCCTTGGGCACATCGAGAATGTTTGCCTGCTCGGCCGTCGCGAGCGTCGGCGTCACTGCGGCGCGGGCGTGATCGATGTCGTGGCCACGCGAGGACAACAGCTTGTAGAGCGAGCCGCTGAACGCCTTGAGGTCGGTTTTCGCATCGACGATGTCCGCCGGCAGGCTGTCGATCGAAAAGATCGCGGGCTTCTTGCCCGCGATCCGCACCCGCCGCACCACCACGACTTCGGTGTGCGGCGACAGGTCGAGGGCAGACACGACTTCAGGGTCGGCAGGCATGCGCGTTGCGTCGAGCACCTTCTTGCTGACCTTGATGCCGGTCGATTCGAGGTACTCGGTGTAGCTGAAATTGGTGTCGAGCGAATTGCGCAGCGCCGGCCCCGAGGTCACGAACGTGCCTGCGCCCTGCCGGCGAATGACATAGCCATCCTCGATCAATCCGCGCACCGCCTCCCGCAGCGTAATGCGGCTGACCGAGAAACGCTCGCAAAGCGCCTCCTCGTTGGGGAGCTTCGAGCCGGGCGGAAACTCGCCCTCGATGATGGCACGTCGCAGCTCCGACCGGACGACATCGGGAAGCAGCGGGCGGGTCCGGACCAGAACCATGGGAACTCTCGTTATCGGGCTATGGCCGAAAATAGACGCTGACGAGGGGCTGTCCATGCCAGATGCGGGCCTGCGACCTTCTATCCACCGGCATGTGCTCCAGGTCCTTTTTAGTCGCGTTTCCGAAGCGCAGAAGCACTCTGGCTGAAAAATGCTCTAGCCCTTGACCCCGCTCGACACCACGCTGCGGATCACGTAGCGCTGCAGGAACAGATACGCAACGATCACCGGGCCGATAGCCAGCACTGCGGTGGCCAGCGCCACGCCGGTATAAGTCCCCTGCGAATGCCCTTCGAGCGCGAGGCCCTGCGTCACCGTGTAGAGGCTCGAATCCGAGGTCACCAGCAGTGGCCAGAGGACATCGTTCCAGCGCCAGATGACGTTGATGATGGCGAGCGTCGCGAGCGTCGGACGGCAGAGCGGCAGGATGATCGTCCAGAAGATGCGGAACTCCGAGGCGCCGTCGATGCGGGCCGCGTCCACCAGCTCGTCGGGGATGCCGGAAATGGTCTGCCGCATCAGGAACGTGCCGAAGCCGCCCGCGAGGAAGGGCAGGATCAGCGCGAAATAGGTGTTGGTGAGATGGACTTGTCCCATGAACAGATAGAGCGGAATCATCCGTGTCTCGAACGGGATGAAGAGCGTTGCGAGAAACAGCACGAAGAGCGTCGACTTGAACGGGAACCTTCCCTTGGCGAAGGCATACCCAGCGAGCGAGCAAAAGAAGAGGTAGCCGGCAGTCGTCGCGCCCACCACGATGAGGCTGTTGAGGTAGAGCCGGATGATCGGCAGGTTGTCGGTGGCGATCTTGTAGTTGAACAGGCTCGGATCCGGCGGCCAGAGGCTTGGCGTCCGAGGCATCGACACGTCGGCTTTGCGGCTGAGCGAGGTGGTGAGCATCCACACGAACGGCACGATCATGAAGAACGCGCCGATCCACAGCGCGATGCTCATGCCGGTCTGCGACCGCCAGTCGTGTGGCAGCAGGCGGAACCTGGTCTTCGGTGCCGGGGTAAGCCGCTGCTCCATCAGCGCACCGCCGAGAATTCGCGCCTGAGGAAACCCCAGAACGCGATGGTGGTGACGACCAGGACGATCATGAAGAACACCACTGCCGCGGCGGCCGCGAGGGAGAAGTCGCTGCCCACGAAGCCCTGCTGAAAAATGTACATGACGATCGATTGCAGCGATCGGGCCGGTGAGCCGCCGGGTCCCCCCAGCGTCCACAAGTCCGAAAAGCGCGCCAGCTGATCGATGCTGCCGGTGATGATGAGGAAGATGAAGGTCGGCCTCAGGCTCGGCAGCGTCACGTACCACCACGACTGCAGCGGCGAGGCGCCGTCGATGGCCGCCGCGTCGTAGAGGTCGGTGGGGATCGCCTGCAGGCCGGCCAGCACGATGATGATGAAATAGCCCAGGCCGGCCCATACCGCGAGGATCGTCGCTGCGGCCCGCGAGCCGGTGAGATCGTAGCGCGGATCGGCAAGCCACAGCGGCAGTTGGTTGACTCCGATGGCACGCAACGCACCGTTGAGCAGGCCCCAATCCGGCTGGAACACGTAGTTGAACATGATGGCGATGGCGACCGACGAGGTGAGCTGCGGCAGGAAGTAGATCACCTTGAGCGGGGTGGCGCCGCGCCGGACCCGATTGAGCATCGAGGCGAGGATGGTCGCGAGCGGGATGATGATGACGAGGAACGCGACCCCAAGCAGGATCGTGTTGCCCAGAGCGCCCCAGAACACCCTGTCGGTGATGAGCCGCTCGAAGTGGAAGGTGCCGGCAAACTTCTGGCCGCCGCCCGGCACCTGCGTGAACACGCTCTGCTCAAAGGCAATGGCGGTTGGATAGCCGATGAAGACAAGGATCAGGAACAACGGCGGCAGGACGAAGCCGTACCAGACCAGCGTGCCTCGAAAGGCACGCCGGAGCCGGGCGACGACGCCGGGGTCATGGGAAGACGAAGCTGACTCCGGCGTCATGCGATGGTTCAGCCCGGTTGCTTGGCCAGCCAGTCTTCCGTCTCCTTCTGCGCCTGCGCCAGAGCATCGGCCGGAGTGGCCGTGCCCGCAATAGCTGCCTCGATGGCATTCTGCAGGGAGAAGCGCGGCTGGTCGGCGGCCCACGGATAGGGCGCTTCGGCGAATTGCGGCTGGGTCAGCACGACATCGGCATCGGGGAACTTGGCAATGGCGGGCACTGCCTCAGCCCCTGTCGATGCCGCCGGCAGCCGGCCCTCGGCCTGGAAGTAGTAGGCTTCGGCTTCCGGTGCGCCGGCCAGCCACTTGAGCGCGGTCCAGGCAGCATCCTTGTTCTGGCAGCTGGCGGCCATGGCGAGCGGCGTGATGGTCGAGACGCCGCCGACACCGTCGGGGCCGCGCAGGTTGAACGACGAGCGGAAGCGCTTCTGCAGGTCCGGATTGGCGATCAATGGCTGGATGAAATAGCCCTGCTCGCCCTCGGGGATGATGGCCACGACATTGTCGTCGCTGAGGAAGCCATCGGGCATCGAATCGCTCGCGAGCGCGCCTTGCGGAGCAAACTTCGACATGTCGACCAGCCACTGCAGCGCCTTGAGATATTCGGGCGTGTTCCAGTTGATGGTCATCTTGCCCTTGGCGTCGATCGACCCCCAGTTGGCACCCATGGCATGCGCGATCGAGAGGAACTGCCAGACCGTGTACTTGCCCTGGTACCAGTAGCCGTAGGTTTGCTTGCCGGTTTTGGGATCGGTGCCCGTCATCGCCTTGGCCTTGGTGGCGATCTCGTCGAGCGTCGGGTTCTTGCTCAAGGGCTCGACGCCGTAGTCGGCAAAGATCGTCGCGTCCCAGTTGATGACGCGTTCACCGGTGTTGTCGGGGATGTAGTAGAGGTGCTGGCCATCGGGGCCCCACACTTTGTCGACCTCGAGCTGCTTGCCCCAGACGTTCTTGAAATCCTTGTCCTTGGCGATCAGGTCGTCGAGGTTCTGCAGCAGGCCACGCTTGGCGAAGGTCGCGGCGCCCGGCATTTCGTAGAGGCAGGACTGGTTGGCCTGGATCATCGCCTCGGTCTTGGGCGTGTAGCCGGTCGAGCCCTCGCCCCACGGAATGTTGGTGATCACGAGATCGATGTTCGGGTTCGCCTTTTCGAACGCGGCCTCGAGCTTGTCGATGCCCGGAGCCACCGCACCGGTGTTGGCGTCGGTGGTGTCCTTGTCGGGATAGCCGATGGTGAGCAGCGTCACCTGCGTCTTGTCGGCGGCAGCGGCCGGAGCAATTGCCCCGGCGGCGGCGGCGGCGAATGCCGCCGATGAAAGAAGGAGTAAGCGAAGCGAGAGTCTCATGGACGTTCTTCCCCTGTTTGATTGCACCGATGTGCCGATCCGGCACGCTAGCGGTTGTCTAAGAACATATGATGACTTATGACTATCCTGTCAGGGACCCCCGTGACCGTCAAGTAAATAGCGGCAGCGCATGAGCCTCAGCATCGGCCTCCTCGGCCTCGACAGCAGCCACGCCGACGACTTCGTCCGCCATTTCAACATCGAGCGCCGCCACCCCGACCTGCGCATCACGGCGCTGCAGGGCGACGACGCGCGGGTGGCCGAACTGCGGATGATGGATCGCGATCTTGTCGCCTGCGGCACGATCGAGGACTTGATCGGCAGTGTAGATGCAGTGATCGTCGGCCATCGCGACGGTGCGTTGCATCGCGACGCGGCCATCAGCTGCCTCGACGCTAAGCGGCCGGTGTTCGTCGACAAGCCACTGGCCAACACGCGCGCCGATGCCGAAGCGATCATCAGCGCGGCCGGGCGCAACGCCACGCCGCTGCTCTCCGGCAGCGCGCTGCGTTGGCAGGCCGAGACGCGGCGCATCAAGGCATGCCTTGCCGGCATCGAGGGCGCGATCGACCTCCGCGCCTGGGGCACCTGGTATCCCGACAGCGAATATGGCGGCGCGATCTTCTACGCCATCCATACGGTAGAGCTGGTGCAGGAACTGCTCGGCCTCGAGTTCCACAAGGTGAAGCTTCGGGCCGCAGATGAGCCGGTGATCAGTTATCGCACAGGTGCGCATAGGGTCATGCTGAGCTTCCACCCGCTCGGCTCCTCCGGCCACTCCGATTTCGGCGTCGAGGTTGCGGCAAAAGGCGCGAGCTTTCGCCGGCCGATCGTGCTGGGGGACGACTATATGCTGCCGGTGGTCGACCAGATTGCAACCATGCTGCACGGCGACGCCTCACCGATGTCGACCGAAGAACTGATCGCGCCGCTCGCGCTTATGGAAGAGATCGACACGCTGCTGGCGACCTGATCATCGCCTCAGATCATTCAGCCCAACGAGATCTTCCCGCGAACGCGGTAATCCTGCTTCCGAGCAGCAGCCTGTTGCAGCCAAACAGAGGTCCCCGCGTTCGCCGAGATGACTCGGTGCGAAGGTCGCGCCGTGCGTCACCTAGACCGGCGGAGCCGCACTTTCTGTAAGATCCGCGACGTCGAGCGCACACACCTGCGCAAAGCCTTCGGGCGACCAGTCGGTGAAGTACAGGGTGCGGCGATCGGGCGAGAGCGCGGGATGCGCGTGGTGTCGCTGGTCGTTGTGATCGGGACTGCCGAGCGTGTGCAACAATTCCACCCGCAGCGGTCCCCCGGGCGCGACGGCGGGATGCACGGTGAGGATTTCGTGCCGCGCGCCGGCATTCTCAACGAAGCCGAACACCCCGGCCGGATCGAAGCCCACATGGGCGTAGCCTTTGATCGGCAGCAGCGCCTCATTCCAGTGGCCGCTCTCGGGGTGGTACATGCCGAACCAGGTTTGCCGCATGGTGTTCGGCCCGGGGCCGACCGCTTCGTAGGCGATGCCCCGCGCGGTCACCACCTGATGGTTGATCGCTGCGCCATGCGCGCCGGGCGCGTCGGCCGGGCGCAGATGCCGGACGTCGCTGCCGTCGAGCTTGACGCTCCACATGCCGGCAACGCCACGTGGATGGTTGATGAGGATGGTCTCGTCGTCGACGAACAGCACGTGGTGGAAGTGATAGTCGGCGGCAAGCACGGCGCGGGTCGCCCCGGTCGCCGTGTCGACCAGCTCCAGGGTCGAGCCGATGGCGTTGCGGAAGCGGTGGTGATGATCGCGGTCCCAGTCGAAACGGCCGGCAAGGGTCTCGCGCTCACGCTCAGCGAGCAGCGCACGGTATCGTGCTTCATCGGCATGGATGTAGCCGAACCAGCGGCCATTGGGCGAGAATGCTGCCTGGCCGATGGGCATGCGGCCCGGCGGCAATTTGGTCACCAGACGGTGGGCAAAGGTCGCGACATCGGTCGCCCGGATCTCGTCGTCCGCAAACGACCAGACCTCTCCGGTCGTGGGGTTGATGGCGGACAGATGATTGTAGATGCCGTCAAGATGCCATTCGCACCAAATGGCCCAGCCGGAGTCTTTGGTGTGGCCCTCGGTGAGTTGGCCGATTTCGCCGGTGACGAGATCGATCCGATAGAGCTGCACCTCGCCGCTACGCTCGCTGTGGCAGACAAGATGGCGGCCATCCGGCGTCACGGAGGGCACGAAATAGTAGAGCGGGTACGAGTTGCTACGTCCGTCGGTCAGCCGCGTCAGGCGCCGCCCGGTGGCCGGATCGTGCTCGATCCGCCACTCGGCCTTGGTAATGTCGCCGATCATCTGAGCCAGCGGTCGCGGTGTTCAGCGATGAACGCATCGTCGGTGAGCTTGGGATAGTCGCGGGTGACGCGGCTGATCTCATCCGCCTGCCCCGGTGACAGATCCTCGTGCGGGTCGAGGCACCAGCGGCCGGCGAGCAGGCCTTGCCGGGCCAGCACGTCGTTGATGCCGGCGATGCAGCCGGCGAAATTGTGCGCGACATCGAACAGTGCGGCATTGGCGTCGGTGAGCGGGCCATCCAGCTGCATGAGCCTCTTGAGCGACGCCTGATCGCCCGCGGCGGCCTTGTGCGCCGCTTCGACCAGATCAGCGGCGACTTTTGTCCACACCGCGAACTGGCCCAACAGCCCCCCGACGAAACGCAGGATCACCGAGCCCTCTGGCGTCATCAATGTGTAGGGCGTGAGCAGGTCGCCCAGGATATTGTTGTCGTTGCCGGTGTAGAGCGCGATTTTATCTGCCCGTCCGGAGGCGGCCACACCGTGGAGCACATCGAGCGTGCGGTAGCGATCGAACGGCGCGACCTTGATGCCCGCGACGCAGTCGAGGGCCGCGAACCGCCGCCAGTAGTCGCGCGACAGCACGCGTCCGCCCACGGCCGGCTGCAGGTAGAAGCCGACGACCGGCAGCACCTCGCCCACCGCCTTGGCGCGGGCGATCATCTCGTCGTCGCTACCGGCACCCGGACGTAACAGCGCCATGTGATAGCCGAGGTCCTTTGCGAGCCCGGCCTCGCGCACCGCCTGTGCAATATCGCCCTGGACACCCGCAATCATCACCATCGGCCGCGCTGCCTCGCGCGCCGCCTGCCGGGCGATTTCGAGCACCGGTTGCAGCATGCCGTTGTCGTGGATGGCGAACTGCGTGGTGTGGACGCCGACCGCCATTCCGCCCGCGCCGGACGCGGCATAGTAGCGGCCGACCGCGAGCTGCCGCCGTTCGTCGAGCTTGCGCGCGCTGGTGAGCGCCAGCGGATGCGCGGGGATGGCGCAGCCCGTGGTGAAGAGCTCGGCTGGTGTCATCAGAATTTCCCGTCCCGCTTCTGGAAGCCCGTCGGCTTGTTGAGGAGCGGCAGCCCCGCCCTGAGCCAGTCGGCGGTCCACTCGATGAGCTCTGCCGGCGTGATATCGGGATAGCCGAACAGCCGCATGCACTTGGCGGAGTTGGAGAGCAGCGCCGCCGGCGCTTCGGTGCCGGCGATCTGCGGCTCGATTCCAAACTGCGTGCCAAAGGCCGTCGCAAGTTGCCGCACCGACAGCGTCTCCGGCCCCGCCAGATTGAGCACGAACGGGTCGGGCGTCGCGTGCCGCAACGACCGCAGGATCACCTCGTTGGCGTAGCCCTGCCAGATCACGTTGACCGCCGACATGGTGACGTCGACCGGTTCGCCGGCAAGCACCTTGCGGCCGATATCGACCAGCACCCCGTAGCGCATCTCCACCGCATAGTTGAGGCGGATCAGCGCCAAAGGCGTGTGGTGTCGGGCGGCGAAGCGCGCAAAGACGCGTTCGCGCCCGAGGCAGCTCATCGCATATTCGCCGACCGGCCCTGGCGCCACCGTCTCGACCGGCCCGCCGCTCCCGATCGGCGTGAACGGGTACACGTTACCGGTCGAGAGCGCGACGATGCGCGACGCCTTGAACCGCTCGGCGACACGGCCTGGAAGGTAGGCATTGGTGTACCAGGTCTCGGCCTCGCGCCCGGTGGACCCGAACTTCGAGCCGACGAGGAAGATGACATTGGCGACATCGGGCAGCGCCGCGAGCGCCGCATCGTCGGTGACGTCCGCGCTAATAATCCTGGCGCCGACTGTCCTGAGCTCATCGGCATGCGCGGCGTTGCTGAAACGCGACACTGCGGTCACCGCCTTGCGGCCCTCGACCGCGCGCAGCGCAAGGCGCACGAGACTAGGCCCAAGCTTCCCGCCCGCGCCAAGGACCAGGATGTCGCCATCGAGCACCGCCAGATCGTTGACCAGGGCCGGCGACGGACGCGACAACCGCTCCTCGAGCTCCTCGATGCTGTTCACATCACCTCCAAAGGTATGATGACTTATGACCTAGCGGCGCGTCACGTTACTGTCAATCGCCGCCGGCCTTCACCACGCGTGCGATCGCCGCGACGTCGTCGCCCATCAGTCCGATTGCGCCGCTGTCGAATGCGAACTGCGCCTCCGCCTGGTCGGCCGGAGGCCAGGCCCAGACCTCGATGCCCGCATCCTGCACCTCGGCCACCACAGCCGCCTCGAGATCGGCGAAGTGATGCTGGATGACCGCGGCGCGGGCTGCCTTGGCCTGCGCGATCAGGTCGCGCGCCGTAGAACGACCCCGCTCGGGCAGCCGATCCGGCGCGGTGCGCAAACCAGGCACCTCGGCAGCGGCAGCCGCCAGGGCGGCATGGTCGAAGGAGGCAACGACGTCGATCTCGAGCCGGCCGCGCCGTGCAATCTCGTTCGCCGCATACAGCGCCGCATGGGCGTTCTCGGCATGCGCATCGCCCTTGGCCTCGATGCAGAGCGCCACACCGCGCTCGTCTGCCAGCGCGAACAGTTCGTCGAGCCGAGGGACGCGCTGGCCCGCGAACGGCGAACCGAACCAGCCGCCGGCATCGAGCTGCGCGACTTCGGCCCACTCCATGTCGCTCACCGGTCCGCGTCCGTTCGTGGTGCGCTCGAGCCGCGCATCGTGCAGCATTACCGGCACGCCGTCCCGGCTGAAACGCAGATCGGCCTCGATCATCTGCGCGCCGAGATCGATCGCCAGCCTGTAGGCTGCCAGAGTCTGCTC
>JBQCIY010000002.1:0-2102 GCA_051953275.1 Devosia sp. | reverse complement strand
GCGCCCGATGCCGCCCGATGCTCCGGTCACCAACGCGCGTTTTCCCGTCAGATCAAACACTTGAAGTCTCCTTGGGAGAAAATGAGTCAGGCACTCAGGGCGGCAACGGCCGCCTCGATGTCCGCCGATGCACCGATTGCGCTCGCTGACGCCTCCGGTGCGATCCGCTTGGCAAGGCCGGTCAGCACCTTGCCGGCGCCCAACTCGTAGAGCTCGGTTACCCCATCGGCGGCCAGGAATTTCACGCTCTCAGTCCAGCGCACCATGCCCGTCACCTGCTCGACGAGGTGCCGCTTGATCGTCTCAGGATCAGTGGTCGGCTGTGCCGTGACGTTGGCGACCACCGGCACGGATGGCGCATTCATCGTCACCCCGTCGAGCGCGTGCTCCATCGCGTCCGCCGCCGAGCGCATCAGGGCGCAGTGGAACGGGGCGCTCACCGGCAGCGGCAAGGCGCGCTTGGCGCCGGCGGCCTTGCAGAGCTCGATCGCCCGGTTCACCGCGCCCGCGTGCCCCGAGATCACCACCTGTCCCGGCGCGTTGTCGTTCGCCACGCCGCAGACCTCGCCGTCCTCGGCGTCATTGACCGCGCCCAGTACGGTTTCGAGGTCGAGCCCGAGGATGGCGGCCATCGCGCCCTGCCCGACCGGCACCGCTTCCTGCATGGCCTCGCCGCGGATGCGCAGCAGACGCGCCGTATCGGCCAGCGAAAACACCCCCGCCGCGCAGAGCGCCGAATATTCGCCGAGGGAATGGCCGGCGACGTAGGCGGCCTTGTCGGCGACCTTGACGCCGCGGCTTTCGAGCACCCGCACCACCGCGAGGCTCACCGCCATCAGTGCCGGCTGGGCGTTGGCCGTCAGGCGCAGCGTCTCGTCGGGGCCCTCGAACATGATCTGGCTGAGCTTTTGCCCGAGCGCCGCGTCGACCTCGTCGAACACCGCCCGCGCCTCGGGAAACGCCGCCGCGAGGTCCTTGCCCATGCCGACGGCCTGGCTGCCCTGGCCTGGAAAGGTGAATGCGCGCTTGGCCATGCTCCCCGCCTCTTGATGTTTTGAATCAGCCTAGAAGCCGGCAGGACCGGCGGCAAGTTGGCGGCCTTTGCCGGACCTGCAAGGCCGAGTCAAGGTTTGAGGCCGATCAAGTGCCGCGCCGTCCAACCGGCCTTCGATGAGGTCAAAGGAGACCCGAATGGGAAAGATCAATGCCATATGGCATCGGGCGCATGTGATGCCGAAGAACCCCACCGACAAGCAGCGTGCCCAATGGCACTACGAGCACGCGCTCCATTGCGGCTGCCGCGAGGTCACGCCATCGATCGCGGCACTGCTCAGGGCCCGGGATATGAAGTGCCCAACCGGCTGAAGGCGCCGTAAGACCGGTGCCTTGCTTTCTCCACCCTTTTCCCCTATCTGACGCCTCGCATTCGTTCGGCCGGGGGCTGAACGGAGGGTCGGCTCATCGCGAGTGCGCAAGCGTCGCATCTAAAATGAGCCGATAGGGTTCGCCCGGCCTCCCGTGTTCCCGCTCTTTGCAAGACTGCTTTGTCGCCTTTCCGGGCTTCAAAGGGGCTCCGCGCCGGCGCTGCACGTGTTGAACCAGAAGGAAGGCGCTTCATGCCCCTCTACGAGCATATCTATCTCGCCCGCCAGGACGTTTCGCCCCAGCAGGTCGAGGAACTGACCAACCAGTTCACCGAAGTCCTGAGCCAGGGCGGCGGCAAGGTCACCAAGAACGAATACTGGGGCCTCAAGTCCCTTTCCTACCGCATCAAGAAGAACCGCAAGGCCCACTACAGCCTGCTCAACATCGACGCGCCGGCTCCGGCCGTGGCCGAGATGGAGCGCCAGATGCGCATCAATGAAGACATCCTGCGCTTCATGACCGTGCGCGTCGACGAGCTCGAGGAAGGCCCCTCGGCCATGCTGCAGAAGCGCGACCGCGACGACGAGCGCTCGGATCGTCCGGGTGGCCCGCGTGGCGACCGCGGCGGCTTCGGCCGCGGCGACCGCGACTCCCGCCCGCCCCGCCGGTTCTAATTCGAGGAAACGCAGAAGATGGCCATCAAAGATCTCTCCACCTCCCAGGCCCGCCGGCCGTTC
>JBQCIY010000001.1:0-11956 GCA_051953275.1 Devosia sp. | reverse complement strand
ATGAGAATATCGAGGAGCAGGGGTACGCGGTGGCCTCCACCCGCCGCCCAAGCGCCGCCCCCAAAGTTTTCCCGGCCGATCATGTTCTAACGGCCCCCAAGCCGCATCAGATCGACGGATTCAGCTGGCTGGTCGATGCCTGGCTGGCCGGCCTTCCCGGCGTTCTCCTCGCGGACGACATGGGGCTTGGCAAGACGATGCAGGCCCTATCGTTTCTTGCCTGGTTCCGGGAGAACCGCCGCCAGGTGGGAGCCCCCCAGCGGGCCGCGCTCGTCGGTCCAATATTGATCGTGGCGCCAACGGCGCTGCTGCAGAATTGGCGGGCGGAGGCCGCGCGGCACCTGACGCCGAGCGCATTAGGAGCTTGTGTCGAGGCCTACGGCTCGCAACTCGTTGCACTTAAGCGGGGGCGGGAAGTGCTTCCCGAGGACGCGCTCGATCTCGACACGCTCCGCAATGCCGGGTGGGTGCTCACCACTTATGAGACGCTCGCCAACTATCACCGCGCCTTCGCCCGCATCGCCTTTCCAGTCGCGATTTTCGACGAGATGCAGAAGATCAAGTCGCCTGCGACCATCAACACTCATGCCGCGAAGGCCATGAACGCTGATTTCGTCCTAGGCATGACCGGGACGCCGATCGAGAACCGGATCGAGGATCTCTGGTGCCTCATGGACCGCGTCGCTCCCGGCCGTCTTGGGCCGCTCAAGGCATTCTCCAAAACTTATGGGAGCAATGACCCGGCGGCGCTGGCCGAGCTTAAGGACAAGCTCGACCGCGGCATCAATGGGTTGCCGGCACTCATGCTGCGCCGGATGAAGGAGGATCACCTCGACGGCCTGCCACCCCGTGAAGTGGTTGCCTACAACGGCGTGGCGATGCCGCAGGTCCAGGCCGATGCCTATGCCGACACGATAGCTCGCGCCAGAACAGGCGGCGGAAGCGGGCGTGACATGCTGCAGATCATCCACGCTCTTCGCGGCATTTCCTTGCACCCGCGCGGCGGCGATGGCGCCACCCCTGGCAACAGAACTCAATGGGCCGCTCAGTCTGCACGCATGGTTCAGGCATTCATGGCGTTGGATGAAATCCACGCCAAAGGCGAAAAGGCGCTCGTCTTTATCGAGGATCGGAGCGTGCAGACCATATTTTCGGCGGCGATCGCCGAGCGCTACGGCCTCGGCGCAGAGCCGACGATCGTCAACGGTGCGACCCCCGGCGAGCGGAGGCAGGAGGTCGTTGATCGTTTCCAGAGCAGTCCGCCGGGATTTGGCGTCCTGCTGCTCTCGCCAAAGGCTGCTGGAATGGGTCTGACAATAACTGCGGCCAACCACGTGATTCACCTAAGCCGCTGGTGGAACCCCGCCGTCGAGGACCAGTGCAATGACCGCGTCTATCGCATCGGCCAAAACAAACCGGTGACTGTACACATTCCAATGGCGCGGCATCCGGTGTTCCAGGACACCTCCTTTGATGTCCACCTTGACCGACTACTTTCTCGCAAGCGGGAGCTCGCCCGAACGATGTTGGTACCGCCGCTGAGCGACGGCGACGCCGAGGAGTTGTTCAAGGATACGGTGGGCACAACCAACTCGGACGTTCAGCCCGACGCGTGACTTAGGCCCGGACCACGCCGATCTGGACCTGCGGAATGGAGGGAATACTCCATGAGGCCATCTGGGGTGGGCCGACGGGCGCCCCATTCACCTTATCAAAGCACCTGCAAATGGTTGGTGGGTAGGATGATGGATCAAAACCACTTGTTCAAACTAAAATATTGAAATCATTATATAAAATGGACTAGGTGGCGGAGAGGGAGGGATTCGAACCCCCGGTGGAGTTGCCCCCACGCCGCATTTCGAGTGCGGTGCATTCGACCACTCTGCCACCTCTCCGCGAGGTGCGCGGCCGCGGGCGGCCAGTCGACACGCGGCGGCTTATGGCATAGCAAACCTAGACCTGCAACCGCTTGCAGAGCCTCGATGAGCGACCTGCTTTTCGTCTACGGCACGCTGCGCGACCCGGACCTTCTGGCCGCCGTGCTCGGCCGGCCACTGCGGGGTGGTCACCTCATTCCCGCGACGGCACCTGGCTTCGTCGCGCTCAGCTATCCAGGCCGCATCTATCCTGCACTGGTCCGCCGTCCGGGCGGAGCGGCCCCGGGTTTGGTGCTGACTGACCTCACGCCGTTCGAGCGCGACCTGCTCGATGCCTTCGAGGGCGGCGAATATCGGCCCAGCCTCATCCCGGTGATGATCGAAGCGGAATTGCATGAAGCGTTTGCTTACCTGCCCGCGATCGCCGTCCCCGCGAATGCTCAGCCCTGGACGCTCGAGGGTTGGCAGGCCATACACAAGCACCGGGTACTGCGCGCGGAACAGGCTGGCGCCGACGAAATTCGCTCCCGGCTCATCGCGGTCCGCCCAAACTAATGCACCAGCCCTGTGGATGAGCAACCGCCTCAGGGCGTTGGAGTTTCTGCACATCCAGCTTCTGGAGGACTTGATGCTCACCCGCCGCTTCGTAATTTTGGGACTTGCCGCCATGCCTGCCATTGCGTCCGCCGGTCGCGCCTTTGCGGCCCTTCCCCCTCCCGACACGCTCTCGACCTCGACCGGCGATGTCACCATCCAGCCGCTCAACCATGCGACGCTGATTCTGCAACAGGGCAACCACGTGCTCTACGTCGATCCGGCAAAGGTCGATTTCACCGGGCGGACCGCGCCTACGGGCATCCTGATCACCCACGAGCATTCCGATCATTTCGACCCCGCCAATCTCAACAAGATCGCCGGCCAGGCGCCTATCGTCTGTCCGCAGGCCGTCGCCGACCAAATTCCGGCCGCCCTCAAGGCCCGGGTGGCCGTGCTCAAGAACGGCGACAGCAGCACCATCGACGGCCTGCCGGTGACCGCGATCGCCGCCTACAATACCTCGCCGAACAAGCAGCAATACCATCCCAAGGGTCGCGGCAACGGTTATGTGCTGACCTTCGGGGACAAGACGATCTACATCGCGGGCGACACCGAGCCGACCCCTGAAATGGAAGCACTGGCCGGCATCGACATCGCCTTCCTGCCCATGAACCAGCCCTACACCATGACGCCGCAGCAGGCGGCCGAGGCGATAAAGGCGTTCAAGCCCAAGATCGTCTATCCCTACCACTACCGTGGCACCGATACGCAGGCCCTAAAGGACCTGGTCGGCAACGTTGCCGACGTACGGTTGCGCGATTGGTACGCCAGCCCCTGATCGCCCCGGTCTCGCGGCCTTTCACTTGACTCGTCGGGGCTTTTTCGACCATAAGCGCCCGACTACACGCGCCGGGAGACCGGTGCGTGTTTTGGTTTTGTCAAACCGCAGTCCGAGGCAGGCCGGTTGAGACCGGCGAAAAAGCGAGGTTTTGGCGCACAATCGCCAGTGACCTCCGCCGCAGGGCGCGACAGAAGGACCGGCCGGCGTGCCGGGTGAACGATGAATTTTGCAGTGATCAAGACCGGGGGCAAACAGTACAAAGTTGCCGCCAACGACCTGGTGAAGGTCGAAAAGCTCGTCGCCGAGCCCGGCGATGTGGTGACCTTCGGTGAGGTGCTGATGGTCGGCAATGGCGACGACGTGACGGTCGGCGCGCCCTTGGTTGCCGGTGCGTCAGTGGCCGGCCACTTGGTCGGCACCAAGAAATCGCGAACGGTGATCATTCAGAAGAAGCACCGGCGTCAGCATTTCGACCGCCGCAACGGCCACCGGCAGATCCTGTCGACGGTTCGGATCGGCGAGATTCTGATCGGTGGTGCGAAGACCTCGCTGACCGCCGACGAAAAGATCAGGGCACGCGCTGCGGCGCAGCACCAGGCAACGACCGCCGTGATCGCCGAGCCGGTCGCCGAGGCGCCGAAGCCGGCGCGCAAGGCATCGGCCAAGAAGGCGCCGGCCAAGGCCACCGCGCCGAAGGCGGCAGCGCCGGCGGCTGACGAAGCGGCGGCGAAGCCCGCCAAGAAGGCGCCGGCTAAAAAGGCCGCCGCCAAGAAGACCGAGGGCGATAAGCCCGCTGCCAAGAAGGCGCCGGCGAAGAAGGCTGCCCCCAAGGCGGACAAGGAATAAGGAGCTAGACGAATGGCACACAAGAAAGCAGGCGGCTCGTCCCGCAATGGTCGCGATACCGCTGGCCGTCGTCTCGGCGTCAAGAAGTTCGGCGGCGAGAACGTGATCGCCGGCAACATCATCATTCGTCAACGCGGTACCCAATGGCACCCCGGCTCGGGCGTGGGCATTGGCGTCGACCACACGATTTTTGCCACGGTCGACGGCACCGTCTCCTTCAAAACCCGAGCCAACAAACGATCCACGGTGTCGGTACTCCCGCACATGGACGCAGCCGAATAACCCGGTAGGTCAAAAATCCCTGCCGGAGACCAGCTCCCCGGCAAGGCACTCACCGCCAAGCAAAGTTCCAAGGGGAGCCGGAATCCGGTTCCCCTTTTCGCTTTGAGGCGGTGAAAATGCGGTTGTATCTTTCGTCGGAACGGCTGGGCGAGCGCGCCGGAGCCTTGCTTGCGATGCTGCGCGGCAAGGGAGTAGCGGTGATCGCCAATGGCTACGACCACCGCCATGCCATGGCGCGCGAGATGTATCGCGCCGAAGTCTACAACCCGATGGCCGAATTCCGTTCGCTTGGGCTCGAGCCGCATGAGCTCGACCTGCGCGCCTACTTCGGTGATCCGCAAAGCCTGACGCATCGGCTCGAGAGGTTCGATCTTGTCTGGGTGATGGGCGGCAACAGCTTCATCCTCCGCCGCGCCATGCGGGCTTCGGGCTTCGATCGCGTCGTCCGCGACCTCCTCGAGGCCGATGCCATCGCCTATGGCGGCTACGCCGCTGGCGCCGTCGTCGCGGGCCCGACCCTGCGCGGGCTCGAGCTGATGGACGATCCGTTCGAATGCCCGGACGGCTATGACGAGTCCCTGGTTTGGACCGGGCTCGGTCTCACCCCTTTCACCATCGTTCCACACTATCGCTCGACCCACCCTGAGGCGGCCGCGGCTGAGAAAGTGGTGAGCTATATGGCGGCCAGGAAGGCGCGCTACCGGGCCCTCTCGGATGGAGAAGTCATCGTGCGAGTGGGAAATCTTGAAAGGCTCGCATCATGAAGAAGCTCAAGACTCAGGCAGACGTCATCGAGGCGGTGCGCCCGGTTTATCATCAGGGGGGCACCGATCGTGCCATCGCCGAGCTGGCCCAGGCGACGCATCGGCTCACTGTGCGGCGCGTGCGCGACGTGCTGCCCGGCAAGATCGAGACCAGGCGCCTCGTGCTGCGAGCCCCGATCCGCGGCGACGTCCCTGACCTCATCCGGTTGGCCAACAACAAGTCGATCGCCGATCGGCTCGTGCGTCTGCCGCACCCCTATACCCGCGCCGATGCGGTGGGATTCGTCGAAATCGTCTCGCAGCGAGCCGACGAGCGGCCCTATGCCATCACGCTCGACGAACATCTGGTCGGTGTTATTGGCTTCTCCTTCCGTGAAGGTGATGCTCCCGAACTCGGCTACTGGCTTGGCGAACCGCACTGGGGCAACGGATTGATGACCGAGGCCGGACGGGCGCTGATCGATGCGGCGCACCGCACGCACCAGTACGAACTGATCGTCGCCCGTGCGCTTGAGGACAATGCAGCCTCGCTGCGTGTCCTCGAAAAGCTCGGTTTCCACCGCGCCAGCAAAGCCAAGACCCGCCGAGCTCAAACCGGCGACAAGCCTCTCGTGCTGCTCGAGCTCGAGAGGCCGAGATGGATGTAGAGCTTCGCACCCGGCGTCTGTTGCTCCGGCAGCCAAAGCCGGACGATGCAGCCCGCATCGCCCGCTACCTCAACAACTTTCGCGTCGCCGGCAATTTGTCGCGCGTGCCCTATCCATATTGCGAAGCCGACGCCGAGGCGTGGCTTCGCACCTGGCGGCCCGACCGGCCGCCGGGCGAAACCGGATTCACTCTCGAATTGCCGGGCGAGGGCCTGATCGGCCACGCCGGTTTCCATCCGGACGCGCAGGGCACGGTGATCGGCTATTGGCTGGGAGAGCCCTTCTGGAACCGGGGCTTCATGACCGAGGCAGTCGAGGCCATTGTCGACTGGTATTTCGACGTCACCCGAGCCGTGACGCTGGCGTCGGGAGTTTTCGCCTTCAACCGCGCCTCGCTCGCCGTACAGCGCAAGGTCGGCTTTACTGAAACCGGCAGCTCCTACCGGCTCTGCCTTGCGCGCAAACAGGAGGTGCGCCATATCGACACCGAGCTGACGCGCGCCCGCTGGGCGGAGACGGTGGCGCGACGCTTGAGGACCGCCTCATGAAATTCCTAGATCAGGCCAAGGTCTATGTTCGCTCCGGCGACGGTGGCAGCGGCTCGGTCAGTTTTCTGCGCGAGAAATTCATCGAATTCGGCGGCCCGAACGGGGGCAACGGCGGACGCGGTGGGGACGTGATCGTGACCTGCGTCGACGGCCTCAACACCCTCATCGACTACCGCTACCAGCAGCATTTCAAGGCCGGGACCGGCGTGCATGGCATGGGCAAGGATCGGCACGGCGCCAAAGGCAAGGACGTTGTGCTGCGCGTGCCCGTCGGGACCCAGATTTTCGAAGACGACAACGAGACGCTGATTGCCGATTTTACCGCAGTCGGTCAGACCATGACGCTACTGGCGGGCGGCAATGGCGGCTTCGGCAACGCCCACTTCAAGACCTCGTCCAACCAGGCGCCGCGACACGCAAACCCTGGACAGGAAGGCACCGAAAAGTGGATTTGGCTTCGGTTGAAGTTGATTGCCGACGCCGGGCTTGTCGGTCTGCCGAACGCCGGCAAATCCACCTTTCTCGCGGCGGTATCGGCGGCCAAGCCCAAGATCGCCGACTACCCGTTCACGACACTTCATCCCAACCTCGGCGTCGTCCGGATCGGCGAGCGCGACTTCGTTCTGGCCGATATTCCCGGTCTGATCGAGGGCGCCCATGAAGGTGCCGGGATAGGAGACCGCTTCCTCGGCCACGTCGAGCGCACTGGCGTTCTGATCCATCTGGTCGATGGAACGCAGGAGGACGTGAAGGAGGCCTACAAGATCATCCGCAGCGAACTTGCTGCCTACGATGACGAGCTCGCGGAAAAACCCGAGATCGTCGTCCTGAACAAGATTGATGCGCTGCCAGCCGAGGAGGTGAAGAAGAAGGTCGCGAGCCTCAAGCGCCTGAGCAAGGCCGATGTCCTCGCCGCCTCCGGCGCGACCGGGCAGGGTGTGGATCAAGTCCTATACCGGGTTATCTCAACCCTGGATGACGCCAAGGCCGAGTTGGCCGAGGCGGTCCGGCGGCAGGCACAGGTACACTGGACACCCTGATGGCCGACGCACTCGCTCCTTATCGGCGGCTCACCATCAAGATCGGCTCCGCGACCATCGTCGACGGCGCCTCCGGCAAGGTGCGCGCTGACTGGCTGGAGGCGCTCACCGAGGACCTGGCGGCGCTGCAGGCCAGCGGAAGATCGATTGTGGTCGTCTCATCCGGCGCGATCGCACTCGGCCGCGGCCTTCTCGGCCTGACCGCGGCGACCCTGACGCTCGAACAGCAGCAGGCAGCCGCCAGCGCCGGCCAGATTGCCTTGAGCCAGGCCTGGTCCGCAAGCCTCGCGCGGCACGACATCGTCGCCGGCCAAATCCTCATAACACCCAATATTACTGAGGAGCGGCGCTATTTTCTCAATGCCCGCACGACGATAACGACGCTGCTGGGTCTGGGTGCCGTCCCCATCATCAACGAGAATGACAGCGTTGCCACCGCCGAGATCCGGTATGGCGACAACGATCGACTGAGTGCGCGCGTGGCGACCATGATCGAGGCCGATTGCCTGGTGCTGCTGAGCGACATCGACGGACTCTATACGGCCCCCCCGGGCAAGGATCCGGGCGCGCATCACATCCCGTATGTCCCTCAGATCACTGCAGAAATCGAGGCGATGGCGGGGGGTGCGGCGAGCCATCTGAGTCGCGGCGGCATGACCACCAAGATCGAGGCGGGCAAGATCGCCACGCTGGCCGGCACCGCCATGATCATCGCCAAGGGGACGGGTTTGCACCCCCTTCGCGCGCTACAAAATGGGGGCACACATACGCTCTTTGCGGCCGCAGAATCGCGTGCACAAGCGCGAAAAAGATGGATCATGGGAGCGCTCGCGATCACCGGCCAGGTCCATGTTGACGCCGGCGCGGTCCGCGCCCTGCTCGACGGCAAGAGTCTGCTGCCGATCGGCGTTACCCGGGTCAGCGGCGACTTTGTGCGAGGCGATGCCGTGACGGTGCTCGACCCCGATGGCCACGAGATTGCCCGCGGCCTCGTGAGCCTCGACCGCGAGGAGGCCGACTTGGTCAAGGGCAAGAACTCCCGCGCCACCGGCAACATCCTCGGGCTTGGCGCGCGGGCGGAACTGGTCCACCGTGACAACCTCGTGCTGCTGGTGGGCGCGGAGGCGAAGGCATGAACGCGATCGACCCCGAGATCAGAACGCTGATGTCGGCCATCGGCGAGCGCGCCCGCCAGGCGGCGAGCGTCCTTGCCTTTGCCGCCACGGACGCCAAGAACCAGGCGTTGCTCGCCGCGGCGGACGCGATTCTGGCCGAAACCCCGGCCATCCTCGCCGCCAATGCCGAAGACATCGCCGCTGCCAAGAAACGCGGTATATCGAGTGCCTTCCTCGACCGCCTGACCGTAACGCAAGCCCGCCTTGCCGGCGTCGCGCAAGGCTTGCGCGACATTGCCGCGCTCCCCGACCCGGTCGGCACGGTGATGGCCGAGTGGCAACGCCCGAACGGCCTCGACATCTCGCGGGTCCGGACGCCGCTCGGCGTCATCGGCGTCATCTTCGAAAGCCGCCCAAACGTTGCCGCCGACGCGGGCGCCCTGACGCTCAAATCCGGCAACGCCGTGATCCTTCGCGGCGGCTCGGACTCGACAAGGACGTCGCGCGCCATCCATGCCTGCCTGCTCGAGGGACTCGAGGCCGCAGGCCTGCCGCTCGATGCCATCCAGCTCGTGCCGACCACCGACCGCGCCGCCGTGGGCGAGATGCTGGCGGGGCTCGGCGGCAATATCGACGTCATCGTGCCGCGCGGCGGCAAGAGCCTCGTGGCGCGGGTACAGGAAGAAGCCCGGGTGCCGGTGTTCGCGCACCTCGAGGGCCTCTGCCACACCTACATCGACAAGAGCGCCGGTCTGACCATGGCGATCAACGTCACGGTCAACGCCAAGATGCGGCGCACCGGCATCTGCGGCGCCACCGAGACGCTGCTGATCCACAAGGACGTGGTCGCAACGCACCTGAAGCCGGTGCTCGACGCGCTGGCCGCCCGCAACTGCGAGATCCGCGGCGACGAGACGGTGCGGCGCGCCTGGCCCGACGCCAAGCCTGCGACGGAGGAGGACTGGCACACCGAGTACGAAGACGCAATCCTGTCCGTCAAGGTGGTGGACGATGTCGGCGGGGCCATCGCCCATATCAATCGCTATGGCTCGCACCACACCGAGGCCATCGTCACGGAGGACCTCGCTTCGGTTGAGCGCTTCTTCACCGAGATCGACAGCGCCATCCTGCTGCACAACGCCTCGACCCAGTTTGCCGACGGCGGTGAGTTCGGCTTCGGCGGCGAGATCGGCATTGCAACCGGTAAGTTCCACGCCCGCGGTCCGGTGGGATTGGAGCAGCTTTGCAGCTTCAAATATCTGGTCCGGGGCAACGGACAGCTCAGGCCCTGATGACGGCTCGCGACCTTCCTCCCGCCGGGCCAGGCGACCGCATCGGCCTGTTCGGTGGCAGCTTCAATCCGGCGCACGAAGGCCACCGCCTGGTGGCTTTGCAATGCCTCAAGCGCCTCGCGCTGGACCGCGTCTGGATCATGGTCTCACCCGGCAATCCCCTGAAAGACCATAGCGAGCTCGCTCCCCTCGATCAGCGTCTTGCGGAAGCCGTCAAGATCATGGACGACCCGCGTCTGGTGGTCACTGCCTTCGAAGTGTCGTACCAGTTCGCTTACACTTTCGAGACCATCCGCTTCCTGACGGACGCCCATCCGGCGAGCCGCTTCGTCTGGATCATGGGCGCCGACAGCCTCCAGACATTCGACCACTGGGAGCATTGGCAGGAGATCGCGAACCGCGTGCCCATGGCGGTCTACGCCCGCCCGGGAACGACAATCCGCGCGACGCATTCAGTCGCGGCAACAGCGCTCGCCAAGGCCCGGCTGCCTGAGGGGGAAGCGGCTAACCTGGCGGAGTCGGCTCCGCCGGCCTGGGTGTATCTCAGGGGGCTGATGTCGAATGCGTCGTCGACGGCGATCCGCAAGAGCCTCGCGCGCGCCGCTTCGCGGGTCTAGTCTTTCGCGTCTGAGGGGGGAACCGCCATGCGCATCATCGCCGCGATCGGTCTTCTGGCCCCGCTTCTGGCAAGCCCTGCCCGCGCGCAGATGCTGAGTTTTGGCATCAATGCGAACGGCTCAGGCAATTCGACCGCCACGGTGACGACAGAACAGGCTATACCCAACTTCGACGGGCCGTTCGTCGATGCCACCGTGCTGAGCGGGGTCAACATCCGCAGCGCCCCCAACTCGCACGGCTCGAGTGTGACCGGTCAACTCCACGAAGGCCAGACGGTCTCGGTGCGTTGCAAGTTCGGCTGGTGCCAACTTGCGGATGGGGGCTTCACTGCGCAGAAGTTCCTCAGCCTCGACGGCAGCGCACAGAGCTTCGCGGTGGTCCAGCCGCCCTCTCCCGGCGCGGTCAGCAGCGGCGACGCTCCGGCGGTCAACACTGGCCCCATGGCTTCGACCGCGACCGCGTCGGCGAACTTCGACGGGTTGTGGACGTTGGTCGACAGCAGCGGCAAGCCGGGCATGCCGCTGATCCTCAAGCAAAACGACAGGGCCGTCACGGGCACGCTGCAGAGCCCGGATCGCCTAGCCAAGCTCACCGGCGAAATCGACGGGCGCAACCTCAATTTCACCTACGACATGCTCAATAAGGCCGGCAGAACCATCGCCTCAGGCAATGGCTACCTGACGCTGGGCAAGGACAATGCCAGCCTGCGCGGCGTGCTGATGCTCAACGGGCTGGTGGTCAGCAACGTCAATGCGACGCGGTGAGGACTCTCGACGGCCCCATCTTCATCACTTTGAGACCTTCGCCTTGCACAATAAGCAACGAAGCACCATTATGCTTGGTGCAGCCTTAGGGCTGATGAACGGGACAAAGACCATCGCAATACTGTTGCGAACCGACCGATCCCAACTGCAAGGAATGCTGAAAACCGCATGACTCATGCACGCGCATGGGCGAAGGCCGATTGATGGCTGCAGCGCCCAGAAAAAAGCCGGCACCGGCACCGGAACCCACTCCCGAACCCAAAATGCTCGATATCGTTCTGCACAGCCTTGATGACGCCAAGGCCGAGGACACCGTTGCGATCGATATCGCCGGCAAATCCTCGCTGGCCGACCATATGGTCGTGACCTCCGGCCGCTCCAACCGTCACGTCAGCGCCGTCGCCGACCAGGTGGTCAAGGCCCTGCGCGACAACGGTTTCGGCAAGCCGCGCATCGAAGGCCTGCCGCATGCCGACTGGGTGCTGGTCGATGGTGGCGACGTGATCGTCCACATCTTCCGGCCCGAGGTGCGCGAGTTCTACAACATCGAAAAGATGTGGCAGGCGGACTTCGCCGCCGACGCGCACTGATCGCTTGTGCGCGTTGGCATTGTTGCCATCGGCCGGATGAAGCAGGGGCCTGAGCGAGAGCTCGTCGCCCGCTATCTCGACCGTGCCAAGGCCGGCGGCAAGGCTCTCGGACTCACCGGCTTTGCCGTCACTGAGCTGCCCGAATCCCGCGCCTCGGCAGCAACCGCGCGCAAGGCCGAAGAGGCCCGTGCCATC